>CAYHVQ010000019.1:0-20961 GCA_964360435.1 uncultured Gammaproteobacteria bacterium
CCCTTAATCCATTCGGACGGCGAGAGCTGAACCCCGGTTGCCGCGCTTGTGCGCTGAATGCCGTAATCCCGTACGCCCTTCACCATACTTTTTGCGCCGTTGTTCAACTTCGATGTGATATTCCCAAAGGCCTTTGCGCCCGCGTCTCCGGCGGCCGAACCAAATTGCATGGCCATGGTCAGGAACACCACCATAATCATATAGTTGGCCACCGCGCCCGCGGACGACGCCTCGCTTGCCGCCGCCGCAATTTCATCTCTCTCACCCCCGACTAAACGATCGGTTGCATTCCCATCAAATACAATCACTTCAGACCCTGCATTATTCGTTACCGCTACAATAGACATCGCGAGCCATAAGAAAAAGGCAATGACCGGACCGCTCGTGAGGTTATCTCCGAGTTTTCCCCACCATTGGGAACTGTACTTGCTCAATCCCGGAACAACGGACGCCACGTACGCCACCGGCGAAAAGATCACCAACACCCACAGCGACACAATCCGATAGAGCAATTTGACGATCAGGCCAATAATGATGACAATGGCAAGAAAGATCATAATGACGGCCAGCGTATACGCACCAATAATTGCTGTAAAGTCAACATCTTCCGTTGATGCGCGAATCGCCAACATCTCTCTCAACCCAAAACCTTCCGTGATGTTCCCTGCGGCCGTTGCCCGAAGCGCCTGAAGGAAAGTGAGCATGACCACTTGGGAGATGTCAATCAGGAACCCGGTAATACCTTTGGAAAAATTGATAAGAATCGCCATGAGGAGGAGCTTCGTCAGGCGGCTCTTCGCATGATACGACCCGATATTCAGCACCGTCCCGAATGCGATCATGAGCATCCCGACCACAAAACCGAGATTGCAGATGTCGCGAACGAGTTTCCATCCGATCTGCACAGCCGCGGTGTCCAAAAAGCTGTTATACGACGCCACTTTCAGGAGCAAATCAATAAGGACTAAAAGCACGCGGCCGAGAATCGCCAAAATCAAACTAAAAATCGTTCCGGCTATGCCATTCACAATGGAATCAAACGCGCTGGCGGCTACCGAGGTTGCGAGGCCAAAGACGCCAAGCGCGATCAGCGCGGTGATGATTTTTGCGCGTTCAGGATAGACGAATTGTTTTCGAAAAAATCGCATCAGGGTTTTACAATAATATTGCCTTCGTATGGGATCCACTTTTCCAAAACGCCTTCATCATAACATAATCCGCTGTTATCCACATTACTACACCACTGCCAGTTGTCTTGCAATTGAATCTTGGGAAAATTCGTATACACACACGCGCCGTAGTCGGCACTGGCAGGATCCGTATCCAGAACCCCCTTGCCTGGGCAGGATGCACAGATTTTCTTTCCGCCTGCATCCAAATCTACAGGACAACGATACACGCGGCCATGATTCGTTCCTTGAAGGCCGAAGACAACGTCATCATCGTCCCATGCAATGGCAATGTCTTTAATCGGCTTCTGCTCGGAATCTTCTTTTGTGTCAAATGTGAACTTCGCCACCGGGTTTTCACCGTTCAGCCGAATGGTGGCGCTTGGCCCACTCGTCACGTCATTGACTTTCATGCTCTCCACGCGTGGAGCAATGCCGCAGAATTGACCGCTTCCTCGAACGCCGCCCGCGCACACGGTTTGTGGCCGACTCCAAACCCCACGTCTGCCTTGCTCGGATTTCCAAACACCCGCCGCGTTATCCCAATAATAGGTATTGAACGATTGCGCAAAAAGTTGATTGAGGCGGCCAGTAACAGCATCGTCGTAGTTTTCATTGCACTGGGCGGTGAGTTGTCGGCAAGTTCCGCCCGGGCAATCCACGTCCGTGACACAGGCGAGTCCAGCATAGGTTCCGCCATTGCACACCCATGACGTTCCGGTTCCCGCGCCGTTTCCGCAGGCGTAGAACGCGCCGCCACGGTCTGTGGTGGAGCAAGCACTACCAACTTTGTTATTCGCTACATTGTACGGATGGTAGAGGGTGATTGGCGTGGGCGTAAAAACACAAGCGGGATCGCCAGCGCAATTTCCGGTCACAGGGTCAAATTGACAATTATCCGCCCCGCCACAGATTCCGATTTGTTGAATATTCTGGATGTTGGACGACGCGCCGTATGGGGAACACGCGGAAGAATAAGCCAAACCGATCGGGTGTTCGGTGTTACCCAACCCCCCTTGAATCCGCGCCGCATACGGCATGCCCTGCCCAAACTGATCCACGACATTGACGAGCCGGGTGCATTGCTGTGGCAAAACTTGATTCGAGGGATACAACGAATCCGTATACGTTGTGATATTTTCATCGTAACGACACTCTCCGGCGTCCCCATCCCCACCCACATCATCACAGTCATCGTTCTCACTATTCGGCCCAGTGCCATCTTCCCAAGCGTCATTTACACAATGATTCTCATGGTCGCCATCATCTCCAAATTGCCAAGTCTCAACCGAGGCCCAATATTGTTTAAGATCTGTTTTACAGTCGCCGTAATCATTCCAAGCACAGTCTGCAGACCAATTTTTTAACACAACATCGCTTTTGTGATTTTTAGCTGGATCTCCATTATCCCATTGCCCATGAAGCGCACATTCGCTCATATCCCCACCCGTAATACATCCCTGATCTCCATAATTATCAGGATCTGGCATACAATCACCACAGGCCTCACCATATGTATTATCTTTACAATACGGCTCCACATATGCTGGATCTTCAGACCCACGACCAAGTTGCCAATTTTCTGGGGTTAACGAATAAGCTTTTGCCGTTGGCTTACTTACCCTCGCTAAAACATTACATCGGTCTGGCCCGCCACCACTCTCCTCATGACTCAAACAGACCCAGCGCGGTGAGGAATATGCAAATTCCGCCTGACGGGTTTCTTCACAGTAATAAAGCGGACTGCGGGTAAGCGCGGCATCATCCTGACCAAACACATCCGGCGCGCCCGGGATCTGATCCACCGGATACCAATTCAAGCACCACTCCGGATTGGACGGATGCCGTTCGAGACAGTATCCCATCCAGCCCACGTGCAACTCGCCGGTTTTTTCGTCTTGGAATGTACAAGAGAGCGCGTCCGAATCTGGATACGCACGGCAATTCGGCCCGACGTAGTCAAAATCCGTAACACTCCGCAAAGAGACCACGGCGTCAATATCCGCGCCTCCCACCCCAAACGGTTTTCCAGTCTCGCAAGACACCCCTGTAAAATCAATGACATTCCCACTACCGCCGCACGTCGTGATGCGTTCATTTCTCGTAACGCATCCTAACTCGCGAATATGAACATAGCGAATGCGATCTAGACCTGTCCCTGCAATATCAAAGTATCCCTCTCGATCGCCCCGACCGCCGCCAACACACTTAAACTGGTTGATGTTTGTGGAATCGCTGACCCATACTTCATACGCATCCCCCGCCGCCGTTCCGTTTTCCACAACCCACAGATCGCATCCCGAATCACGCACGTTCACATCCGAACAGGGTCCGGCATTATCCACAATGGCATTCGACCCCATATCCACCGTGATATAAAATTGCTCACAAGACTGATTGGGTGCGCAATGCGCGCCAATGGAACGCTCACCTAAGGAAACGGCCTTATGAGAGTCTCCGTTTGCATCTCGTGGACCGAGCGCGACATTCCATTCGCCGTCATTTTTTTCGTCCGCGTCAATACAGTTATATTTATTGACGCAGTTCGCGGCATTCGATGTTTCTAGCTTATTCGCGTCATCCAAAAACGACTGTCCGTACGTCTCCAATGCGGAGGTCGCGGTCTCGCGAATCGCCAGCGAGGGTTTCAGCTTGACGTTATCAATATAGATCCGATGCCCTTCTTCCGCAGTGTTTGAAAGGTAAAATGAGAGTTCAATCCGCTCGATACCCGGATGCGTGAAATCACACGCCGCTTCCGTATTGGAACATTCCTCTTGGAGCTGAACTGCATGCGCCCCCCAAGAAGTCCCGACCTTCTCTCGCGAATTGGAAAGATTGGCATACCGATTGTTTTTCGCACCCGCGCCATCGGGATCCGAGCCAAAAGCGCGCAGGGTGACGATGAGTCCCTCCCGAGCAAGATCCACCTGTTCAGAATTTGCATAGGCATCAAAACTCACAATCACACTGTCAAAATCCTGCGCGAAGCCGGAGACCGGCAATTCAACGCTTGCGGCCGGGTAGCAAGACCCGTCCATGGAAGCCGCCTTCAATTCAAGGTAGTAGTTACTGTTTTGATTGCCTCCCTGCGTATCTCGAAAGGATCGCAGGAGCGTGCACGCACCGCCTGCCGACCACCGCGCGGGCGGGGCGCCAAAGTCACCATTTTTTGTTAGACTAAAATCCGCGTTCGGAATTTCAATGTCCGAGGTGATCTGCGCCTGAACGGGCATACTCGAAACCGGAAAAGATCCTGTCACTTCTTTCCCATCTCCCCAATCCACGCCAACGGTATTATAGGTCGTGCGGCTTCCAACGCGATCCAAATTCACCGTCCGCGTTCCAATCGGTGTTTTATCCGCACCAAAAATCTTGTTTGCCACGGTTTCATTCCCAAGCACGCCGCCGTCATCCGAATACCTTCCACAACCGTTCGGCGTCCATTCTTCGCACAGCCGCCGCTCAAGACAAATCGTCTGGGATTTTCCGTTCGCCGCGGTCACCACCTGCTCTTGCGTACAGGCGAGATACTGATCGCACGCGCGATCCCGCCGGACGCCAATAACCGTGTTGCCGGTGCAAAACGGCCGACAAACTCCCGCCGAACGAGCCGCACACTCACCGTCCGTCGTGCACAGGGATGAATTCTCGGAGCACACACCTGCAAACGATCCGCACGTACCTCCGGCGCCGCCATCGTCACAATCGGTGTTGGTTTGACACTGCCGTCCATTCAAATCTCCGCCTTGACATACGGCAACACCCGCACAGCACGGCAAGCCGATATCCCCGCAATTTAACGCCACAGAACAACTCGAACAGGCATTCGGTTGCGCGGGCGTGTCCAGCGGTTCGCAGATCAAATCTGGATTGAGCGACGTGCAATCTGCCGCGCCTTCTGTGCATTTGAATCCGCCCAAACTCGTGGGGAGAGATTCTGTCACCGAAATGCCGTCCGCGACATCCACCCCGCCAGTTCCTTGGCAGTAGAAATTACTGTTCAGGCTCAACTGCGCGGCCTGACTCGTATCCACAAAGGCAATGTTCCCCGCTTTGGGATCATAATCATTCGCCTCAAATTTTTTGATGCGGTCGTTATTGATGAAGAAGTAGGACGCCTCGCCGTCCTGATCGTTGGGATCCACAAACTCCGTGCATTGGTTGTTGGCGACAGAACACTGGCCAACAACGTAGTCACAAATATTCTCATTACCACAATCGGCATTCGTTGTACACGAACCACCCGCGCTTGCGGCCTGTCCTCCGGTACAAGCACCACCCGTTCCGCACTGATCATCGGCTGTGCAGGGCAGTCCGGTATCCAGATAGTCGCCGTTGTACAGGGCGTCTTTTTCACAGTACTGCGTACACACCTCGCCAATGGGGACTGGCCACCCGCGAGAAGCATCTACTGGACACGGAATGTCTGTTCCGACGCGGAACCAGCCGGTTGCGGCCTCGCCGCCCACCGTCACATTTTCACGGTACGTGCAGGTGCTAGACCCCGGATCTTTGAAATAGGTCGTCCCGTCCTCGCTGTCATAAATATCACAAGATACTTCGCTTTCATCGCACAGCGCCTGCTCGTATAAATCCGGATCAACAATGATTGGGGTTTTCTTAAACGGTTCGTCTGGATCAAGTTGATTGGATGTCGTAAGCTTTGGTTCGCCGAGTAATGTACATCCCTTTACGGACGGTTCGCACGCCACCGCCTCATCGTTGATGAGCGTCGTCACGCTGTGTGCTGGAACGAGCTTAGATGTTTTTTTGTAATCAAACTGTTTTGCGGAAAACACCGTCCGATTATGCGTGTCAATCACAGCCTCGCACCGCAACTGACCCACCGGACACAAGCGGTAGAAAGATTTAAGCGTAAAGGTTTCGCTCGTTTCCGTGTCTTGATATTTTGAGCAATTTTCATTCCCCTGGCACAGTTTCGCGGATCCTTTTATCAAAAATCGGTTATCACTCTCAACCAAACGAATATTATCCAGCCGCGTTGCGGACGACATCGCCTCTACAAGCAGGGTCTCGTCGCCCGTAGGATCCCAATCCACCGCTACCGGCCCCACAGTAAACTTCTGCCAATTCCCGCTCGGCGGCTGGATTTTCGGCAAATGAGTTTGATCCGCGCGATAGGTAAAATACTTCTTTCCGCTCGGCGCGTGATTAAACGAAATTTCCAGCGTATCTCCGCTACCCGCGCCAATCGCCCAGAAATCCACAGTGTACGACCGTCCAGCCACAAGGCCGGTTTGTCCATCCAGACGTTCCGCGTTCAACGCCTCGGTTTCAACCCTCCCGCCTTGATGGGCAATAGACCCGTCCGCGCCAGGCAAGAGCGTATCGGTTGCGAAAGTTCCAAACTGCCAACCTTGAATATCCGCATGGAACAGATCCTCAAAGACTTCTCGGACATTATTGCCGGTATTCCCTTTATACTGTCGGCAATTGTTTGCCGCCTTCGGACACGAAACCGACTCCGATGGCACTGCGTCATACGTCTGCTGATCCAGCGTGTTCCGCAGAGACACACATTGATTGGAGCAAGTGACGGTATGATCAAATTCAACATAATACCGATCTCCGGCCGCATCAATCAGCTGGCGGCAGTTCGGATCTTCGCCAGTCAAAAACTTTTCTTCATCGCAGTCATTCATCCACTCTGCCGGCTTATCATTCAAATGCGGCCCGCCTGCGCCGTCTTTCTGCAAAAGGTACGTCGCTAACTGAATGCCCTCCTCTCCGCGGTTGTAGTAGGCAAAAAATGTTCCGCACTGGTTGACGTCCGGCTTCATGCAGGGTCGAATGGATGTGTAATATTGGCGACCCTCTCCCCCTTTTTGGACGACATCCAGATTCGTAAATTCCTCGCATCCTTCGAATTGGGCACTGCACTGCTTCCCGGTGTCAGGAATGACGGAAACGGACGGCGCGCAGAAACTCCCCGGGCAATCCGCGTTGTCGTAGCAGGACTTGCTTTGATTATTGAAGCAGTAAAGGCCGGTGCGTTCCGCGACGCGCTGGGTGTCCGGATCCACATACCGATCGTGGAAAAAACTTGTAGTCGGCTCTTCGCGATACGCCTTGCATCCCACAAACTCCGACGAACAGGTGAAGTCTGGATGATTGCGGACAACCCCGGGAACATTCTGGCCGCCGTCGGACGATACATATTCTCGACATCCCACATACGCGGGTTCACAACTGCGCCGCTCTCCGGTGAAATAAACGGTATCTTTCGATTCACCGTAACCCGATACGCCGCTGGACGTTGTGCCTTCCTCCAATTTCACGGATTCAATCTCAATCGCGCAGGCAGGATTGCTGAAGAGGTCAAGTTCGAGCGCGGTCGCGGTCACTGTGCTTGCAAAAGGAGTAAACGTAAATGTAAAGGTTTCCGTATTTCCTACCGGAAGCTCGCCATTCAAAAACGATGTGGGGTTGGAATTTCCTTTATCTCGAATGGAAGCAACAAGAACACAGTCTGGATCATTGGTAGACGCCTCGACGGTTGATGTGAAGGTTCGATACGCCAACGGGGTTCCCGTCTCAATGATTTGACGGAAACTGTTCCCGTTCGATGGCAGGAGGCGCACCGCCGTTCCTCCGCTCTTGCCGGCCACAGCCAACATTTGTAAACCTAACCCGCGCTTCGTCCATCCATCGCACGTTGCCGCCCCTCCGCAATCCGAATGCTGAACACACGCTTTCCCCGGCGTAAACGATTCCTCGCTACAAAATCCAAACTGATCCTCCAACGCGTCATCTTTCGTTCCGCCGTAGAACTCCATGGAGCTGTTGGCGACAATGTTGGATCCGCCGATGGTGCGAATAAACCCACTGCATCCGGCCTCGGATTCTTCACAAACCGCCTGCTGGGCGGTGTTATTCAAGAAAAAAACTTGCTCCCGAGAGCCGGAAGAGTCCTGCAATCCATTATGCAAATCATAGGTACAAGCAAAACCCTCGTTCGTTCCCGCTTCCGCGCAGTATTGCTTACACCCTTGTGCGGACGACGCCGCGCAATCCGCAAAAGAAAGAGTATTTTTCAAAAACGAGGATTGCTGATCGGTGCGCGTATTTTGATACGCGCTGCAGGTTGAAAAAACATTTTGACATTGATCGCCGTCAAACGCCCATACGCTCGCTTCGGCCGTGCAGTAACCAAACTCTAAACATTTTCCGTTGGCGTCTTTCGCAACACACGACTGTTCATCCACGCACTCTTGTTTGCGCTGACAAATGGTTTTTTGATCCGTGGTCGCATCGCAAATCCCGTCGTCGTTAAAATCGTGATACGACCGGCCGGAACCCGGCGGGTCTTCTTGCCCTTCGAGCGTGCACGACTGCTCCGCAACGCCTTCCGAAAGATCCGTGCGTTCCTGATCGGTTTGCGTACAGCTCTGATCTTGAACATCCGTCACAAATCCCTTCTTGGCGCACTGGAACGCGGGAATGGTCAGCACCCAGTCCGGATCCACCATGTGATAATATGGTGAACCCGCATCATCATACGCATCCATGAGCTCCTTTAAGGTAAGACCGGGCTTTCCGTAATTCAAACTGTACGCCGCGGCAAGCTCCCATGTCGCCGGAATGACGCGATATTTCCGAAGAAGTAAAAGGCTGTTATAAGGAAGATTGCCGTTCACCTCCGGCTGGGTGGGATTATTGGCTGTCGCGCTGGAAAGATACCCCACCACTGCCGAACCCAGATTATACTGATTATTCCCATCTTTTCCTTCCACCGCCTCGCGCACAGTCGCCTGATCCCGAATGGCGTCTGCAAATTTTGAATCCACCCCGCAGTTGTCGCGAGAGTCATCATCGCCAAGGCAGACGCTTAAATCGCTCAAAGGATCCAGTGACGCCGTCGAAATCAGATTCGGACGATTCAACGTCGCAAACTGATCGCGCCCAACCGCGGCCGAGCGCGCGGTCTGTCCGCCAAAAATGCTAAAACTTCCGCCACTCCCGCCACCGGACGGTTTCTGCTTAAAGATCCCCTCAATTGCCTGGGTGGTCAGCCGAGAAATTAATGTCCGGCTAAAAATCCCTAACGCATCCGCAAAGATATCACCCGTGGATTCAGTTTCCGCCTTTGCCGCTTCATCCGCGGGCTTCTTCGATGTTTCTTTGACGGTCTGCGCGGGAGTTTCAATATTTCCACCGACTTGAGATTTTTTCGCTTTAAACCCTTCTCCCTCTTTGCGCTCCAGCTCCTTTTCGGTGATTTCTTTGCTAATCTGGTCAACCGCGCTCGAACGCAGAGAATACGCAATCCCCAGATCATTCTGATTGGCATCAAACGCCGCTTGGAATTGCTTCAAAAATTTATCCGGATTTTTCTTGACTTCCCCCCAGCGTTTTGAAAGCTGGCTATAGGTGCACCGTGGCGCTTTCGGTTTGAGGTCTCTGCCGACGCTCAACGTAATATTAAATGTTGCCTTGATTGAAGACGGCTCGCAGAGATTCAATTTTACAAATCCGTTTTCCCGTCCCAATGTATCAAAAAAAGATCCGAGAGCGGCATCCTTGGCGTCTTCGAAAAAAGTACCCCAAGGATCTTGAAAGATCAGCGCGGCATGACCCCAATCGCCTTCTGCGAGCTGAACTGCGGTGTCATACGCGAATCGTTCCACGAACGTCCGAAGGACATTCCGGCGCATCACCGCCCACAAGTGATCCCAGGCTTTTTCCAGACGTTCCGAAATCGTTTCTTCCGGCGCGCGAGTTTGAGGAGCAACGGGCACGGGGAGTCCAATCGCTGACCTCGTATTGATCGCGAGCATGAAAAAAACCGCTCCGAAAACGATCAACGCCAAAACAATGGGCTTTTTGGGGTTCATGAAATGTCGTTGTCGCACTTCATTAGATATGACTAGAGAGTCACTGCGTTCAGGATGACATCGTGCCAAGATACCATGGATTTCTATTCTTACTTCTCCGTCTGCTCAATTTCCGATCCCACTTCTTGTGCAAGATTCAACAACTCTTCATCGGAAATCGTCTCCAACTCCTTGGGATCCGCTCCATTTTCGATCAATAATGCCCGGACTTGATCTGCGGTGAGGTTTCCGACTGGCGTTTTCGCAGTGTTGCTATTGTCGTTTGCCGCCGCGGCCGGATTATCAGCGGGAATCGTTTGCTCACGCGCAGTCTCATTATACAATTCTTTTAACGTCTTGTCATCTATTTGATTTAGCAAATTCGGATCCATCCCCTGTTGCAGAAGCGTTTGCCGCAAAGCGTCCGCATCAACGTCCTCACCCGCGGGCGTTGAACCCGTCACCCCATCCTGGTTCGTATTTTCTGCTGGCAACCCTCCGGAGGTCGTTGGCGCGCAATTCTGATCCTTCGGGCAATTAGGATTTTCCTTTGCCGCAATTTCCACCCCATCCAAATCTCCATCGCTATCGGTATCTTCTAAATAGGCCGAAGTCCCGTGAATATAAATTTCGACGTAATCGGTCAATCCATCACCGTCCGTGTCCTTCTCTTTTAAGGCCTCAAGCTCTTTTTGTTGAAGCTCCTCATCGGAAAGAAGCGCGTCGCCGCTAGAAGTTACCCCCGTAGACGCAAACGGCGCATTCAGGGTATTAAAAAACCCCGCCACTCCCAAACCAAGGGATGAAGCGCTGATCAGAAAGATAAAACCAAAAAGCACCTGCCGCTTCCGCCGATTGAAAACAAGATGACCTTCGTCGGTATAATACATCCGCGTTGGAAATGTTTATTTGATATGATTATATCATTCTTTTTCTTTTCCTGCAACACGCGCACAGGCAATCCACTGCTCCACGCTCAGCTCCTGCGGCCGCGCTTGAGGAGCAATCCCCGCTTGATCCAACAGGTGATCCATTGCCGCCTTATTGATCTGCATTGTTCCGGATAATGTATTGCGGAGCTGTTTTCGCTTTCCAGAAAATCCCGCGTGCGCCAAGTGAAACAATCGCCGCTCCAGATCTGCGTCGATTTGAAATGCGCTCGGCCGCTGAATGTTCGCAAAATGAATGATCGCGGCGTCCACGTCCGGCTGTGGCCAAAACGCGGAAGCGGGAATCTTTTGGACGAGCCGCGGCTGGCTATAGAGCTGACATGAAAGGGAAAGCAGACTCATTGCGCCAGGTTCGGCAACAATCCGCTCGGCAACTTCGTATTGGATAATCAGCGTCATCGCCTGCGGCCGGACATCGCTAGTGAGAACCTTCTGAATAAAATGCGATGTGATATTAAACGGAAGACTCGCGATGATTTTATAAGGGCGCAGGCTTTCAGAGACGAGATCACCGAGCGCACACTGCAAAATATCATTGCGAACAATGCGGAGATTGGGATACCGTCTTTCCAACAACCGCAGAGGCGCCTCCAGCGCGCGATCCACCTCGACCGCAATCACAGAAGCACACCGTTGTGCGAGCGGGATTGTCACCACGCCGAGTCCTGCGCCAATCTCAAGAATCGTGTCCGACGATTGAAGATCTGCAGCTCCCAAAAGGCTCTTCACCGACGCATGGTCAACAAGAAAATTCTGCCCGCGCTTTCGAGAAGGAATAATTTGATATTTCCTTACAAGATGCTGAATCTCCGCTCGCGTAAACATTTAAAAAGAAAATCAAGATGGCGCCGGTGTCGGCTTCCAAAGGGTAAAAAGCAGAGAGAACCCCGCGGCAATGAAAAATGCGTGGGTCATCGTCGAGGTCACGGAAAACAGAACAAACAACGCAAACGCGGATAACGCTTTTCCGAATGCCAGACTTAGTTGATAATTAACGATCGTGTGCATAAGATCATGATTCTTGGCGTCATCATACGTGAGCGAAAGAAGCGGAATTCCCAGAGATTCGCGGGAAAACCTTCCAAACGTGTCAAACGCAAAAAAATGCAAGGGCGCAATCCCCAGCGGCCGAAGCAACCACGACATCGCCGTCACGACCGCACTCCAGCGCAAAAACCTGACGCGATGAACATGATCCGTGACCCGCCCGATCCAGAGCATGAGCAAAGCTGTGAGTAATGTGGCACCGGAAAACAGAATGCCCGTAGAAAGATAGCTCGACAACGCCAGCATGAGAAAAATCGGCCAGACAACCACATCAACCACTGCCTCTCCAAATCCCACATACGCAAATAAATTTCTCCGGCGCTCTGGCGCGAGCCAGTGCAGATAAAAAGAACGAAACCTTTCCGTTTTCGCAACGACGACCTCGCGCGTTGAAAGCAGGGGAAGATTCGAGCATACAATCAAGACGCACACGAGCACAAACAATGCGGTAAATCCCACCGTGGCAATCATAATGCCACCGAACACCGGTCCGAGGATCGAAGCAATAACGGCAATCGCGCGCATCATCGCGATTTCCCCGCCCTCATCTTTGGGATTCATGTATGTCGCGCAATCCGCATGGTACGCCGGCCAATACAGCGCCTTCTGAACGGCTAAAAACACCGGCGCAACAAAAAATAAGATGTGCAACCCGGGTAAAAGCACAAGTGTCATAAAATACAACACCATAAAAAAACTCGAATAAAGCATCGCGTGTTCATATCCGTGGCGAAGGGCCACAATCGCGCCCAATGGCAACAAGACGAGATCCAAGAGATAAACAATCAACCAAAAAAGCATAATCTGGCGCAAAGAGTATCCCAGCGCATAGAGATATGCCGCCTCGAATAATTGGATGGCTGAAACCGCAAACGTCAAAAAACCCACAGAGCCATACAGCTCCCGAATCTCCCGTCGGAGCGATCCTTGAAAATACGTTGGGAAATGAAGGCTCATATCCGAATCGTTCCCTGACGAGTAATGGTCGGCGTGCCTTGCATCCAATCCACAATTGTTGAGGGAGGCCGACGGCGCAGTCGTCCGCCATCCAACCAACCGTCCATCTTGCGTGACGCGAGTTGCTTCCTCACCTCCTGCAGAGTATAGCACGCTTTTTCACCCGATACATTCGCGCTTGTTGAAACGATCGGCCGACCGAGCGCGCGCGCAAGAAGAAGAGGAATGGGATGGGAAGACATCCGAACCGCGACATTCCGCCGTCCTGCGGTGAGTACACCGGGCAACTGTTTTTTTGGGAGCACAAGCGTCAGCGGCCCCGGCCAAAATTGTTTTGCCATTTTTTTTGCGCCGCGCGGCCACCGCACCCAAGCATTCGCCATCCACATCGAGGACACAATAATAGGGAGCGGCTTGGTAAACGCGCGACTTTTGATCGCGTAAACCCGACGAATCGCTTTCGTATTTGTGGCGTCACATCCGATCGCATACGCGGTTTCCGTAGGATACACAATCACCCCGCCGTGCCGGAGGATCTGGATAAGCTCATGATGTGCCTGCTGTTGACGCATGTGGCAGCCATTATTCAATGACAAAGTTCACAATCTTCCCCGGGACAAAAATTTCCTTCACGATCGTCTTTCCTTCCAAATATCGTTGAATCTTCTCGTCAGACCGCGCAGACGCCAAAATTTCCTCTTTGACGCAATCTGGAGCGGCCACAACGGTCGCGCGAACCCTGCCATTGACCTGAATCACCCACGAAACGGTTTCGAAAACGAGCTGTGCAGGATCTGCTTTCGGCCACGGTTCTTCAAAAATAGATGTCGAGTGCCCAAGAAGCTCCCAGGACTCCTCCGCCAGGTGCGGGGCAAACGGCGCAAGACAGAGGAGTAATGACTCCAATAACGCCCGACGACCCTGGGATGCCTTTTGCAGATGATTGGCGTAAATCATCATCGCAGAGATGGCCGTATTAAAATGCAACGCGTCAATATCCTGCGTCACTTTCTGAATGGTTTGATGTTGCAAGAGCGTACTGGCTTCGGATGGCGCGCCTCCAGACGGCTCCTTCACGATTTCTTGCGTCATATACCACACTTTTTCCAAAAAACGCCGGACGCCCATAATCCCCTTTGTGTCCCACGGTTTCGTTGTGTCAAACGGTCCCAAAAACATTTCGTACAACCGGAGCGTATCCGCGCCATACTCCAAAACAACATCATCGGGATTAATGACGTTCCCAAGCGACTTGGACATCTTGCGTCCGTCTTCCGCAAGGATAAGACCCTGATTGCGAACTTTCTTGTACGGTTCTCCAAATGCAATCTTTCCGGCATCGCGCAGAACTTTTGTAAAAAAACGGGAATAAATAAGATGCCCCACAGCATGTTCAATGCCGCCGACATACAAATCAATCGGCATCCAACGCTCGGCTTCTTTCGGATCAAATGCCTGCACCGCATCTTGTGGGCTTAAATAGCGAAAAAAGTACCACGAATTGTCCACAAACCCGTCCATGGTATCTGTTTCGCGCGTAGCTACGCCTCCGCACTTCGGACAAGAGGTTTGCAAAAATGATGGAGACGTGGCCAGCGGCGATTTTCCTTTTGGCCGAAAATCCGCAACATCATCAGGCAGTAAAATGGGAAGTTGATCTTGGGGAACCGGCTGCTCTCCGCACTTTGCACAATACACGATGGGAATCGGCGCGCCCCAATATCGCTGACGGGAAACCAGCCAATCTCGAATACGATATGTAGTCACGCATTTCCCAATCTTCTGGCGTTCAATGATGTCTAAAATCCTTTGAAAATCGACCCTCGAATTCAGATCATTAAAAAGAGGGGAGTTCATGATAGTTCCTGATCCGTCATACAGAACCTCTGCGCGGAGAATCTTTTGTCTTTCTTTATGAAACCTATTTTGTAATGGCTCACCGGTAATGACCAGCGCATCGGGGTCGATGACACATTTTTTCTCAAGATGATGTTCTTCTGCAAATTCAAAATCTCGATTGTCGTGTGCTGGTACAGCCATAATTGTGCCTGTGCCATATTCCATAAGGACATAGTCCCCAATCCAGATTGGAATTTTTTCATTGCTTACGGGATTCACAGCATACGAACCTGTGAATACGCCTGTCTTTTTCCTCTCTGGACTCCTACGTTCTTTTAATGATTCTTCCCGCACACCAGTAACATACGCCTCAACATCGCCCCGTTGCTTATCCGTCGTCAAATCATGAACGCGCGAATGTTCGGGTGCTACAACAAGATACGTCACACCGTATAATGTATCTGGCCGTGTTGTAAAAACAGTCAATGACTCACTGGAATCTATAATCGAAAAATCAATCTCCACCCCCTCGCTTTTCCCGATCCAATTCCGTTGCAATGCTTTTAGCCGCTCCGGATAATCGAGCTCGTCGAGCGAAGACAACAGCTCCTCGGCGTACGCGGTCACGCGAAAAAACCACTGTTTAAGCTCTTTTTGAGTCACCGGATCTTTTGACCGTTCGCATAACCCATCCACCACCTGCTCATTTGCCAACACGGTTTGACACGATTCGCACCAATTCACGGCCGCTTTTTTTCGATAAGCCAAACCACGCTGATATAACAACAAAAAAAACCACTGCGTCCACTTCATATATGCCGGATCGCTCGTGTTGATTTCGCGGAACCAGTCATAAGAAAATCCGAGCGACTGAATCTGCCGCTTAAACGTCGCGATATTCTTTCCAGTGCTCTCCTTCGGATGAATGCCGGTTTTAATCGCGTAGTTCTCCGCCGGAAGCCCAAATGCATCCCACCCCATCGGATGAAGAACATTCATGCCCTGCATCCGCTTCATTCGAGAAACAATGTCTGTTGCAGTATACCCCTCCGGATGCCCAACATGAAGCCCAGAGCCGGACGGATATGGAAACATATCCAAACAATAAAAAAACAGGCTCTTGGATTCGCTCCGGGTTTGGTGGGCGAGAGTCTCCTCCCACCGCTTCTGCCACTTTTTTTCAATTGCGGGATGATCGTAGTGTTTCATAGGATCTTTCGTTATTGTACGGGATCTTCGAAATCCGCGCAAATCTTGGCGATTTTTTCATGTCTTGAAAAAATCCGTCTTTTATGCTACAATATCCACGTTTATGAGCAACCCGCGCATTTTCTATTTTCTGCTCAAACTCCTACTCGCGATCTTGAATGGGACGATCCTGTTGAAAAACGCCGCCCATTTTTTTGTATTCATTATTTTAGGCAAGCCACTTCAGCGCTTTCTTCGATTTTTTGCGAAGCACTTCCTGATCAGCCCGTACAAGCTCTACCTCCGCGCAACGCTCCAGATTCGCGATGTTTTTGTGGGATCGAAAAATTTTGTGTGGACGATCATGACCACGCGCTACGTGATTCACGCGACCGTGATTCTAGCCACCATCGCCGTCACAACGAATAGCATCTCCGCCCGTGACTTAGAATTGAATGACATCGGACAAGGAAGCGTGGTTGCCGATGTAATGGACGTCATTGCTGGGGAAACCGTCGTCAAGGCAACGGATGCGCTCTTAACTCCGGCCAGCGAGCCCGGAGAATTTACCTCTGCGATCGTTGCCAATACGCCAGTGCTTGATCCCACAAACAAAATCTCCTCGATTGAAACCAGCGCGATTACAGAACAAGGCGCGCTCATCAAACCAAATCTGAATCAAACGACCACGGGATCAACTCAAAATGGCGACATCATCGAACACATCGTTCAAGAAAATGAAACGATCAGCGAAATTGCGGAAACCTACGGCGTGAGCGTAGACACCCTTCTTTATGCCAATGATTTGGATACACGAGGACTCATCAAGGCGGGACAAAAACTCGTTGTGCTTCCATGGTCGGGCGTCATCCATGAGGTCAAATCCGGAGACTCTTTAGATGCCCTTGCAACAAAATACGGCATCTCCGTTGAAGATATCATGGAAGAGAATGCGCTCGTCACTGCCGACGCGATTATTGAAGGTCAAAAACTTTCTATTCCGGGCGGAAAAATCCCGGAGATTGCCGAACCTCCGAAACCCACGCGGCGCATCGCGGAAGTCCATGGATATTTTTCACCCAGCGCACCCCCGAGTTCAGCCGCAACCGGCTCGTGGATCTGGCCGACAACGTCGCGGCGCATCAGTCAATACTTTGGGCGCTTTCATACCGGTTTGGATATTGACGGCCACACCGGGGATCCCATTTACGCCTCCCGTTCCGGACGTGTCATCTCCGCGGGATGGAATCGCGGATACGGCATCTCCGTGGATATTGATCACGGCGGCGGAGTTACCAGCCGCTACGGACACAATTCCAAACTTTTCGTCAAACCCGGCCAGTACGTTAATCAAGGACAAACCATTGCCCTTCAGGGAAATACCGGCCGCTCCACTGGTGATCATGTTCACATGGAAATTCGCATCAATGGCCGCGTGCAAAATCCATTGTCGTACGTCCGACGGTAAAACTTCATCTTATCCCACCATAGATCCCAGATCGAGTCCGGGATGACATGCCTGTTATTTTTTGTTTTTCCGGAGCGTCTCCAATACCTTTTCGACAATCTCATCGGTAGTGAAATTCGCCTTCACAAGGTAATCGTTCGCTCCAAGCGCAATTCCGCGCTCCACGTTTGATTCTTGGCCGAGATTAGACAGTAAAATGATCGGCGTCTTGCTCACGCCCGCGTCGTCATGGTGTCGAATGGCTTCCAATACCTCAAATCCGTCTTTTCCAGGGAGAATAATATCAAGCAGAACGAGATCCGGGCGCTCCTGGATGACTTTTTGTAATCCCTCCTCGCCATCTACCGCTAATGAAACCGCAAAACCCTCCTTAGAAAGTTTCGTTGTGCACAACTCGCCTAAAAATTTGTCATCTTCGATCATTAAAATTTTTGCGCTGATGCCATTTTGTCTGGCGTAAAAAGTTCGCGCGGACGAATCTTCCTTGGCGTCCCCAACGGACGCAGATCCCCCTAAACTCTGCGCTACTTTTTCCACAACCTCCTGGGGCGTCAGCTCGGTTTTGATGAGATAATCTGAAACGCCAAGATCCAAAATCCGCTTAATCTCCCCGGGCTGACCGGTTGCAGAGATCGCGATGACCGGCATCCCCTTTGTTGCGGCCTGCCGGTGAAAATTTTCCAAAACCTGAAAACCATTGATTTTGGGCAATAACAAATCCACCATGACGAGATCCGGCTTTCCCTCGTCAATCTTTTTCAAACCCAACTCTCCGTCCGAAACCACCGTGATCCGATACCCCGCCGCTGACAACTTCGCCTGTAGCGTTTTTTGAAGGCTGGTGTCGGCTTCCATGATGAGAATATGCGCTTGTTTCAACATAGCTACTTCTATTATATCACAAATGAATAGTTTGAGGAGGCTCTTCGCTACTGGCGTCTACTCGGGTGGATTTATAGTAAATACTCACCAACACAAAAAGAAAACCGACAACGCTCACAAGATTCACCACAAGAAACTTCGCTGTAAAACTTACCGCGTAAAACAACACCGTTCCAATGACGAGAAAAAGCAAACCAAAACTCAACAACAGCGAACGGACTTTTACCGCGGGCAAATGACTCCGACCCGCCTGGAATGCAAAGAAACCAATCGCGGGGACTAGGACGCCAAGAAAAAAGACGGCAATTGCCAAGCCAACCGTAGAATCCAAATTCCAATCAATGATCTGCGTTGCTGAATCAAAAACCGGATAAGAAAACCGGCTGACCATGAGCGCGATAAGAAGCAATCCCACCACGACCATGCAATTAAACGTCGCATTCCGCCAATGAGGACGATAAAACGAAACAGGAATCGTCGCAAAATTTGCAATCGCGAAGACGAACCCCAAATGCGCAAAGATAAATGTCCAACCCAGCAGGAGTGAATTTTCAGGAAAAAATACCACCGGAAGCCCAAACAGCGCGTAGGTCGCGGAAAGGCAAAAATACGTCCACATAAAAGAAAGAGCGCGATCGCGGTCATGGAACTCCGGATGGGCATGAATCGTCCCCCAAATTTTATAAGCGCAAAGCAAGCAAACAACTGCGTTAATAAGATCTGGAAAAGAGGAAATGGCAATCATAGATTCTATTTTAGAAGCTTTCCATAAATTCTTCAAATTCCGTGTCCTTCTCCGGCTTAAATTTCTGCTCAATAGGCAATGTCATGGTCGCCGTTGTGCCAACTTTTTCTTCGCTTGCAATCGTCACTTTTCCGCCGTGCTTTTCAACGATATTCTTCACAATAAAGAGCCCCAAGCCCGATCCTTCCGTTTGCATCCGGATGACATTATCCGCTCGGAAAAACTTTATAAACAGCTTCTCCATCTGATCCTTGGGGATGCCGACGCCGCTGTCCTCCACGGTCACGGCGATCTGCTCTTTGGCGGCATCGTATGACGCTTTCACAACAACACGACCCTTCTGTGGCGTATAACGAATGGCATTATCAATGAGGTTGGAAATCGCCAAACGCAACTTACTTTCATCAATCCTCACCTTTGGCAACGCCTTTTGCGGCAACTGAAGCGCAAAACTAATATTCCGCTCTTTAATCTGCGGCTTAAAATCCTGGACAACATTGCTCAAAAAATCTTCCAATCCCTGCACGGCGAACTTGAACTGAAAACGACCTTCCTCGATCCGTGAGACATCCAGAAGATCATTCACCAGCCGGATCATCCGTTCATTGCTTTCATATCCTTTATTAAGGAGCTCGCTTTGTTCATCTTTCAATTTTCCCGCATCCCCATCAAGAAGCAACTTAATGACCCACTTAATCGCGGAAAGTGGCGTACGGAGCTGGTGTGCCGCGATCGAAATAAACTCGGACTTCATCCGGTCAATTGCTTTCTCGCGCGTCACATCGTGGAGCACTTTCATTTCTCCCATCAAGTGATCGTGGGGGCCGTAAACGGGAATGGTCACCACCCGCAACACGAGCGGCGACGGTTCGAGAAAGGTGACCTCAAAACTTTCCTCTTCCTCGCCCGCTCGATGCCCCTCTCCCGATTTCTTCAGCAGAACTTCATAAAGTTTTTTATATTTTTCTTCATACGTTTTTTTGAGAATTTGGCGCCCAAGGACTTCGTCTTGCGTAATCCCCAGCATTTCCTCCGCCATAGGATTTGCTAAAATCACGCGATGCTGCTGATCAATCATAATAAGACCATCGGAATGACTGCGGAGAATGGAGGCGACTTTATCGCGTTCCGACCGAAGCTCCTCCTCCCGCTCGATTAAAAGCCGAGAAATAAAACTGGAAAAAATTGCCCCCAGCATCACGGTGGTAATCACCAGAAGAGAATTGGAAACCGTCACGCCCAAATTCAGATATATCCCAGGGTCAAAATTATACCGCGACAGATGAGGAATCACATCAACATACTCCGCGGCAATCAGCCCGACATAAAGAAGAACATTGATGAACGCGAGCAGTAAAATCCCAGATGCACTGAACAGGACGGTGGACACCATGATCGGGAGAATATAAAACACAAACGAGAGGCTTTCCGCCCCTCCGGTAAAATAGACAACGAGTGTAAAAATAAATTGATCTGCCAAAACCTGCAAAACGGACATGACTTTCAAACCGGTGACACTCCGTTCATGGCGGCCGGCAAGATACAACAAAAAAATCACGTTATAGATCATCGCGCTCACGATGAGAAGCGTCATGTTCTCCATCGAGAGATTGATGGAGGAGGATCCCAACAGCTTTTGAATGACCCCGGTCGCTGAAGCTCCTAAAATAATAATCCAACGGCCGAGGATGACCGTCTTCATCGTGCTTTCGAGGCGTTCTTTGCGAAACCGATCCATAAACGCATTGCTCCCGCTACTACCGCGGGATTTGATCAATTTATGTTGATTTTACAATATAATCATATCATAATTTTAGTGTTTTGTCAAAAATTGTACTGTTGCAGAGTTCCAGTTACCTTCTGTGGATAAATGAATGAA
>CAYHVQ010000020.1:0-20184 GCA_964360435.1 uncultured Gammaproteobacteria bacterium
AGAGTTCCTTAACGAAGGTTCTCTCGTCCACCTTAGTGCATTTCGCACCGACCCACCTGTGTTGGTTTATGGTACGGGTTCGCCCATGATGAATCCTAGGAGTTTTTCTTGGCACCTTGACTGCTGAGTTGGCCTTGGCCGAAGCCTCGACCTCCTGCCCGTCCCTCGAGGACATGGATCCGGATTTTCCTGGATCCTCTCTACGGAACGAGCAACGTACATAGCCAAAATACGCGTCAGCATTACAGATGCGTCACTCCATCGGTCATGGGCGAAGGGCTGGAATATTAACCAGCTCTTCCATCGACTACCCCCGCATTACACGGGACTCGCCTTAGGATCGCCTAACCCCCCGCTGATGATCGTGGCGGGGGAAACCTTGGGTTTTCGGTGAACAGGATTCTCACCTGTTTTTGTGTTACTTATACCTGCATTCTCACTTCTTGCCGCTCCACCCTGACTCACGTCAGAACTTCATCGCAACAAGAACGCTCCCCTACCCAACCCATATTAAAAATATGAGAAGTCGTAGCGTCGGTACTCTGTTTAGCCCCGTTAGATTTTTGGCGCAAGATAACTTGACAAGTGAGCTATTACGCTTTCTTTAAAGGATGGCTGCTTCTAAGCCAACCTCCTTGTTGTATAAGTCGTCTCACCACCTTAAACACTCAACAGAGATTTAGGGACCTTAGCTGACGATCTGGGCTGTTTCCCTTTAGACCAGTGAAGCTTAGCCCCCACGGTCTGACTCCAGTGATAGTCGTTGCGGAATTCGGAGTTTGGTTAGGAACAGTAGGCTTGCGCCATCCGCTCCCATTCAGTGCTCTACCTCCACAACGTAGTTTCACTAGGCTAGTCCTAAAACTATTTCGGGGAGAACCAGCTATCGCCGGGCTCGATTACAATTTCTGCGCTAACCACAACTCATCCCCGAGTGTTACACGGCTCGTGGGTTCGGGCTTCCCCCACGCATTTCTGCGGGGTTCACCCTGGTCATGGCTAGATCGCCCGGTTTCGGGTCGATTCCATTCTGCGCGTCACCCTTGCGGGCGACAGACGGGCATTTCGCCCTCGCTTTCACTTTGCCTTCTTCCTAAGACGGAATTAGACAACGCAAAATAGAAATCAGTCACAGGTTCATTCTTCAATAGGCACGCCGTCATCCCGATTTGCATCGGGACTCCGACTTGTTGTAAGGATATGGTTTCAGGAACTATTTCATCGGCCTAACCGGCCTGCTTTTCACCTTTCCCTCACGGTACTTGTTCACTATCGATCATGAGACGTATTTAGCCTTAGGCCGATAGTCGGCCTGGATTCCGATAAGATTTCTCGTGTCTTATCGTACTCGAGGATGACTGTCATAGAGCGCAAAACCCTTTTCGCCGACAGGGCTTTCACCTTCTGTGGCAACGCTTTCCAACGTTTTCTGCTAAGGAAGTTTCGCATTCGTAAGCTCTATCCCGGCTTGTAAGCGCCAGACACAATCATCTCACTACCCCACTATTGCAACGCCTTACAGCTTGACACAATAATGGTTTGGGCTATTCCCGTTTCGCTCGCCACTACTCAGGGAATGCAGGAAACCTCACCCCAATGCCGTTTAACGGGCACCGAAGCGAGACTTCGCTTGTTTTGTTTCTTTTCCTCTGGGTACTAAGATGTTTCAATTCCCCAGGTCGTCTTCCATCGCCCTATATATTCAGGCGTGGATTCTTTGTTTTATCACAAAGAGGGTTTCCCCATTCGGAGATCTCCGGATCATAGGTTGCTTGTGACCTCCCCGAAGCTTATCGCACACTGCAGCGTCCTTCATCGTCGTCTCATGTCAAGGCATTCACCATATCCCCTTATGCTAATCGTAACCACAAAAAAGACAGATGTTCTTAATTGGTATTCTTGAAGATTTACTTTTCTTGGAACTTCAGTTGTCAATGTGCCTGACAGGAGGGAGTAAAATCTCCCGCTGAATCTGCCGCTCTCTTCTGCTCCGTTCGGAAGTCGGAAAAGGGGAGAGAGGCCGAACAAAAAACCGCTTGGATCGCGGCTTTTCGCCTATCCTCAAGGTGTGAGTAGACTAAAAACCGCTGATCGTGAAGGTTTTTACCGTTGCGTCACTCATACACTGTGGATAAAGACAGAGTACACTGCTCAAATTCCCCGTCATCATACCGTCCGACTCGATTTTTGTCAAGAGAATGAAAAAAACGAGATTTTTTTCTTATCCTTAGCAGAAAAGTCATTATTTCCATGGAAAACTAGTAAATCGGTATACTGAAAAAATGAAAACAAAGCCCCAGACGATGACTCGCTCTTGTGCACAACATGTGGAGAAAAAAGACACCTAGTCTAGAGGTGTCGAAGTGGAACATTCACTACTCGAGCGGGGTTGCGATATCCAGAGGAAACATCGGCTTGCCGGTGTCCTTACACAGGACGCGGAAGCGGATGATCGAGCCGGACTTCAACGGGTAGTAGCCCCACGGAATGGAGTACACGCCGTTGCTACTGGGCGTTCCGCGATAGACTTCCGGGTCGAGTTCGGCCAGGAGATCCCATCGGTCATGCTCGACGTTGTAAGTGTCGAGCGTAATGACACGGTCAGCTTGTCCACGGTAGGTGTAGGCGTAGATCGTGACAGAACTGCGAGTGAGTAGGGCACTGATTCCCCTCGGGTAGCCCTCACCATCGTCCATGCCCTGCCAGTTTGGAGATTCCACCTGCCAGACATACAGGTCAGTGCTCAACAGTTTTGTCCTGCCAAGCACCAGAGTACCATCCGAAAGCCGCCAGTCCTCGGTGCTCACTGGGCGAGACAGAACCGGAACCTGTTCCGTATTCGGCATGAGGCGGTAGATCTGCTCACGCAAGATCGGATCATCAGTCTCCCACTGGAGCCGAATGATGTCATCATCCACCACCTGTCCAAGGGGCTCGGATCCGCTGTGGTCGGCCGTTCCTTCGCGAATTTGTCCAAGCAGATCCCAGTCGCAGTCTTCGGGATTCCATGCCTGAACCGTGACGGTGGGACCCGACCAGACCTGGGCTCCCCACGGGAAGTGCAGGCCGACACCGGGTGTAACGAATGGATTGAACCGATAGCACTCGCCGTCCCATCCGACGTACGCCGCGACACGGGGGTCGCAAGTTTCGGCCGGTTCGCGCGAAGACTTCGACAGATTCGCCGTGGCGAGGTGACGAGCGATCGTCGGCTGTATCGGCACAAGATCCTCCACCGACGCAGCTTGAGCCTGCTCGACAATCGCCGCAGAGATGGGAGTGAAACTCGATCGCTGGCCAGCGAAGAAGGCCGTAACAATCAGCGCACCGAGAATAAGTAGCGTTCTTGCGCTCATGACTTCCTCCAGGTGAGGTTTGAGAAACCGTCAACTTCCGCTAGTCAGCAGAAATGACAAATCATCCTAAACCCAATAAGCCGTGCTGTCAAGCGGAGCGGAGGAGGTGTCGAGACGGACGCTCACTATTCGAGTGGAGTATGGTTGGAATAAAAAACGGGTCGGACGCCTACTAAGGAGAATGTTCGACCCTTTGTGTTCCGGACGGTTCATCCGGGCGATGGCTTATTGTGGATCCACGTGTGTCGGTTACGGATCATCGCGTGAGCGAAACGCGCTTCGGAGCCACGAAAGATCCGTTCTGCATAATCGGCCGTCACATGAGGAGGATGATACCATTGACCCTCCTCGAAGCGATTCCATGGAAATCCGCGGTTCGGCGGCAGGCGATTGAAATCGAGACACTTGCCCGCGCCTTCCGGGGTTCCCGGATGGTACGACAGGAGTGATTCACTCACGAGAATGATCACACCCTCGCTGACCCAACGTGCAGCAAAGTCTTGCGTTGCTCGCACGGACGCATCGGTCTCGTAGGGCAAGCCGTAAAGGAGAGATACTCCAATTCGGAATCCGTGTTCTTGCAGTCGTCGCATTCCAGCTTCAATCGTTGCGGTCTTTTGTCCCTTCTGCATCGCTCGAAGCGCCTCATCCTCAAACTGCTCGACTGCACAGTAGAGGTAGGTGAAGCCTGCATCACGCAGCGACTCAAGCAGCTCGGGTCGGTTTGCGATGTTGAACCGCGTGAGCGCACCGAACTGCATACCAGCTTTACCAAGCTCTTGGATGAGATCGCTGAAACGAGGATGCACACCAAACGTGCTGTCGTCGAAGAACACCGCGCCAAACCCCTCGCGCTTTCGGAGTTCGATTTCTCCTAGAATGTGGTCAATTGAGTGTGCGTTCGGATACGCGAGATCGCGGCGTTCGGAACAGAAATTGCACTCGTACGGACATCCACGCATGGTCATCATCTGCGCCGTTGCGACAACCCCTTCCCCGGATGCATCCGAAAATACGGCGAAGTCCTGCCGATGCTGCTTCGGCGCAAGATCGATCGGGAAATAGGGCAGGTCATCGAGCCGCAATGATCGCTGTCTTGTTGTGGCGCGACCATCTCGTCCGTAAATCCACGCCCTTCCTTCGCTTCGCTTCGCGATCCTTTCAAGATTCGGCGTGGTACCAGATGCGATGTCGGACAGTAGTTCTCGGAGCACAATCTCACCATCTCCTGCGATCAGGAAATCCACAACGCCGGGGTTATTGGTGAGGTCGTTAAGGCCAGGAATATTGTGCGCCTCGTCTACATGCGGTCCGCCAAGGATCGTGATCATCTCGGGTCGCAGTCTCTTTGCATCCGCGAGGAGTCGGAGCGTCGGGTAAAGCGAATCGTAGATCACGCTTGCGCAGATAATGTCTGCGCTCGCAATCCGCTCATGAAATGCATCGTGGATGCCGACGTCATTTTCGCCCTCGATGTACCACGGAACTTCGAAGATCGGCGGAAGCATTTCAAGGTGCAATGCCCCGTTGCGCATCGCCTCGGCAGTTGGAGCGATCGCGTAGAGCAGGGGTGTCGGCCACCCGTAGAACCGATCCGAAGGATCTTGCGACGGGCCGTTGAGAAACAGAACACGCTTCACTTGAAGCCTCCTTCAGCATGCGGAAAGAACGGTCACGATGGTACTTCCATCGAGACCTTGTATCCTAGAGCATAGCGATTTTTTTTGCAACCTGCGCAAGAAGAAAAAAAATGTTTAGCATTCTAGCTAAAATAGCGAACCATAAAAAAGCGCCATGGGAGGAGAAGCCATGGCTAGGAGAAACTACTGGGATTGGGCGATGAGGCGACGTGCATGTTGTCGCGCCTCGCGCCAGTTGAAACTCGGCCGAACCGCGCGGATGCGACCCGCCATCGCAAACACGATCGCGTCGTAGACCTTGCGTGCACCGCCCGGCTTCGCGGCCTCGTTCGCCGCCCACGTTTCGAGCTCGTCCGGCGTCATTCGGAGCACGCGATGCTGCAGCCCCATGATCCCCCGCAGTTCCTGTCGCTGAACAGTCAGGAGATCCGTCCGTCCCTCGAGGAGAAGAACGGGTCGCTGCTCTTGCTGGAGCTGAAGTTGGATGCTCATCCGCATCTGCATGCTCTGTTGTGTCGCGACAGAACCCCCGCCCTCGGCATCCTCCATCCCCTCGATCGAGAATGCGCTTGCCGTGTAGATCGCGTCGAAGACCTGAATTGCGATCGCACACAGTTGCGGACGCGTCCAGGGAATCGCCCACAGCTGCCTCGGCGAGATGCCTTGTGCGGCATTGCCGATGTGCTCGGACATCCGCCTCGCGACTGGGGTTCCAAAGGCATTGCAGATCTGCGCCGGATGAATGCTCGCCGGAACACCCCGATCCAACAACACCTCTCGCGCGCGCTCCAGGTCTACTGGCGCGATCTCCAGCAGAATCCGCTGCTTGTTGACGGCTACCGCCTTGATGGCAAGGTCGCCTGGCAACGAATCCTGGGACATCGCCCAACGCCTGCTCTCCTCGTCAGGCTGGAACATCCTTCCCGCCTGAAGGTGTTCATCCTGCACTCCATCGTGAAGTACGAGGCCGACGGAGAAGTCCTGTCGGGCGAACTCAACGCAGTTTGTGAGGATTTCCCCAAACAGGTCGAGCTCGGTCTGCCTCTTTTGTTCGACCACGCAGCACCTCCGGGTTATGGAGTTTGATTGTACAACAGAATAACGGTGTATTATAGGAAAAGCGGAGGGTTTGTCAATGGCGCAAGCCTATAGGATTTTAATCACAATTTTTCCTCGCGGATGACCCTGTTCCAGATACGCGATGGCCGCGGCAGATTCTTCCAACGGAAAGATACGATCTACGAGAATGGTCAACACACCCTGCTCCACCAACTCGGTGAGATGCCCAAGACACTCGGTCGTCACGCGGCTTCCCTGGCGAACCGCTCGAACTCCATATGTTTTCATGAGTTCGGGATCCGGTTGATCCACCATGGAGACGATGATCCCGCCTTTTTTAAGTGCTCTAAAGGAGCGCGTCAGCGTCTCGCCCCCGACGGTATCAAACACGGCATCGGCATCACGGACAAGCTCTTCAAATCGTTGGGTTTTGTAATCTATCACGATATCTGCTCCAAGACTCTTCACAAAATCAACATCGCGAGTCGAGGCCGTTGTTGCGACCGTCGCGCCCATGTGTTTCGCGATCTGAATCGCCATAGACCCGATCCCGCCTGCGCCGCCATGAATTAAAATCGTTTGTCCGCGTGAAAGATTTATCTGCTCCACGAGTGCCTGCCAAGCGCTAACCCCAGAAAGGGGTAATGCCGCGGCTTCCACCGCGCTCAATCGCGATGGCTTCAGTGCCAGCATCGTCGCATCCCCCATTGCCACTTCCGCAAACGAACCCGACCCCCCAGCGAGCACGGATGCCTGACCGTAAATCTCGTCGCCTTCTTTCACCGACGTCACGCCTTCACCGACGTCCAACACCACACCGGAAAAATCACCGCCAAGGGTTGCGGGGAACGTGAGTGGAATCATCTGCTGAAAAAATCCTTGGCGGATTTTCCCATCCACCGGATTCACGCCCGCGGCATGAACCTGAACAAGAACCTTGCCCGCGACGAGTTGCGGGAGCGGAGCGTCATTGTTGATTTCAACGATCTCGTTGCCACCGTAAGTACGAATCTGAATAGCTTTCATAAAAATGCATAAAGATTGATATCCCTTATCATACCCTGCTCACCGAGATTGTCGAGCAACGAAAAAAAGAAGACCGTGAGTTCACGATCCAGCGAAGAAGTGATCCAGGCTCGCAAGCCCTGTTCGACGACGGAGGGTCGCCAGACTTCGAGCGGCGTGAGCGATGCGCGTAGCTTCGTCGCGTTCGACATAAGCCCTGCCCTCGTCGCGCGCCATCACGAAGATCTGCAGGGATGAGAGCCGCGGATCGAGGAGAAAATCCATGAGCGCGGCGCGGAGCAGATGGTCGCGCGGGATCTGAAGAATCGGGCAGGCTAGCTCCCAGAGGGAAGCCGATTTTTCACGACGCAAATGTCCTTTGTGCATTACCTTTCCTTTCGGGATGAGGGTGAATAAGGACACATCGAACAACGCATCATACTATTCCTTCCTCTTTTTGTCAAGATTTGACAGAAAAAAAATTTTGAGTAAACTAAACGCAGAAGACGGGGGAACGACCCTCATCTTTGCACACCCGATCAAAAGGTAAACCCATGCTCGCCTTCACCTTTCTCGCGGCAGCGGTTGCGCTGTCCGCGCAGACGTTGCCGACCCAGACTCCCGACGACCTCGAGCTCGCTGTCGAGGAGGGCCGAAAGATCGAGTTCCTCATGACCGTACCCGAGGAGGGCTACGCCATCGTCTCTATCGACGGCGGCGAGCCCATCGAGATCTCGTGGGACGACGTGGAGTGGCTGACCGAGCTGGAGGAGATTCCGTTCGATGACCACGGTCCGGTCATCAGCGGCTCCGACATCACGAACATCTACCCGCTCCCGTTCCACAGCGGCCAGCGCTACCAGGCCACGACCTACAACGGTCACGGCTCGGCGTGGGACTTCAACCTCGCCGGCGCGGACGGCGGCGAACCGATCACTGCCGTGACGAACGGACGTGTGGTCGCGGTCGTTTCCAACTACGACTACAATAACCGTGGTTGCAAGTGCTTCGGCAACTACGTCAAGATCGACCACGACGGCGACTCCTACTACTCGGTCTACGGTCACATGCGGACCGTCCACGTCTCTTCCGGCCAGTGGGTCGAGAAGGGTCAGGCGATCGGCACGATCGGCAACACCGGAGACTCGTCAGGAGACCACCTCCACTTCGAGATCCAGGACAGCGGCGGCGTCACCCACTACCCGCGGTTCTGGTACGAGGGCAATGGCCAGGAAATCTACGGGTATCTCTCCGCAAACGGCTGGTACACCAGCACGAACAACGGGAAGATCACGTCGGCATGGACGCGAACCGGTGGGTTCAACGTCGGTTGGCGGACTCGATTGACATCAGACCGCGTCGCGTACGAGGGATTCTCCCAGACCTACACCGGTGGGATCTACGGCACCTGCGCCATCTACTACCAGGCGCTGGGATGCCGCGGCGGGGACTACTGCCCGCAGTACAACAACACGAACGTCGCGTGGCTCGTGCGCAGCGGGTTCTACAACTACTACTTCAACTGCGGCGGTCCAGCGTACTGCTGGCTCGGCTTCCCGACCAGCGACGAGTACTCGTATCCCGAGGGGTCTCGCCAGAACTTCCAGAACGGCTGGCTCTGGTACCACTCGTGGACGGGTCAGATCACCGCGCACCGCTACTAGGCTGCACGGCTCGAGATGGGCAAGTACCATCTCTTTTTTTTGAAAAACACTTTTGCGAAAAAAGACGTAATCCCTTATAATTCCCCCATCCATCCTTAACGATCTCGTATGCAAAAAGTTGTGCACTTTGAATTGCCGTTCGACGATGCCGGACGCGCAGAACAATTCTACAAGTCCGCATTCGATTGGCAGATTTCAGCAATCCCCATACCCGAAGGCGGGAATTACTATATGGTCAACACCGTCGAGGTGGATGAACAGCAAATGCCGAAGGAGTCAGGCGCAATCAATGGCGGACTCACGCCGCG
The DNA here is from genome assembly GCA_964360435.1 of uncultured Gammaproteobacteria bacterium. Classification (GTDB taxonomy): domain Bacteria; phylum Patescibacteriota; class Patescibacteriia; order CAYHVQ01; family CAYHVQ01; genus CAYHVQ01. Next base: position 9,033 of record CAYHVQ010000020.1, read on the forward strand.
CGATGCCACGCTTCAAGCTCCACTCATTGTGATCAATGTTCCCGATCTTGATGCCGCGCTGGAAAAAGTCACATCCTGTGGCGGCAGCGTCGTCATGCCAAAAACGACGGTCATGGATATGGGGCTGTATGCGCGAGTGAAAGACACGGAAGGAAACGTGATCGGCGTCTGGCAGGATCTAAAACGCTCATAATCTTTCGCAACGTTCGTGTCTGCATTCCTCTAAACTTACTAATATTTGTCTTATTCCCATGTCAAATTTCAACGAAAGGCAGACTGGGATCACGGCCGATCCATCAGATGACACAGAAAGTCGTTCCGGTTCGAATGAGTTAGGGGTTGCTGAACTGGAAGCACGCTTAGCGCAGGAAACTGCACAAATGCAATCAATCAAAACAGATGCCAAGCTCGCGCTGGATAAGCTCGCAGCCGCCTACAAGTCAGACGATGAATTTGACATAAATACTGTCGATGAGGACCAAGCAGAAGACGATCTTGTGAAGCTTCATGAAGTAAAAGATGAAGTTCGAAAAATGCAGGAACTCTATCAAGCCCTAAAGGAATCCGCGACTATTACGATGAAAGAAATTTCCGTCCTTAAAGGCCACGTTGAGCAAGGGCTGGGGGATGAACCAAGGAAAATAGACCAAGGGACACTTTTAGGACAGGAAAATCCTACATCCGTTCGGTTGTGGCTAGAAACCGAGATTGGAAAACACCGTATCGACCAAGGTGCCGAGGGAGCTCTACGAGAAATCTACTATAATTTTATGAATGCATGTGGTCTAGACATGCACCATTACAATCATGAGCTCATTCAAGAGGGTGATATTAGGACGCTAGAGCAAGAAACAATAACTGGCGATCGCGATCCAACGAACACGGCAGAAACAATAGAACTCCTTGGAGTGAAAGTCTTCGATGCCCTTAAAATAAAAATCAGAAGCAATGCCGACTCTCCTTGGAATATTCGCACATCGTACAGAATGGTACAAGGTAAACATCTCACCGATTTAGCAGAAAAAATGATCGATAGAGTTCAAAAAATAAAAAAAGAACATCCTGAAATGTTGAAATAATCCCTAGAGGCCCAAACAAAAGATCTGCCTCGTGCAGATTTTTTGTTTGTAATGAAAATCACCGCAATTGACAAACGACATGTTATCTTATAGGATACAATCCTTTAAGTCGCTCTTTGGTACCCACAACTCAAGAAAGGGTCGAACATGAAGATTGTGGCCGTTTTCCATGGTGAGAAGGTAGAGGAAGTGAGCTCGGAGCTGGCCGTCATCCGGTCGAACCCGACGATGACGGTCAAGGGGATGGAGAGCATCCAAGCTCTCGTCCCGGCGATCGCGGAGCATGGGCCGTTCGCCGCGATCTACACCTCCCTTCTCGCCCGCGCGCTCGATGCGGCGTCCGTCCTTGCGCTGACGTTCGGCTTTCCGGAGTTGTCCGGCCTCGCGGCGCTCGGACAGCACGCCAACAAGGACGGCAACGACGTCATCTTCTATCCGGGCTACGAAGAAGAGGACGAGACGACCTGGCAGGGGCAGGGCATGGCGGCAGTCACGATGCTGTTGCACCGCTACGGATCGAGTGCCAACATTCTCATGGTCGGCCAGACGGCGATCATCGGCGGGCTCGTGGCCGCCGCCCACGGGATCTCCGACAAAGCGGGAATCCACGCGGTCGTCGCCAACCCCAACCTCATCGCCAACGGATTCGTCGTCTTCGAGGTCGGGCTCAACAAGATCCGCGTCGTGGGCTGATTCCGTGCCCCCATTCGCACGCCCGCGTCTTCGGACTCGGGCGCTTTTTTATCACATGCTATTCTTCGAGGACGCGGATCTTTCCGTGATCGGCGTCAACCTCGACAAGATCGCCGTCTTTCAAAAATTGCGTTGCGATTTTCGTTCCGATGACACACGGAATGCGCAGCTCCCGAGAAACAATGGCCGCATGACACGTCACACCACCTTCGTCCGTAATAATACCTGAAACCATTTTCATTAAGGGAACAAACTCCGGCCGCGTCATTCCCGTAACTAAAATCTCACCCTTTCTTAAATCCTTTTTTTGCTCCTCAAAATTTATGATAACGCGGACTCGACCTCGCACGACCCAGGGCAGCCCGTTTGCCCTTTGAGCTCTTTATAATGCGCGGGGAGATGCTGACCTAAATAATGACGATTCACGGCTTCTTTATTTTCCTCAAAAGTCCCGTATTCGTACTCATGCATCCCATCATCGTGAACAAGAATTGTGCACCCATCTGCGCGCTGCTGAAGCTCGGGAGTATGCGCAAAGAGATATTGCTCGCCTTTTAATAATTCAGCCGTTCGGGAGAAATATTGACGTGAAACTGTTCGATGACCTTCTCGCAAATCTCTTTGTCGAGATAAATGGAAAAAAAGACTAGAGGCCATAAAGGCATACGTCAGGTGTTTCCCCCACGCGTCGATCTTGTGAGCGAGCGCGGAGAATTGTTTTTCGATGTTCGGAATCGTCGCCTCGTCCTTCCAATATCGCGTGAACCTCTTCGGCGAGATTCATCTCCTTTGTCGCCGGAAAAAAAATCAACCCTTCGCTCTGCCGAGTAAAAACAATCAAGGGATACGGCGTGCGATTCCGATAATACAGATTAAAATATCGCTGGGTTTGCCAACCGCTCGAGTGAACAAATATGGAAGAATCCTAAACCGGCGGACGTAAGACCTGACTCCCAAGTTCAGCAATAAACTTCTTCGCGAGCATCATCGTCTTTATTACATGCCCGTCATACCCCGCGACTTGTCGCGTGTATGATGGGCGAGATCAACAGACGTCGGCGGAGCCGACACTCTGGGTATCGAACCCGCCCAGATACCCCGTGCTCTGGGCACGGGGTCGGGTTCATTCGTGAAGCTCCAAGTGCGCGTGCCTGGATTCGAACCAGGGACCTTTTGCGTGTCGAGCAAACGCTCTAACCAACTGAGCTACACGCGCGTACATGAAGTTCTTCCGTGCGGGACGCTCTCGCTATACTAGTGCTCATTGCCCGAAAGAAACCAGCTCCACCTAAATTAGCGTCTTTTTGGATTTCCGTCAATCTGCACTGCTCACGAAAACCCACAAAAAATCCCGACGAATTGGTGTCAGGATGCGGGCGGGAGATTCCGACGGTAGAACGTTCCCTCGCCAGGGGCGGTCACCTCTACCTCCATGCGGGATGAGACCGTGAATTTCAGCTTCGGGAGCGCCTCCGAAATCCGATGCGCGAAGAGCAGATTCGCGACGGTGTCAAGAAACCGTTGGAGCTGATCTCGGGTAGGATTGTATATCCGGAGCTCAAACCGGTCATCCTGACACACCATCTGATTCCCAACGATGTACGGGAAGACCGTTCCTCCGACGCCGGTATGCTTTTCTTGTTCGTACATCCGTGCGCAGTCGCTGCCCATCCAGCTTACCAGCCCATTAGGAGTCTGGCCGTACGGGAAACTGCGCGAAGCAGGCCCGTCGGCGTACAGATAGAGGAAGGGATCGCGCTCAAACTCAGCACGAGAGGGCGGTGTGATAATGTCCGGCTCGTCAATCCGAACAATCATCTGGTTCCACTGCACATCCCCCCATTTCCCGAGCGATGGGTAGTACAGCTCGATACTGACTCGCACAAAGCCAGGACCCCCATAAAGCTTCCATTGCTCAGAGAGGGATTCCGGCATCCAGTGCGGAATGGTGAGGCCAAGCACCCCATGCGGTGTCAGCGAGAGCATGACTGTTGCCCAGGCGTAGTAGCACGCATAGACATCGAGCACTGTGAGGACATTCCGGTAGTCCACGGCTCGACCCTTGCCCGCGCTCAACCACTCACGATCCATTTCCTGCGTGATCTTCCGGATGATGGACGTGGGAGTGCGCTCGCCAAGCAACATCCTTCGGTCTCTGTACTCCTCGAAGAGCAGTCGGCTGGATTCCAGCCATTGCCGCTCGGTCTCGGAAAGGTGGCCGTAATATCGGCGGAGATCTTCGGGAATCTCGAGGCGATTAAACCACTCTTCGTCAAGCTCCCAGGCGAGCGGCAAATCACACGCCATGATGCGCTTTTCCGTCATGATGCACTCCTTGCAGTTACCACTGCAGAGGAAGGGGCTAACCTTGTGGTACGCATACGTACCCGCATGCTCGCGCCGTTACACGACGCTATCCCCAAGGACACCACCACATTGGTGAGTGCCAGCCATATTAACAAAATCAGAAAAAATGTCAACAACGCCACGCACCAGGCATGATATGAACATTCTTGACGAAACTACTTTACTTTGATAAAGTGATGTCATGTTTGAAAAGATTGTTCAACTACGCGGAAAAAAAACGGGGTCAACGAGCATCATCCTTGCTGGCGTCCACGGAGACGAGCGTTGCGGAGTGGAAGCTTTGACCGCACTCCTCCCCACGCTGACTATCGCAGCTGGGCGCGTGCTTTTCGGTTATGGAAATCCGTTCGCCATTCAAGCCAACCGGCGTTTCATGGAAGCAGATCTTAATCGCATGTTTCAGAGCAACGCCGCGCTCATCGAAGCGCAAATAGCAAGCTCCGAGTACCGCCGCGCACAATTCCTGAAGCCCGTGCTTCAGCAGGCAGACGCCCTTTTGGATCTCCATGCCAGTTTCACTCCGCAAAGCACGCCGTTCGTGATTTGCGAGGCCAACGCAGCCGGCATTGCGGAATTTTTGCCGCCGGAACGCATCGTCTCCGGATTCGATCGCGTGGAACCCGGCGGAACGGACAATTATATGAACCAGCTCGGCAAGATCGGCATCTGCGTCGAGTGCGGTTTTCTCGGCGATCCGGAATCTACGCGCGTGGCGAAGGAGAGTGTCCTTGCGTTTCTCGATGCTCGCGGACATTTCGGCGGCGAGCGCATCCCGCGGCAAACGCGAAAATCCTACGTTCACATGACGGAATTGTATCGCACCACCACCGATCATTTTACGCTCTCCCGCCCTTTTGAAGATTTTGAGAAACTGCGGAAAGGGGAACACATTGGAAGGGATGGCGCAAAGGCCATTCGGGCAAAATCCGCGGGCGTGATCTTGTTTGCAAGAAACCGAAACCAAGCCGGTAGCGAGGGATTCCTGTTCGGAGAAACAAAAAACAGCCTTGCGTAACTTCGCGCAGGGCTGTTGCGTCAGGTGAGGGTCATGGTCATGATGACCCTACCGCGCGAGATCTCTTGGATGATCGCGCCTCCCATGTGGATCATGAGACGGCACATCCGCGAGTGATTCATGGTCCGAAGGAGCACGCGCGCAAGGGACTGCTCGCGGAAAATACTCTCCACGAGCTGTTTCCCGATGCCCGATCCCTGGAACTCCGGCGCGACCGCGCACTCATCGAGGTAGAAGAAATCGCCGGAGATCGCCTCGTGCAGCCCGGGCGCATCCAGCGCGTTCGTGAGATCTTGATCGGCCGTGACTCGATACCCCCATGCAAAGCCGATGACGCGCTCCTCGCATTCCGCAATGACGCAGATCGCATCCGGCTTTTGCATTTCGCGATAGAAATCCGAGAGCACGGTGCTCATCGGCCAGTATTCGACCAAACGCACGCGGGAGCCATGCGGCGCGCACACCGTGCAGATTCTGCACTCGTCCGCGCGAGCAAACGCCGTGCCGCACACAGGGCATCTCCAGCCTTCGTTCCATGGCTCGCCGCCGAAGGCATGTTGGTACACAGATGCGATCGCAGTCACGAAGTCTGGCTGTGAGAACGGGTTGATGAGACGAAGACGCATATGTCACCGCCCTTAGAAAGAACTGGTCTGCCATTTGTGTTGGGTCGGCAAACAAAACCCCCTCCATGACGGAGGGGGCTGGCTTCATGTGGTGTGAATCAACCATCAAGACAACCCTCTCCGCAATGGGATGGTGCTGTGATGATGGAGCTTGTTGATAACCGCTCGATACCCACCGGCTTTTCCGTTGAGCCACTTTGCAACACGAGCGATGGTTGTAGAACTTAGACCGGTGTCTTTTTCGATCGCAACATACGACGCTCCTTCCGCAAGCATTGCTGCCGCCTTTAATCGTTTAGCAAATTCCTCAATCTCGTTCTCTGTCATCAAATCACGCAAAAACCGCCGAGCCTCGCTTTCGGTTTCAAGAGCCAAAATGGCTTGAATCAATCGCGTCTTGTCTTTGCTTGTCCAGTTCATGGAGGTACTTTATCAAAGTAAAGTACAACTGTCAAGCCCCTTGTTACGCCGCCACTTTTCGCACCAAACACAACGGTGTCTGCTCTGTGGATTGCCCTAAAGGATTGTCGCGAAACACCGCTTGGCAAAACGCGTCTGTCACCTGCTTATTGGACTTTCCAAGAACCGCAACCCCTAGATCATTCGCATCAATAATGACAACATCGCAATGGATTTCTTGACTCAACTGTTTTGCGACTTTTTCAGGTTCCGCTGGGCCTAATTTTGCGTATTCATTGTACGGCGGGAGGGTGTAAGAACACGGCCCATCAATGGCATTGATATTTTTTCCAACCACGCGATAAAAAACTCCCCTCATGCCAAAAGGTTTTGTGACAACGGCAACCAAACAGCCAATCATGATGCGAAGTGCTCCCGCTTCTTTAATGGCCAGCTCCATCGTCCACGGGCTCCCAAGACCAATCCCGTACGGAGATTTATGGACAAATTTCACCAACACTTTTGCAAGCCGCGATGGCTGAATCTCTGCGATAGGCCACGCTCGTCCCTGGCTGATAGCGACAATCCGCTCGCTGATGAATAGGATGTCGCCGGCTTGAATGTGCGGAGAAGCGTATCGTTTGACAACCTCAACAATGTCATCGTCTTTCGTGATAACATGGGTTTTTATCGGCCACCGTTCCCATTTGCCGTCCTTGAGCGCGATGACTAGCTGTTTCCCCGTGTTTGGTTGAAAGTTATCCAGATAGGTCGGTTATGATTATATTCCCTGATTACTCGGCCGACGGGCGCGCTGAATCAGCTCATCGCGAAGCTGCTCGGCGGTTTCCTTGGAAAGTGCCGGAAGTCGCCCTTCCGCACCCATGGCGCCATAGCGATTCATGGTCGCGCTAGCTCCTGCGGTTTGGATATTCAGATCCGAGAGTCCGAGGATTCGAGCGAGGATGCCGCGATAGATGTCCACGTTTTGAATGCGGTCGTAAGGGATGGTGACATATTTCTTGTAGATCACACCGAGTTCCTTGCGAAAACCGGCGTCAGTCAACTCGTACCGGTAAAAGCGATAGGTGAGCTTGGCCCAGACAAAACAGAAAACAAGAAAAACTGGAATGACGAGCCACAACCAGTTCAGAGCATCGAGCGAGAATTCATTGCCGGCATCCGGACCATCACGAAAACCACTGAAAAACGGCAACCCCCACGTACTCAAAATGATGATTAGAATAAACCAACGCAAAACGAACCCAATAAAAAATAACCAAACGGCTTTTGAGTCAAGGTTTTTCATATGGATTTGGTTAATATTTCAATTCAGAAGCCTAAGCTCTTTTCAGAATGATTATACCATAACGTGAAAAATTTTTGGAGCAACTCAACAATAAAAAAGCCGGATTCCGTCGCAGGTGGATTCCGGGTCTATTTCCTCTCCTTCAGAACCTGATCTCTCGATACCCCGACTGGCTACTCAATCGCATCGCCCAGCGGTTGTCGTGCGGGGCAACGATGAGCGTTGATCGGAGCTTGCTTGGGTTCGGCATGCGCAACAGCAGGCTGGTGTCGATGTAGAACCTCCCCCCAACCTCGCGGAAGACGCTGTAGTTGGGTGGGGTTGACATCAGTACCCCTTCCTTCGTCCACGGCCGATCCTGGAAAACCTCATAGAGAACCAGCGCGGGCTGACTGTCGTCATACTGACTCCGCGCAAACCAGACGAACGGCAGCCAATGGATCCATTCCCCGATCTTCTCGCCGTTGGCGAGCACGAATCCGACTGGCGTCGAATCCGACTGCAACGAAGAGAGATAGAGGACGCGAGACGGGCCACCCGGCTTGTCGTAGTGAAGGTGGGCCGTCAGCTGACTTTCGTCCATGAGTCCGCTGTCGAGGAAGTTCTCTCGGTACCCGATCTTCCCGACGTCCCCGAGGAACGTCGTAAATCGGAGCATGTTGTTGAAACTTCCGTCCATGCACGGAAAAGCGAGCAGACTCCCGTGCTCACAGACGTAATTGAGGTCGATGAGCTCCGGCCGATCATCGGGCAGTTTGATGATTCGGTTCCCAGCTGCGCACGACACCACCATCTCCTGCGTGATGTAATTCACGATCACCGCAAAGATGGGACGCCCACGCCGAACACAGCTAATGGCCGACGTCGCGCCCGTGATCGAGGCAGGGTTGCTGAATGAGCTTTCCCACTTCACCCGAGTCGTCGGATCGGCGAAGATGTCCCCGATGCGCTGTTCTCGAGGATATGTCGCCAAGAACGCCTTGAGCTGGTTGGAGCGATCCGTGGGATCGCTGATGAAGACCGTCTTCAGCGTCTGCGTGTCGTACGGACGGAAATCATCGCCCCCCTTTGCTCCGACCTCCTCGGTGATCACGACAGCACCGGCGTCATACCGACCCAGCGACTCACAGATGGTGATCTCCGGACCGGCGTCCATCCCGAGCGTGTCCTTCTTACCGTAGGCGGCGATCCTTCGAAGTGCGTCATCCACCGAGGAGTTGACGAAGTCGAAATACGCCTCCAGCAGCGCGGTAATGCCCGCGTTCATGTGAGACATTTCGACGCCCTGCATGTAACACCTCTTTCTTATGGTTGGGGTTGTGAACGAACGATCTACTTGATCCCCATCCTAATGCGCTTTGCCCGCAAAGTCAATGACTCCCTAGGGAAAAAGACTGCAAGACGCGATCAAATCCCGGGAGCAAATCGAACGTTTTTATATCTTCCGGACGAACCCATTGGTAGCGCTGGGCTTCCCAATCCAGCTTGACGACGTTCGTTTTAACCTCAACCAAAATCGGATGAACAATCCATGTTTTGCGGTATTGTTCTTCCTCCTGATCAAAAATATCTCCACGGCGGATCGAGACAATGTCCTTAGATGCAATACCCAACTCCTCCCGCAACTCCTCCCGCGCCTTATCCTCAATACTGCGTTCGTCATCAAGAAATCCGGAGATGCCGTTCCAGACATTCGGATAGAATCGCAGGCTTGCGCTCCGTTGAACAAGAAGAATGTAGTCTTGATACTGAACGACGCAATTGATCACCGGAGCGTATCGCGCGTGCGTATAATCCACTTGACCGATTTTTGGGTAAAAGGCCGCACTGGCGCTGTTTGCCGCAGGCTGAAATTGAATGATCTGAAAACCGAATTTTTCCACGTCCTCCGGCGACCAGAAGGCCTGCCCCTTGGTCTTGAGAATCATAGTGGCAATCACTTCAGTTTTTCTGCCGGTGTATACCTTTCGATCTTTATCCCATTCTTCCAACACGAGGACATCACCGTCATTCACCTCAAAATCCGCAAGACGCCATTCAAAAGTTTTCTTGCCGGAGAGGATTTTTTCAAAATATTCTTGCCAAACTTTTTTGTGGATGATCGCCGGCATTCAAATCTCCTCAAGCGGATAAATATCAAATGCAACTTCTTCGTAGGGATGTACGGCTCTCACCTTTTTAATGACGTCACGCAATATCGCTCGTGGAACTAACACTTCGATCCGCTCCTCTTCAACGGCCTCCATTGTTCCCGCCGTTCCTACGGTGGGATGCGCATCTTGATTTCCGCGAAAACGCCCGATCCCGCGGGAAGAAAACGAACAGAAATCATAATTTCCGATTTTTCCAGCGCCAGTCTCGTCGAGCGCCGTTCGTACCGCATCCGCGTGGGACAACGGAACAAAAATGACAAGTTTTACGTACTTGCTTTTCATCAACGACCCCTAATGGAAGTTTATTTTTAAAAAAAATGAATTCCCCCGAGTAAGGTCTAGGAATTCATCTTAATACTTTTCGGAAATTATTTTTGAACTAACGCCTCATATTGCTCATCCAGCGCCCGTATTTGGGCCACCAATTCTCTTTTTTGCTGACCCAATTCCAAAATTTTGGCCTGAATTTCCGGATGACTTAGCTGATCTGCTAATGCCTCAGCAGCTGATTTTATCTGACGCGAGGTTCGACTTGAACCCACATAATAGTCAAGTGCTTCATCACCTCCCAGACTTCTTATTGCTGAATCTAATTCCGCATCATTAGAATGAAGAAAATACCCCGCCGGATCTCCATCAAATTCTCTACCGGGGAGAATATTGAATTGAGCGGATGGTTCTTCGTTCGGCCTCGCGCGTTCCAATGATTCTGGCATTGTCGTTATCTTTAATAATAACTCTGTTCTGTAGTATAGCAAAATTTTTTGAATTTTACAAGATTACTACTGGTGCAGTATTCTTGAATTAGTCCGAACTCATTTCGGCGAGAAATCCCCAGTGAATTCGGAGCGGTTTCGTCGCGAGATTTAACAATTTCCAATTTTTCTTTGGCGGCTTATTGTAAATTATTAATTTTTTCCTTAACTTGCGCTGGCACATCTTTATCCTCTGCAAGTTTTGGCAAAAATGCGTTTTGATAAACCCAACCATCTTTTGTTTTTAAGGCAAGAAAAAAATTATTGGTAAAAAGGTATGTATCCGAAGCATCAAAATCGTACATTACAAGTTTTAAAACATTGATATGATCGTAATCATTAATAGAAATCCAGCCAATTTTATCCCCATATTTTATTCCGGTTGCGTTGCTATAAAAACATCCGGCAGGACAATCTTGAGGAGCTCCATAACTTATTCTAAAAACTTTCAAGTTTTGCTCCGGAATGTTTATAGAAATATTAATTCCTTGGCTCTCTGGAAAATCAGCACTCCTAATAAAACTATCAATAATATTGTCGGAATCTACTGGTGCTGGAGAGAATGGCAACGGAATACTTCCTTGTTTTTGGACAAAAATAAAATAAGTCGCTGCACCGAGAAGAACAACAACTATTCCAATCAAAAGTATTTTTGTAAAACCTCTTTGATTCACATGATTTATTCGCAATTGATTAAAAAATTTTGGGATGAATGCCTAAATTCGGTTGATAGTAATTAAAGAAAGACGCCGATGC
>CAYHVQ010000021.1:0-19423 GCA_964360435.1 uncultured Gammaproteobacteria bacterium
ACCAGAACAAATCCCGAATGAAAACCCTAAAATTCAAGGGCAATCTTGTTCCGAAGATTCTTGATAAATCCAAGACTACAACCTGGCGGCTTTTTGACGACAAAAATTTACAGGATGACGATCTGCTCATACTTGTCAATTCTGACACTTGTGCAAAATTTGCAGCAGCTAAAATTACTACTGTGCGTGAAAAAAAATTAAGCGAAATCAACGAGACGGATTTTGAAGAGGGACACGAACGATATCAGAATCCAAAGGACATGCTAGAAAACTATCGTAACTACTATGGCGAACAAGTGAATATGAATTCAAAAATCAAGATTGTAAAATTTCGGGTATTAGAAATCTTCTAAATCTTATTTTTTTCCGATCTAAGTAACTTCGCCCGGACGAGTTCTGTTAATTGAGCAACAGACTCAATAAACGGTGCATTGTTCTCAAAAACAATATCCGCGTTTTCAAAATCTTCAAATTCCTTTTTGAACGAGAGATACATCTCAAAAGGATTTATTAGCATATGACCTTCCCGTTGATCCTTCGTAAGACGTTCCTTTATCGCCGCTTCATCAGCCTTAACCCAAACAATGCCGTAGCGACCAAAATACTTTTCTGCACCGCTGAATAAAATTTGTCGCAAAAATTTTTTATGCAGAGTTTCATCAACAATAAGATGTTCGTGCTCTTTCGCTAATTCTGCAAAATCTTTGACGACCCGATTAAAAACTTTTACTCTCGTTTCGTCCGAAAAAGGAATACTATTTTGTAAATTATACTCATAGTCTGGATCCGTTGGATAAATTTCTTTCTTGATCAAATCCACGTCGTAATAATGAAAGCCAAATCTTTCGGCCAATGCTTTCGCAAGCGTAGTTTTTCCTGTTCCAATGAGTCCGCAAACAAAAATAACCATAGTTAAATTCTATCAGTTTTTGCCCATAATACAATAGAGTAAAAGGGACCGGCTTGCAAAATCTAGCGCAGAGGATATGATACGAGCGGCTGAAAAAGCCAAGATTACGCACATCCCAACCCCGACACCGGAGGAATGGCTATGTTGGAAACCGAAGGAACGGATACGTTTGTACATGCCCTCTCGCGGCGCTACGCCTCGGAAAAGATGAAGCGGCTGTGGTCAGATGACCATCGCTATACCACATGGCGGAAGCTCTGGTGTTGTCTCGCCCGATGCCAGAAGAAACTCGGCATCCCGATCACGGATGAACAGATCGCCGAACTTGAGAACGAGAGGGATCGGATCAACTACGGTCTCGTTCGACGGTTTGAAGCGGAGTTGCGTCACGACGTTCTGGCGCATGTCCGCGCGTACGCGACGCAGTGTCCTGAAGCCGCGCCGATCATCCACCTCGGAGCCACGAGCTGTGACATCACAGACAACGCGGATCTCATCATCATCAGAGACGCGCTCGAACACGTGGCGCTCGGTCTCGCCCGCGTCATCCACCGCATGATGACATTCGCTCGGGAGACAAAGGAGATCCCGACGCTCGGATACACCCACCTCCAACCCGCGCAACCCACGACCGTTGGGAAACGCGCATGCATGTGGACATGGGAACTCGTGACGGATCTGCGTCGCATCCAGCATCTCATCCGCACCCTACCGTTCCGCGGACTTCAGGGGGCGGTTGGAACACAAGCCAGCTACCTCGCGCTCTTTGAGGGAAATCCATTGAAAGTTCTTCGGCTGAACAATGCGTTCGCGCGCGCCTGCGGATTTCGCTCAACGCTCACAATCACTGGTCAAACATATCCGCGGAAGCTGGACTCCACGATCACGGAATGTCTCGCGTCGCTGGGTGCCAGCTGTCACAAAATCGGTCTAGATCTCCGTCTTCTGGCCAGCAAGATGGAGCTCGAGGAGCCCTTTGAGGAAGGCCAGCGCGGTTCTTCGGCCATGCCGTACAAGCGCAACCCCATGCGCAGTGAACGGGTCTGCTCAATCGGACGCTATCTCATGGCCCACATCATTGCGGCGTACGAGACCCAGGCCACGCAAATGCTCGAACGCTCGCTCGACGACAGCGCGTTGCGACGGATGCACCTGCCCGAGTGTTTCCTTGCGGCAGACGCGATCCTGCGAATCCTGCAAAACGTCTTCGAGGGAATCATCGTCAACCGCGGAGTCATCGCTCGAAACCTCGCGGCAGAACTCCCATTCCTGATCAGCGAGGAGATCATCCAGGCCATGGTGCGGCACGGCGGGAACCGTCAGAAGGTTCATGAGCAACTCGCCATCCACAGCCACGCGGCAAGTCGGAGGATCAAAGACGAAGGCCAGCCCAATGACCTCTTGGAGCGCATTCGAGGGGACGCGTTCTTCACTCCCGTTCTTGGGGAGCTCGAAGGACTCATGGATCCCAGGCGCCTCACAGGTCTGGCGAGCAGACAGGTCAATACGTTCTGGCTGAATACCATCGTTCCCCTACTCAACCCCTACGAAGGAAAACTAGAGGGAGCAATCACGCTCAATGTGTAGTCCGCGGCTGGCATCATCTCCCGCCGCTTTTTTCTTTCCGTCTTGACAATTTTTCCTTATTTGCGTATGCTCGCGGGAAGTTTACGCTCTTCACAACTCCATCTCAACCCGGAGGAAATTCCATGGATCTCATGGAAAACCAGCTCTTTTCCTTCTCGGTGCCGACGCAGCCCTTCCCCCGAGACCCCGCTCTTCCGCCCAACGGCCTTCTTTCGCTGAAAGACGACACGGGTTATCACCTCTATGTCTACTTCAACCGCGAGCAGGCCGTTCACGCCATTCGCACGCATCATCGGCTCGATCCGGAGCGACAGGAACACTATGAGCAGGCGTTGGAGAGGGGCATCTTCGCCGAGAACCCGCCTTCGATGATCCACATCACAGGGCTTGAGGCAGAGCTCTTCGCCTCACTTCTCCTACTTCCGCGGGTGTTGAAGAAAGCCGGAAAGGACATCGTCCTGCCCACCCCGGACGAGATGAGAGGACAGTTGGTCGTCAACATCCCCGTCTCACACCTTCGCGTGGGCGGCATCTGCTACGCCGATGACGGCTGCCCGCACGTCCACGTCGTTCAGTCCCGCGAGCAGCTCCGAGATGTCTTGGAACACTACACCACCTGCCTCGAATCCGTGGATGGCGACCAGCTGGAACACGCCATCGCCAACTCGGGACTCGCGGAGATCTCGCCCGAAGCGGATCTTGAGATCATCGGCCATGCGGCAGAGCGCATTGGAACGGCGTACCTGCTCGCGAAGAGGTACCAACAGTACACCATCTATAAGGAAGACGGGGAGGAAGGCTACACCTTCACCATCTGACGTCGGCTAATCGGCGTCATTTTTTTTCTAAAGCTCCACCGCGAATAACCGCAACTCCACGGTCTTGCTTCAACCGCTTGAAGAGAACGTATTTTTTTCCAATCAAAATCCGAATGAACCCATACTCAAGAACCTGATCACGAGGAATATCCACAATACCCCCGTACTGCTCCTCAAGCATTTTTCCTTCTCGAAGAATCGCCTGCTCCTCTTCTAAAACAGCGCGATCCTGATCATTTAACGTCAATGGGATTATTTTTCCTCCCAACTGAACTTCTCGAATCATCTGCCGTGAATCCTTGAGTCGGGTTTTTGTCGTAGAAAATTTTAATCCCTCTCGATACTGGCCGATCTGCTCAAAAATCTCTGAAACTCCACCTTCACAATTCCGATCTTTTTCCAAGGTCACAATTTCTGACTGATAATATTCCCCACTTGTCGCTGATCCGGTGTATTCCTCAACCATATGGAATCCAAGAGTTCCAGCAATTTCTTGAAGTTGATCCCAATCCTTCCAATTGACTTTGTGAATCAGATTGATGACCACGCGACCACCGACTTTTAAAACACGATTTGCCTCTATTAAAACCTCAAGTCGCCCGAATTGGCTCTTACTTGGAACCCATTTAGTATAGTGCAACGCTAACGACAAATTTGCATAATCCATGGATTCATCCTTAAATGGCAAGTACCCAAAACTCCCAACAACGCGACGCCCTCCCTCCCCAACAAAATGGTGGCGATTGATGTCTAAACTCACAACGGAATCTCTTAACGAATCAGCAATATGTTTTTTAAGAACTTCCGGCCCCGATGCCATGTCCAAGATGTGCGTTGAACGTCCAGTATCACGCAGCTCCCGCTCGGTCATCATACGCTCAAAAAGCGTTCCAACAACACGGCTTGCATTTGATTGGTAACTGCGTGTCCCCATCTCCAAATAACATTCTGCGTACATCCGCCCATACTTTTCAAGAAACGTCAGAAAATCCTCCTCTCCGATTTCCTTCACATGCGCAAAAATTTTCATGAGCTGCTGCCACGAAGAAAAATAGTACTCCGCAAGTTCAGGATTTACCTCGCGGTCATGATCTGCTTGGTTCTCACCATGCCGAAGAATTTGCTTATCCAACTCACTGCGCGGGATGCCGCGTAGAACTTTTTCAATCGCGCGCGCCTTCATTTCAATATACTCATGCATTCCCTCTTCAATCGTTCCACGAGTGATCCATGTCTCGGATTCAAGGTCGTGTCCAAGACCGGGTCGAAGAACCCGGCCGAGTTGCTGTTCAGCATCATACCGCGTCCATGGTTCGTTATAAAATACCACGGTGTCCGCTTGAGAAAGATCAATGCCGACATCGCCGGTCGCGCCACTAATCCCTACGAGCATACGCCGCCCAGGTTCTGCTAAATCCCGCTGGACCGCCTGGCGATCCTGTTGAGAAATCTCCCCTTCGATGGTTCGGATCTCGACATCCTCCGGAAGCTCAAATCGCGTCACAACCGCATCATCACCCCGAAGAACTCCCTCAACATATCCATTGACGAACAAAATAACCTTATCAACTGCTTTAAACTTTTCTCGCAAAGACGCACCAACCGCCGCGATTTTTTGCCCTTCGAAGCCAGGAGTTGGATCCAAAAGTTCGGGATTCAAAAGAAACTGACGGAGTGTTTGCATCTTCTCCGCGGGTTCTTGCTCATCGTCGTCTAAAATCATCTCATAGACTTCCCGTTCAAGACCAGACAATTCAAGGTGACGAATCACCTCGGTACAACGCGGCATCTCAACAGCATCTTCTAAACTTTTGCGTTCCATTCTGGGAAGAAGGGTTTGGCGAAGATCGAGGAGATCACTCTCGATAATCGTCCGCGCAAGCTGACGGTCATCAATTCCCGAAAAACGTTCAGGATAAAGAAGTTTTAAGGGAATTGCTAAATCCTCAACATGATTTGGAACGGGGGTACCGGAAAGAAGCGCGACATATTTTCCATCTCCCGCAACCCCCTCGGCCAAGCGCAGGAGATTGCTCGAGTGTCGTCCATGTCTTCTTTTAAGTTTATGCACTTCGTCTACAACAAGATAGTCCGGATCGAGCGCAAGCAGCCGATCCACATACGCCCCCGTCATCTTCTGCTGGGTAATCAGTATGTAATCCGCCGATGCTAAACGAGGGTCATCCAGCGACCTCGGATCTGCAATCGTCACAACACACGGAGCCTTCCCCTCCTTGAAATATCCGCCTGGAATCCCCTTTCCACCAGGACGATCAGAAAGATATGCCTGCCATGTCGGGATCATATTTTTTGGAACAACAACAATCGCAGTGCCAATCCCCAGTACCTCCTTCGCCAATATTGCAGAAGCGCTTTTGCCAACGCCCATTTGATCCGCGATAAGCATCCGTTGTTTTTCGACGATTGCTTGGATATTTGTGCGCTGAAAAAAATCTGGAAATTCGCGACCCTCGCCAACGCGATCCACCATATGTTCCGGCCGCCTAATCCGCTCAAAAATCTCCCGATAATACAGATCGAGATCATCAAACGCGCGGGTCAAATACTCATTCTCAATTCCTCGATGTTCACACGCAACTCTCATCTCTTGTAGGGAATCTTTGATGACCTCCTGGTCAGATTTTTCAGGCTCACGCAACTTCCGATCTCGATACTTTTTGATAAGATCTCCCTTAATAACCTCGATAAACCCTTGGCGAAGATCGGGATACATCAGCAGCGCTTCTGCCGATGCAATCGCTTCAGGATTGAATGGCGGCGGAACAAGAAGAACCTCTCCAAGATACTCCCCGAGCATACTTCGAACACGCTCAACCGGAATCCCACGAAATTCTGGTTTAAGAATATAGAGCAAGTCAGCTGCTTGGGATCCGCCGAACACAGCAATAAGATCCCGAAATCTCTTCGCATCAACCGTATCTCCCTTTTCAAGTTCTTGAAGATGGAATTCGGCATTCTCAATAATCCTTCTTTCGGTTTGCTGTTGTTCCAATACACGAACAACCTCATCAACTACCTCCGTCGAGCAATATTCATAAATACCCACAGGAGCGCGACATCGCCGAAACCATTCTGGATGTGCATCCCGAAGCGCTACGAAGAGGCCTTGGACGGTCTCATGGGCGACGTGACACATTTTTGCCAAACCGGAGGCTGTCATCCAACCTGGTGGCGGAGGTTCATAGCGGGTTAATTCTTCCTTAATGATCGCAACAAGCGTCGGTGCATAGTATTCATACAATCCCGTTGACCGAAAAACACGAAACCATTCCGGGTGACTTTCATGATACGGCGCCGCAATCTGAATAATTGTATTCCGAGAGGATGAACACTCCCTGGCAACAGCGCTCCCTGGCAACCACCCTTCTGGGGGTTGGGTATATGCCGACACTTCTGCATGGAGAAGCGCATAGCACTCCACGGACAGATATTCTAAGGCAACGCCCTGATGCGACCGAAACGTTTGAAACCACTCGGGATGAGCAAATCGCTGCTGCCCCACAGTTCGCTCGAGCATTTTACTGCTTACACCCAAGCTCCTTGCGACCTCCGTTAACGTCATCCATCCTTCTGGCACAGGTTCATTTACGGCTATTCCTTCAGTGATCAATCTGACAAGCTCTGGGGCATAGTGCTCAACAATCTGACCTCGGTGATTCCGTAACATCCGAAACCACTCGGGATGAGAATCGCGACGTCCATTTGCGCGACTCTTAATCGTTGCGACATCCGCCAAACCACTTTTTGAAAGATCTGCTGCATATACCCACCCTTCAGGAATGTCAGTTGGGACGTTCCATGTCTCTCGAATCAACTCAACCAACGCGGGCGCGTAGTGCTCACGAAGACCTCGACCGGACTTATACATTCTGAACCACTCCGGATGGGTATCACGATAAGTCTCCGCAGTCCTCTGAACGGTTTGATAATTTATTCCCAGTTCTGGCGCAAGATTAGAAGCAACCCTCCAACCCTCTAGAGGCTGTTCAATTTTGTTAAATTCCCGTTCAATCGCTGCCGCAAGCTCGGGAGAGTAATGTGGAACCAACCGATGTTCACTTTTGAAAATTTGAATTCCCGATGGATATTCTGAAAGCAGACGCTCTGCAATTCGCTCAATGACATCGTAACTTGCGCCCAAGCGTTTTTTGAGATCATAACGAATGACCCATCCGTCTTCCGGCGGTCCCTGTCGCGCCGCCACGGCATCTCTCACGGATTCAATAATTTCTGGAGAATAAAAAACAGCAGGCCGGTTGGCGGCATCCAGATAACCTTTCCTACCATCGGGATCGCGAGACAAAAACTGCTCAATGAGCTTGCGAACCAACGAAGTTGCCGCCCCGACATCCTGCGACATTCCCGTTATTGTCTTCCAGTCCTCTGGGGCTTTTTCAAGTTTTTCCCGATCAGCATCTTCCGCCGACCCATGACTCGACGAAAGATTCAAAGACTCTCCCCCTATACTCGGATCATGTTGTTGTTCTGGGGATGGAGGT
The DNA here is from genome assembly GCA_964360435.1 of uncultured Gammaproteobacteria bacterium. GTDB lineage: Bacteria > Patescibacteriota > Patescibacteriia > CAYHVQ01 > CAYHVQ01 > CAYHVQ01. The sequence continues at coordinate 7,836 of CAYHVQ010000021.1, forward strand.
TCGCCAACGGGTTCACCGGAAAACATGGTGTAATAGGAAATAACAATGTAAACCGGTCACCACCTACAATCTCCGGCCAGCGGCAGTCGCAAGATCAATGAGACGATTCGAATATCCCCACTCATTATCGTACCACGCCACCACCTTCACAAGATCCCCATCCATCACTTTCGTAAGGGAAAGATCTACAATCGCAGAAGCCGTGTTCCCAAGAATGTCCGAAGAAACGATTGGCTCCTCGGTGACAGTCAAAATCCCTCTCAACTTCTCACTTTCCGACGCTCTTCGGAACATCTCATTAACCTCTTCCACGGAGGTCTTTCGCTTCAAAACAACCGTCAGATCCGAAAGCGAACCTGCGGCAACCGGAACTCGGATCGCTAGTCCATCAAAATGGCCGCGAAGCTCTGAAATCGTTTGCGTGACCGCAACCGCCGCACCCGTACTCGTCGGAACAATATTCATGGCCGCCGCACGCGCCCGACGAAGATCCTTATGCGGCCCGTCAACGAGATTTTGATCCGCGGTATAAGCATGAACCGTACTCATCAGCGCTTTTTCAATCCCAAATGCATCCTGCAACACTTTCACCACCGGCGCAATACAGTTCGTTGTGCACGAGGCATTCGAAATAATGGGCTCCGTGCCCGGATTCACTAAATCATGATTTACTCCCACAACATACGTTGGAACATCATCCCCTTTTCCCGGAGCGGAAATAATGACTTGCTTTGCGCCGGCATCCAGGTGAGCCTTTGCGCCATCGCGACTGCAAAAAAATCCTGTGCACTCCAAGACGACGTCCACCCGATGCGATTTCCACGGGATCTCCGCCGGATTCTTTTCCGCATAAACTGGAAATTCGCGCTTATCAATAATAATTCCCTGTGCGGTAGCAGTGACTTCCTTCCCATAGCGACCGTAGACGGTATCATACCGCAAAAGGTGAGCGAGGGTTTCGTTGTCTGTGAGATCATTGATGGCGACCACCTCAAGATCTGAAGCGCGTGACAACGCAATTTTAAACGCGGCGCGACCAATCCTCCCAAACCCGTTGATGGCAAGACGAATCATAAATCGTATTTAAAAAATAATGACGCTATGCTTTTCCAACGCTCCCAAAAAGATGCATCCGATCCAAGCACATCGCCGCAACCGCTTCGATCGCCGGACGCACAACCGCTCGCGGATCGCCTGGAGTCTCCGCCTGGGCAAACGCGCTTGTCATCGCACCGAGATACGTGCGCTTCACGTCGGTTCCCACGTTGATTTTACAAATCCCGTTCGCGATCGCCTCCTGAATCTTCTTAGGATCATTCCCGCTCGACCCATGCAACACCAGCGGAACAGAAACCGCCATGCGAATTTGAGCCACAAGCATGGGGTCAATGCGCTCCTGCGTATACACGCCATGAGCCGTTCCCACGGCAACGGCCAACTCATCCACACCCGTTTCCTCAACAAACATCTTTGCGTCCGTAGGCTCGGTCAGCGGCAAAGTTCCTAGCGACATCGTCGAAACCTTGTAATCTCCAAGCACATGACCAACCTCGCCCTGCACCCACACCTTATTCGCATGCGCCATCTCCACAACCGGCTCAACCAAGCGCATATTTTTCTCCAAGGGATGCTGGGATGCGTCAATGTGTACTGAAGAGAATCCTGCACGAATACACTGTTCAATCAACTGTGGCGTTTGGCCGTGATCTAAATGCAATGCAATCGGGATTTGCTTTCCTTCCCTCAATGCGAGATCCCGCACCAACTCCACAACGCGATACAACCCCATAAACTCGAGAGCGGACTCACTGCATTCAATGACAACCGGGGAACGGACTTGTGCCGCGGCACGAACGACCGCGAGCATCGTCTCGAGATTATAAACATTAAACGCGGGAATCGCATATTGCCTCTTTTGCGCATCAAGAATGAACTCGCCGGAGACGTACATATTAAGAAGGTAAGTGAGTTGTCATTGCCGCTCGGATCAACGCTTCCCACGAATCCGGATGTTGAGATGCTGTTCCGACCAGAAAACCCTGAATCCCCGCGCCAAGCATTGCCGGAACATTTTTCGCGTCTACACTGCCGCCATAAAGTACTTCAATCGCACGATGATCATTTGGCCGGATTGCTTGAATCCTTTCGCGCAGACGCGTGAGCATCTCTCCTGCATCAGCAATTTCCATGGCTCCCGAGCCGCCAATCGCCCAGACCGGCTCATACGCGACGAGCATGGACGGGATGTCGGACAATCCCTCCAGCGCCTCCTGCAACTGAACGTTAATCACTTCCTCTGCCTTCCCTGCCTCTCGTTCCTCGTGCGTTTCGCCGACACAGAGCACGGGTGTCATCCTCTGCGCCAAAATCCCTTGACACTGCGAGTGAATCCGCGCGTTTGTCTCACCAAAAATAACCCGCCGTTCCGAATGGCCTGCAAGAACGTAGCGCACCCCCAACGCCACAAGGAACGCCGCAGAAATTTCACCCGTCATTTTTGCCTCTTCCTGAAATGCGCAGGTTTGAGCCCCTGTCGTAATTTGAATATTGTGAACAGCGGGAATAAGCGGCGCAGAAGGACAGATCACTAAATCCAACGGATCCTGCCGATGGCGATGGGTGATTTTAATGAGCTGTTCGGCCGTGGTAGCCGAAACCGCCATTTTCCAATTTGCGATCAAGAGAGGTCGGTTCAACATAATGGAATTATACCAAAAAATGGAAACTTCCGCACGCTATTTCCTCCACTCGTAATTCTCCCACGCCCAAGTCGCGAGCGCCTTCGTATCCGTGACACGCTCCTCCTCCGACTCGCCGCCCAGAACCACAACCACAACCTCCTGCCCCTCCGAACCGCGAACAAGACTCGCCAGGCAATATCCCGCCTCATAGGTGAAGCCGGTTTTGCTTGCTCGAACATCTAAAAATGTTTTAAAAACCCGATTGGGATTTTGCACGCGGTGATGGGTCTTGCTTCCCAATGTATCGAACTCAAACGCGGACTGACTGGCCGGCTTCAAAATTTCTTCTCGCAAAAACGCGGCTCGAGCGATCCTCGCCATATCCTGTGCCGTTGCCCGATTTCGTTCGTCCAATCCCGTCGGTTCAAAAAATTCCGCCATCGTAGCTCCGAGTGCTTGAGCTTTTGCATTCATCGCCTCACGAAATTCATCGCTCGACAGTCCCGTTGAACGTGCGAGCGCAGACGTCGCATTATTCGCAGAGCCAATCAGAGATGTCCAAAAAAGCTGCTCCACCGTCATCGGCTCCCCCACGTTCTCTTGAAGTTTTGCACCGGTGAGAAAATTGTCCTCAGCGCTAAGGGATGTTTGGGTTTGCCAGCCTGGGAGATGATCCAAAACAACCTGCGCCGTGAGAAGTTTTGAAAGACTAGCAATCGGTCGTTGTCGCTCGGCGTCTTTCTGGAACAAAACAGCGCCAGAGGAAGCATCCATCACGATTGCGGATTCAGACAACGTGACCACCCCAATGCTTTCGCCGCGGCGACTTGGAGCCGCAACCGACGCGGCCTCAACTTGTGCGGGCGACTCAAATCGCACTCCGCCCTGTTCATCAACCGAAGGAACGCCAACTTTTGGATCAACCGGCTGAGTCACGATTGGCGAGGCAAGAAACAAAATGGTAAAAATCCACTGGATCATACAAGAAAAATTTCCTTTTTTGAAACGCGACGCCACTGGCCAGGCTGGAGCTTCTTTAACTGACAACCTGCAACGCGGACGCGGATCAGACGAACAATACTGTTCCCAACGGATTCCACCATTCTGCGAATCTGACGATTTTTTCCCTCTTGAAGAATGATCTGAAATCCCCGCGGATGGGTTCGCGTCACTTCCGCGGGCTGGGTTTTTTCTTTCCCCAACCGCATCCCCGATCGGAATTGAGCAAGCGCAGCTTCTGAAATCGGGTTCTCCACGGTGACGAAATATTCTTTCTCGTGCTCAAAGGACGGATGCGTCAGACGCTGAACGAGCGCTCCGTCATTCGTGAGTAGCAGAAGCCCCTCGCTTTCTTTATCAAGTCTCCCCACGGGAACAACGACCGGAGAAGCAGGAAGGCGGTCAAACACCGTCCGCTGGGCATGAGGATCCGAGCGTGTTGTCACCTCCCCGCGGGGTTTGTAGTATGCCCAAATCACCCGCAACGGCTCTTGCAGCGGTTGATCGTCAATACAAATCACATCCTCTGCCGCATCGGCCTTCGCGCCAAGTGTTCGCACGATTTTTCCGTTGACGGAAACTCGGCCGCCTTCAATCCACTCCTCCGCCTTCCGTCGGGAAGCCGCTCCGGATGCGGCAATAATCTTTTGCAGTCGTTCTATCATGATTCTTGTTGTTGCACCTCCTGCGCTTTTTGCAAAAACGCATCGAGTTCGAGATTCTTGTGAAGTTTTTCGTAATCCGGAAGATCCGCGATCCGGTTTAAGCCTAAGTGTTTCATAAATTCAATCGTGATATGGTAACGCGGCACAAGATCGTTTTTTTCCTGAATTTCTTCAATCAACCCACGAATAAGAAGGTTGCGCAGGATCACGCTACAGTTCACGCCTCGGATGAGTTCAAGCTCGAGACGCGTCACTGGCCCGCGATAAGCAATCACCGTCAGCGCTTCCAGTGATGCGCGAGTGAGTTCTCCGGACATTTCATCACGCAAAAACACCCTTGCCATTTCGCTCTGCTCGGGACTCGTGACCAGCTGGACGTGATTGTGGTCGCGAAGAATCCGAATACCTCTCCCCTGCTGCTCGAATTGCTGTACGAGCTCTTCCACCGCCTTCTCTACGTCTTCGGCGGACGCCTGAATGACCCCTGAAATTTTCCGAATGGAAATCGGACGCTGGGCAACAAGAAGCAGGCTTTCAATGCTCGCTAATCGTTCATTCATGGGAGATGGATTGAATGACAATATCGTGAAAAAGTCCAGTTTGCTTCACGACAATATTCTGCTGTTTCACAAGTTCAAGTAAGGCGAGAAAGGTGACAACAATCTCCGTGCGATTACGCGTTTCTTGAAGAACATCATAAAACCGAATCTGTTCACAGCGTTGTAATAACACGACGAGATCTGCGATCCGTTCCCGAAGAGAAATCGCCCGCTCAATTTGAACGCGCGGAAGGGAGATCACGGGCTGAAGGCGACCTAAAACAGTCAAAAACATGTCCTGCAATGCCCCAACGCCGAAATTTGCGGGAGGATGGAACTCTCGCGGCATATCCGACCACCGCGTCATCGGCCGCGCATACAAAAATCGCCGGCGGGAAATGAGCGACTGCACGGCTTGCGAAGCATCCACAAAGGTCTTGTAGATCTTCAACTGCGAACTCAACCGCTCCTCGTCGTCTTCCTCCTCATCTGAAACCGGAAGGAATAGCTTTGATTTAATAAGCAACAACCGTGTTGCGATCACCAGAAAATCCGCCAGCTCTTCTGGAAATCGCTCCTCCACCTCCACTAAATACGCAAGATATTGCTCGGTGATGTTGGCGAGCGAAATTTCAGAAATGTTCAGTTTATTTTCATGAATTAACTGAACCAAGAGGTCGAGCGGCCCCTCAAATTGTTCAAGTCGAACATTCACGCGCGTTTTTTGATTTGAGTGTTCTTGATTTTCTTCGCTTTCTTCGCAGGTGCGCGTTTTTGCTTCCCCAATCCCGAAACTTTAGCGGCGACCGTTCCGGTCTTCGGATGCTCTACTTTCACATAATCCTTCATCCGAAGACGCAGGGATTCCGTAAAACTTCCAGCGTTAAAAATAACCTTTTCCGCTTTCAGAAGCGCTCGATCAAGCACAACATCCATATGATGGACGGATCCAAACGCTGTGAGAACGCCTGGCGCTTCCTTTAAGATTTTTTTGATCTGCGTTTCTTTGACAATTTCCACGGAGGTTGCCTTCAAAAGCTTCTTCAATTTTTTAAGATCTACGCGATAATGCGCCGGAACAACCACAACCACGGGCTTTTTGTCCACCTTGACCAAAAGCGATTTCGCGACTTTTGAGACATCTTCGCGAAGCGTCTGCGCGGCATCAAACGCGGTATAGATCTTTTTATGCTTCAAAATCTCGTGCTTTATTTTTTCTTTGTCGAGAAGCTTGAGTAATTTTTTTGAAAGAGGCATAAATTGTCGTTAAGAATTTTTTTAAAATTTGAGCGTCTGCTGTTCACCCTGCAAGTGTCGGGCGACTTTTCGACCTTTCGGCGTCAATCGCACTTGCTGAATAAACCATTTATGGGGCGTTCGGATCCCGTATCCTACAAGAAATTCCCGCTCAATCAAACGCTCCAAACTTTTGGTGATTGCTTTTTGCGGGGATCGCGGCTTTTGATGATGCGCATAAAACGCCCAAAACCGGTGACGATCTAACCGCTTTCGACCCTCCTCAAGACACTCCTCTAAAATCGCCCGCTGGAGTGAGCTTAAGACACGCATGGACTGAATATCATCGGATGATCAAGCACCTGCATTATACAAAAAATTCAGCTTTTCGTCAAAAAACTTCATGTCATCCTAAAAGACCCCATGACTCAAGATCATGCTCCTTGGAAAGAACGAAGGCGAAGGTATTTGATCAGCTCCACCATCCCAACGACCACAAAACTCATTCCTCCGACTGCCAGCCACTCTACCCAACCAAGCGGAACGGTATGAAACATGTCTTGCAAAAAAGGAAGATACACTGCCGCGAGTTGAAGAATGAGTCCCGCTCCCACGGCGAGAAGAAGAAGGGGGTTGGCAAAAAAGGATTGTCTGAAAAACGGTTGTCGTAGCGAACGTAGACTAAAGACATAAAGGAGAGAATCGAGGCCAAGCGCCGCAAATACGACAGTTCGGGCTAACGCAATATCGCCGGTGAATCGCTCAAAAACATAAAAGAGGAGAAGATTCCCCAAGCCGGAAACAAGACTAACAACGATGATCAGTGTTCGTGAAAAGCGATCCAGGATCACGCGCCGCCGTCCCGCCGGATGCCGAGTCATCACCCCCTCCTCCATGTGCTCCTGCGTCAACGCAATGTGCGGAAAACCATCGGTGACAATATTGATCCACAAAATCTGCGTCGGAAGTAAGGGCAAAGGAAGACCTAAAACAAGGGCGCCGGTAATCAGCATCACTTCCGAAAAACTGTCAGAAAGTAAGTATAACGTCACCTTTTTGAGATTATCAAAAATAACACGCCCTTGACGCACCGCTTCTACAATCGTCCGAAAATGGTTGTCGAGCAAGACGAGATCGGCCGCACTTTTCGCAACATCTGTTCCACTGCCCAATGCAACGCCGATATCCGCCGCCTTCAACGCTGGCGCATCATTGACGCCGTCGCCCGTCATGGCCACAACTTCTCCGCACGCCTGCCATGCCGAGACAATGCGTAACTTATCCTGCGGGGTGACGCGCGCATAGACCGTAAGATCTTTCACGCGTTGACGTAGCTCGGTTTCGCTTAGTGTCGCAAGCGCGCTTCCTTCCAACACATTCTTTGCGGCGACCGGAATCCCCAACTGTCGCGCGATCGCACGCGCCGTCAACGGATGATCTCCGGTCATCATCACAACATGAATGCCCGCGCCGCGCGCTTCCGCAATGGTCTGTTTAACGGTGGCTCGGATGGGATCCTGTAGAACATAATATCCCAAAAAAACCAATTCGCATGCGTACAGACGATCCACATCTACTTGTTTTATTTCCGCTGGAACCCGCAAGTACGCGACCGCAAGAAGCCGATACCCCAAGGCGCTCAAATGCTCAAACTTTTCCAAAAGAACTTTTCTGCGATCCGGCGACAAGTCTAAGTGTGTTCCCTTGGCATGAATCGTTCTTGAGAGGGCAAGAACGCGCTCGGGTGCGCCCTTCACATACAACATGTTTTGATGCCCGCCAAACCGATGAAGCGTCGCCATCATTTTAAGATCCGATGTAAAAGGCAGTTCTGAAATTCTTGGCGTTTCTTTTTCCAAAATCTCCCGCTTCAGGCCAATTTGCCAACCGCTGAATAACAACGCCGACTCTGTGGGATTTCCATGCACCTCCAGAGACTCCAGCGGAACATTCGGATCCTTCACAGCTGCGTTGTTACACAACACACCGATCCGAAGCGCGAGCTCCAAGGCTTCGGCGGCGTGAGGGTCAATCCTCGGTGACGCATGCCGCCCGCGCTCTAGCTCGAGATCATGATCCCACGTCACTAAATTCGTGAGCGTCATTTTGCCCTCGGTGAGCGTTCCAGTTTTATCCGTGCAAATCACCGTTGTGGAACCCAGTGTTTCTGCCGAAACAAGCCGTCGCACCAACGCCTTCTTTTTAAGAATCCGCCGCATGCCAATCGCCAAGACCACGGTCACGGCAATCGCCAACCCCTCGGGAATCGCAGCCACCGCAATCGCCACGGAAAGCCGAAACATCTCCCCAAACGGCATGTGATTCCACAATCCTACTGCAAGAATCAGGGCGCAGATCACGAGAATTGTGGCGGTGAGCCAAACAGAAAACTGCTGGAGTTGTTTTTGGAGGGGAGTCTGCCCCTCGGGCGTCTCCTGCATGAGTAGTGCAATTTTCCCCATCTCCGTGTGCGTCCCAATCGCCACAACCAGTGCCTCCCCTTTCCCACCCGCAACAAACGTCCCCAAAAAAATCATATTCGCTTGATCGGCAACAACGAGTTTTCCGGAAAGCGTTTTGGTATTTTTCAACTGCGGCTCGGATTCCCCGGTCAGTGGAGATTCATTCACTAAGAGGTCAATGCCGGACAGCACTCGTGCGTCCGCCGGAACCGTGTCCCCCGCTTCCACTAAAAGAATATCCCCCACGACCAAGTCATCCGCGGGAATAATGAGATGCTCGCCTCCGCGCCGCACGCGCGCATGAACCGTGAGAAGTGATTGCAGATCTTCAAGTGAACGTTGCGCTTTATACTCCTGAAGAAATCCCACGATGACATTCACGCCAACCGCAAAGAGAATCACAAACGCGTCTGTGGATTCATTCAACGCAAAACTCACCACCGCGGCAGCAATCAGCACTAACACGAGCGCACTGCGGAATTGCTCAAACACAATTGTGAGCGGATGAACGCTCGGCTTGCGCGGAAAAATATTCGGTCCATGCTGAAGATTGCGCCGCCGCGCCTCATCCAAGGTCAAACCGCGATGCAGCTGGGTTGCAAGTGAGGTTAAGAGCGCCGAGCGCGATCGCGCATAGGCATCATGAATCATGCGAATATTATACCAAGAAAACCAAAATGCCGCACCTTTATACGAGGGGCATCATCATGTTCGTCTGAACGAATGATGTCATTCTGAACCTCTCTGTGTCCCAGAATGACATCCATTCATGACATGCGCGTCCCTCGGAGCAAGAAACGCGGGTTCACCGTAAGGAAGGAAACACCGCCACGTTTTGCCACTAAAAATCCGAGCAACTGATTGACCACCAAGTACGTCCCGGCAATTCCGAGCGCAAAAAGCATCCGTTCTGCAGCGACGACCGGAAGGAGTCCGTCCCAGACTGTTTTCGGAAGATCAAACGCGTAAATCCACAATGCTCCGCCAACAGAATGCGCCATAAAGGCTGTGCCGATGCTTCGCGCCAACAGCGAGCGATCCCGCAAAAAGTGAAGCACGATCGGAATCAGCCAGTAAAGGGAAAAATACCACACCGTGCGCCCAATGGGGTGCGCAATGAACGCGAGGATCGCAAGCGAGGGAATGGCAAGATGCCACGTTTGTTTTTTTCCAAAATAGATTGCGGCCGCAAGCATCGGGAAAACGTGGATGATCGTGCCCGCGTCTTGCACAACGGCCCCATGAAAAAGAAAATTCAAAACCTGCATCAAAAAAACCGCGACCACGCCGGGCGCCGTGCCCAAAAATCCGCTCGCCATCGGCCCGAAAAAATCAAACAGTGTAAATTTAACATTCGACCCGGCAAGTTGGGTAAACGGAATTTGGAGCGCGATGAATCCCAATACAGCAAAAATTCCGAGAAAAAGGAACTGTTTTTTGTTGAATGTCATGGTCATTGATTAAGGCTTAGCCTCATCAAACATCCTATCACACTCGGCTTGATTTGCAAACAAAAAAACCGAGGGGATTGTATCCTCGGAAGATGCCAGATCAGCGGATCAGACGGGACCGCAGCCCAGCTCCTCCCCTGACTTCGCTTCCCGCGCACCACTGCCTTGCGCGAAGAGAGGAAGGTCCTCGTCGGAATCCTCGTTCCACGGATCCGGTCTCGGCGTTGGCCGATCCCAGACGCCACTGAAGTCCATCCCGAGCTCGAGCCCCATCTCCGCCATAGCATCCTTGAGCTCGCGGAGGGTCGTGTGGCCGAACTTGCGCACCTGCATCCATTCGTGCTCGGTACGCTCCACGACATCACCCACATACTCGCATCCTTCAGATTGGATAACGCCAAGCACTCGCTTGCTCAACCCCGGAACGTCGGCGATGCGGGTGTTGAGATGTGGGATGAGACTGTTGACATCGCCCCTCATTCCCCTGACCTGTAGGGGGATGTTGCCGCGCGTTGCGCTGACCACCACGCGATCGTTCGACGTGACGCGGAGCGTAAACGTCACGCCCCCGAAAGTCACTGTCACAGAATATTGCACGTACTCCGCCATCAGACACCTCCATGTCTTTAGGACTGCACCATCGCAGCCACTCGGAAGACTAAACAGCATATCACGCCATTCCTGAATGTCAAGATAAAAAAACTCACGACCCGATGGTGTGAGTTGGAGCAGCGACCGTATCGAACGATCGCGCGGCTCGTCTACTCCTCTCCGCGGAGCCAGGCGAACAGGTTGCCGGCCTCGAAGGCCTCCAGGAGCTCGTTCACCCGCTGCTTCATGTCATCCCCGAAGTGGCTGCTCTCGAAAATCGGACTTCCATCCACATTGCACCAGTACGGACGGCGAATCTGGTTGAACGCGTCGAGCTTGTCCTTGTTCTTCCGCAGGAACTCGATCGTGTCCCCAACGAGCTCGTCGAACAGCGGGAACGTGCCGGCATCACTGAAGCGTCCCAGAACGAAGAAGTACGGGATCCCCTTCTTGAATGCCAGAACGTACGGGTCGATCGAGCGGACCCACGCGAGGTCCTGCCAGTCCTTCCCGGCCTGGTCGTGATACGGCGTGGCAATCACGACGTAGTCGAACAGGGTGACGGCCGTTCGCAGGCGCCGCGCCACGTGCGGGGGGATGACCTCTCCTTTGTACTGCCGCAGGGTTCGCACACGGCGGTTCCACAGCTGGAACGTGTCGAACCAGCGCTGATTCGCGAAGAGCCCACAGAAGTACTTCACCACATCGGGCGTGATCGGATCGTGCGTCTCCCAGTCCGCCGCCCGTCGCTGCGCTTCCTCCTGCGGAAGCCAGTGGTACCACACGGGCACGGCCATGAACAGGTCTGGCAGGTACTTGATCGGGATCACGGTGTCGTGTCGGATAAGCCCCTCCTGGTACATGAAGGCCAGGGCCGCGCGCATCTCTTTGAACCGCTTCACCTCTTCCTGCATGACCGGGATCTCGTCGGTCAGGCCGAGTGCTTCGTAGTTGGCGGCAGTCT
>CAYHVQ010000022.1:0-18330 GCA_964360435.1 uncultured Gammaproteobacteria bacterium
GGAAAACTTCACCCAAATCAAGATACACAATGGGATTTTCTGGCGAGAGCTTTAGCGCGAACTCAAACACCTCCCGAGCGTGAGCAAAATCAGATTGCCGAAGATAGAGCTCCCCCAACATCATGTAGGCATCCACGTTCTGGTGGTCAAGACTAATGACTTGAATCAATTTTTTTTCCGCGTCAACAAACTCTCCCCCCAACATCATCTCTCCGGCTTCGGCGATCATACTTAGAACATTGCGCTTCGTTTCTGCGCCAACCTCCGCGGCCGGCATCTTCTCCGCAAGTTGACGGTATTTCTTTTCAAGCTTGACAATTCGATTGTAAAAGGACCAAAAAAGATCACGCCCCCGCTTCCACACTGGCGAAATCAAAGCCTGCCGAACCCGTGTACGATTTTCAATCAGCTTTCTTCGCAGACGCTCCTCAAGCAGTTCGCGCTTTTTTTGAGCTTCTTGCTCTCGTGGAATGGTTGACACATTAACATTCCGCAGAGCTGGAATCTTTTTGCGCAAGAGATCCACAACAGCGGCAAACGCCAGAAACAGAGCGCCAAGAATAATCCAATCAAACAGCGTCATAGCGGAAACAAAAACCTAGAGGGTTAAGTAAACAATTTTTGTCACTTCAATTTTTTCGCCCAGCTTTTGAACCGCTTCCGACAACAACTCCTCTACTGTTTGCTTTTCATCACGCACCGTGACCTGCTTCAATAAACAAACCTCACGGTAGTATTTCTCCAGCTTCCCCGGAAGAATTTTTTCAAACATCATCTCCGGTTTTCCTTCTGCGCGAAGCTGCTCCTCAATAACCCCTCGCTCATGATTCAATTCGTCTTCCGGAATATCCTCCGGGCGGATATATGGCGGATTGAACGCCGCAACCTGCATAGCCAATTCTCGAGCCAGCTGCTGAAAGGCTTCATTCCTCGCCACAAAATCCGTTTCACACTTTAACGCCACCATTGCAGCGATTTTCCCGTTCGTATGGACATACGCCCCCACCCAACCTTCCTCTGCCGTGCGATCCTGCCGCTTTGCCATTTTTGCCCTTCCCCGTTTTCGGAGAAGCTCCATCGCCAATTTCAACTCACCGCCTGATTCTTCTAAAACTTCTTTGCACTCCATCATCCCCGCGCCGCTTGCATCGCGGAGTTCTTTAATTTGCGCTAATGGGATTGTCATAAAAACAATGTTGACACTCTTAAGCCTGTGGAGTCTCACCTGCTGGCGTTGTCTCGGCTGGCTTTTCTTGATGATCTGCACCCGCGACCACCGCCTGCTTAATTCCTCGACCCTGCCGACAGGCCTCGACGATATAGGAACAAATCATTTTAATAGACTTTACCGCATCGTCATTCGCCGGAATTACGTAATCCACGTCTTCCGGACTGGAATTCGTGTCCACCATCGCGATAATCGGAATCCCAACCCGCACCGCTTCTCGAACTGCTGTAGATTCCTCGCGCGTATCAACAACAAAAATTGCTTTCGGCAATGCGGTCATTTGCTCAACCCCGCCGACAATATGCTCCAGCCGCTCCACTTCTTCCTGAAAAACCAACTGCTCCTTCTTTGTGTATTTTTCCAATTCCCCGCGCGCATTCTGCCCCTTCAGTGTTCGGAGCTTCCGCATCATTTGGGAAACCTGATCAAAGTTGGTAAACAGACCGCCAACCCAGCGCTCGGTAAGATACGGCATCTCCGCTTCCTCTGCGGCTTTTTTGACAATCGCCTTTGCCTGACGCTTTGTTCCGATAAAGAGAATCGTTCCTCCGCCGGCCACAAGATCTTGGATGTATTTCTGCGCAACTTGAATCGCCGCAGCTGTCTTCTCTAGATCAATGATATAAACGCCGTTTCGAACGGTGTAAATATACTGCTTCATTTTCGGATGCCATCGGGACGTTTGATGCCCAAAATGAACGCCCGATTTAAGCATCTCCAATAAACTGCTGTCGTTCATAGATTTTCTCCTTGTTTGAGTTACACCTCCCCTTGAAGCTACAGAGAACCCCGATGGCACTGCGAGGCAGGAGTCTGTAACGCCCTCGCATCGGGCTTAGCCGACGCGAGGATCAAAGTGATGTGGATGGATAAAATTCCCCTCTTCTTTTTGGCGGTTTCCCGCCCTTAATGGTTCGCTGAACATCATAACCCAAAGCCTCAAAAAAAGCAAGTCCTTGCAAAAGATCAGCAGTTCTGGTAGAGTGACGACGAACGGAATTTAACGATTTTCTCATTTCCCAATGAAAAAAGACATTCATCCTGCCTATCAGCAAGTGACGGTTACCTGCGCTTGCGGTCACACATTTATCACCGGATCTACCGCAAAGGAAATCCATGTGGAAATTTGTTCGCAGTGCCATCCGTTTTACACCGGAAAGCAACATCTCGTGGATACTGCTGGCCGTGTGGATCGGTTTGAGCGCATGCGAGCGGAAACTCACAAAAAACACGAAACCGCGCCGACGGGAAAGAAACCCGTCCGAAAAAGAAAAACCTCGGCCGCGAAAGCATCGCCAAAGAAGGTGGCAGCTTAACGCATTGATTGATTTGATCACATCCATCGAATCGCTCCAACGTTCCATTGCAGACATCGAAGCTAAACTCCAGCTTCCGGAAGTGATTTCGCAACCGAAAAAATTGCAGAGTCTCTCCATCGAGTACACGCGGCTTAAAGAGAAACTTGCGCTCGCAGAAGACGTAAAACAGACGCGTCACTCCATGATGGAGAACGAAAAGCTGTTGACATCGGAAACCGATCCCGACCTGCTTGCGATGGCTCAAGAGGAAAAAATCCGATTGGAGAAGCACCAAAAAGAACAGGAGGGAAACCTGCAACGCGCCCTCCTTCCGGAAGATCCCTTGGATCAAAAAGATATTATTATCGAGATCCGCGCAGGAGCCGGCGGTGACGAAGCTGCATTATTTGCTGCGGAACTCTACCGGATGTACACGCGATACGCAGAATCTCGAAAATGGCGCGTCTCGATTATGAACGTCAATCGCACCGGCATTGGCGGATTTAAGGAAATTATTTTTGAAATAAACGGCTCACGAGTCTATAACAATCTCAAATACGAAAGCGGTGTTCATCGTGTCCAGCGCATTCCCGAGACGGAAAAAAGCGGACGGGTTCACACCTCCACTGTTACGGTTGTCGTCTTACCGGAAGCAGAAGCTGTGGATATTGAAGTGAAGCCTGAGCAGATTCGAATTGATGTTTTTCGCTCTTCTGGCCACGGCGGTCAAAGCGTAAACACAACGGACTCCGCCGTTCGCATTACCTACCTTCCCACGGGGATGATGGTAACTTGTCAAGATGAAAAATCGCAAATTAAAAACCGCGAAAAAGCGCTCAAAGTTCTTCGAGCACGCTTACTGGCGGCGCGGGAGGAAGAGGAGAGCAAAAAACGCGGAGATGCCCGACGGGCGCAGATTGGGCATGGAGACCGCTCCGAAAAAATCAGAACATATAACTTTCCTCAAGACCGCGTTACGGATCACCGAATCAAACAGAGCTGGAGCAATCTCCCATTTATTCTGGAAGGAAACCTTGACGACATGATCGCAGCGCTTCTCGCGGCGGATCAGCAAGAACAAATTGAACACATCTCCTCATGACGACGATTCAACAGGCGCTCCTTACGGCAAGCAACACCCTCGACACGCATCATCTTCCAACTCCGCGACTCGATGCGGAAGTTTTGCTCGCGTTTGTCCTCCAATGGGATCGCACAACATTGCTCGCGTCATGGGATACTGTCTTGGATGATGTCATCCTCTCCCAGTTTCAGCACATGATTAAACAACGCTGCCGCCGGATGCCCGTTGCTTACCTCACCGGAACAAAAGAATTTTATACGCACACCTTTGTCGTGTCGCCCCACGTGCTGATTCCCCGACCGGATACCGAACAGCTTGTTGAAATCGCGCAGTCTCTTCTGTCCGAATATCCGATTCAAACCCTAGCCGATATTGGAACCGGTAGCGGAGTCATTGCCATTACTTTAGCGAAACGCTTTCCCAATCTTCAGATCTATGCAGTGGATATTTCTTCTGCGGCGTTAGATGTCGCGAATCAAAACGCCAAAAAACATCGCGTTAAGTCCCGGATCCGCTTCCTCCAGGGGTCGCTCTGCCAGCCCCTTCCCTCCCGCGTAGATCTCATCGTCGCCAATCTCCCCTATCTTCATCCCGGCCTCGCCCATGACCCAGAGCTGGTGTTTGAGCCACTCGAGGCCTTGTTTTCCGATCAAGCCGGACTTGCTGAAAATACTGAATTGATCAAACAAGCCTCAAAGGCCTTAAATCCAAAGGGCACTCTTCTTCTGGAGTGCGATCCCGCACAAACTTCTCGCCTCGCGCACCGAGCGCGCGCACATTTTCCCAACGCAACCCTTGAAGCACACGCCGATCTTTCCGGTTCTCACCGTTTTTTACAAATTTCTCTCACAACGCAGGCGCAGCGGGTTCCAAAGGCGGCTCGACAATAACCTCACGATCTCCCGGAACAACAACGACCCACGTTTTTCCCGGAATAAATTCAACCTCTTTCCCGGCCGCGTCCGTATAGACCGTCCGGTCATCGAGCGTTTTTCGTTTCCATGTGGCGGAAATAACCTTCCCGTCCCGTGCGATAATTGCCCTTCCCTCACCCGCGACATTAATGGACAATCGCCCCTTTCCGCTGGGATAATATCCTTCCTTCGGCACAAACTGAACAATCACATTCTCCACCGCAATGGGTTCATTATTATTTTTATCAACAAACGCCGTACCCGCGTGCGTACGGACGTAGGCGTTGGTTTCGCGATTATAATCGAACCAGGGATTATAGACCGAGCTGCTGTAATTCACATGGACAAAATGCGCCGTCTGTGGCCGCGATTCCAGCGCGGATGGCTGGGCATACTTCCATGCTTGAAACACTGAATGCTCGCTTCCGTACTTATCGCGAACGAACGCGGAGAGTTTTTCTGAACTGGTATAGAGATTATGCGGTGCGGATTTTGAACGATCACGCCAATGGTACACCGCCGCTCCCGCAAGAGCCGCCATATCCCGAACGCCAAGCTTCTTGATTTCCGCCATGCCCTCCGGAGATCCGCCTGCATGATCAAAGACTGCCTGATATTCTTTTGCGATGTCCACATAATACGGCCGCGCGGAACGAACCGGGCCGATTTCTTTCGCACTGGATGTTTCGGTTCCAAGAAACAGCGCGTAAAATCGCGTAATCCGACCTTCCACAAGCGTCTCAATCACAATCCGCGCGCTCGAGAGTCCGGATTGCGGCCGAACCGCGCGATCATACAAATTCTCGATCATGACCCCGACAATAACTGGCGTTTGTTCCTCCGGCGCAACCATGACGCCATCAATCGCCCGCGGAACCTCTTTTGGAACAACCTCCGCGGCAACCGCCTCATTTGTCGCTCCCGTTGCTTCGGCCTCTGGAGCCAACGTCGCCAAATCCTCCTTCGCGGACTTTGCCATCCAGCTCAACCCAACCCATGCAAAAAAAATACCAAGAATACCAATACTGCCAATCAGCAAAATTGGACGCTGCTGAACCGACGAGAGATCAAGATGAAATGGCGCAGCTTTTTCATGATGCGCAACGACTGGAATGGTTTCCTTTTTTTCTTTCTCCTCTGATTTTTTTGTTTCTTCCTCTACGGTCGCAGGATGCTCTTTTTGTTTTTTGATTTTTTTCATATGGGAGATGGCCTCGATATTAAGGTGTAATCGTTACCGTTCGATCGGTCGGAATGATTTCAACCCACGTCGAACCGGCGTTCAGCTGAACCTCTTCATCATTTCCATCATAGAACCGCGTTCGTGCATCCGCATCTTCTTTCCGCCACATTCCCTCAATCACCCTGCCATCTTGAAACACTTGCGCGCGGCCTTCGCCGACAAGAGTGATCTCCAGACGACCCTTCCCATCCGCAATGCTTTTTGTCTTCGCATACTGTACAATGACATTCTTTGCCGAAAGCGGGTCGCCATTCAACTCATCCTTCTGCGGCTCGCCGCCGTTCCATCGAACATACAAATTTGTGGCTCGATCATACCGATATTCCACCTCATAAGAGAAGCTGGAAAAATCAATCGTAACTTTTTGCTCGATTGTTGGACGCTTGTCCAGAGCGGGATCCGACTTGAATTTCCACGGTTCAAATATTCCTTCGTCCTTCAGGTCGCGATCCCGAAATAACAACGCAATGAGCAAGGGATTGATAAAAAGATTGTGCTCGGTGGCGCGTTCAATTTTCTGCCGCTGAAAATACGGAGAGCCGCCTAAAATCGAATCCACATTTTCTACCGTCTCGATTTCCTTTAAGAGACTGACGGCCTGCGGAGATCCTCCCGCATGAAAATAAACCGAACGGTATTCATTCGCCAGTTCAACAAAATACGGCCGCGCGGAACGAACTGGACCGATTTCTTTCGGAAGATCCTCTGAGCTGTAAATGGCTAAGAATCGAGCAATTCCTCCCTCGGCGAGCGTCTCATAAACGATATTTGCTCGGGAAAGCCCGCGTTGAGGGCGGATCGTAACCAGATTTTCAACCATAACCGATCGAGGTCGAAGATTTTCTTTTCCGGAATCCACCATCACCCCATCGGAAAATCGCCGAATTTGAGACGGCTTTTCATTAACAGGAATAACAGAATCGCTGTTAGAAATCGGAACCGATGACGTTGCGGGTTGCGAATCAAATCCGCCAAACACAACCCACCCCGCGCCGACAACCAACGCGAGCAATAGAACTCCCAAAAAAACCTGCAGTCGGCGATCCTTCTTGATCGCCCAAAGGAAATCTTTCAGACGATCTGACAATTTACTCATCGGCTTCGTGATAAGTTCAAGACCTAGGACGAGGACTTTATGCTTGACGATTCTCCCGTCGCAGATTCTCCCGTCGCATCCTCTTCTTCCTTCTTCGGTTTTTCGGCGACAGCAACCTTCTCAACATCCTCCACCACGGCTTCATTTAACGCTTTCAGCTCTTCTTCAGATCGCGGTGGAATCACGGATGTCACCACAAGATCCATCGGCTGAAGAACTTCCAAGCCGGATGGAAGATGAAGATCTTGAATCGTAATCGTCGTTTCAAAATTCTTGAGCGCGCTAATATCCACGTCAATACGGTGAATAAGATCCCCCGGCAAACACTCCACTTCAATCTTATCAAGATTCTTCACGAGTGTCCCTCCTTGAGCTTTCACCGCATCCGACTCCCCAACAAAATGAAAAGGAATTTCTGCTTTAATCTTTTCATCCATGCGCACCTGATAAAAATCTACATGCAAAATCTGATCCGTCTGCGGATCTCTCTGAATATCATGGATTAACACGCGCAACGATTTTTGATCATCTACCGTCAAATTCAGAAGGGTGCTATCTCCCGCCTTGTCGTAGACCCGCCGAAATTCCTGTCCAGACAATGCCAGTGCGCGACTTTCCACACCATGACCATACACCACTGCGGGAATCTCGCCGTCTTTCCGAAATCGCTGTAACGCCTTACCAAACACCCCTCGCGTTTTTGCTGACAACATCACCTCGTCCATAAAGAAATATACGATTAACAAAATAAATGGGCAGCGATGGGCTGGGTCGCTCTAAAACTAACTTAATTGAGCGAGCCAATCCTCTTCGCCCTGAAGGATTTGATGGAGATCAATCACGTCATCCACCGTCACTTCATTTCCCCCCTTAAACCGTTGAACATCTTCACTCGTCAGATCGGTCACTAAGCCAACCGAACTAATCCCCATCGTACCCGTCAGAACAAGCGCGACAATCGAGCTCCCGCAGTTTCGACACTCGATGTGAATAAGATGCGCCTCATCATTTTCCTCCACCACTTTTGCCAGGAGCGGATTATAGCGAGTATTGCAAAGAGGACAGTAAGAAACCAACTTTAACCCATCCGGAGGAATGCTATGTGGATATTGCCGGGAGGTATTTGGCATATTTCATTTTTTTTCTTATGCCCCTATTATAAGGGCATTCTCTTGATTTGTCAAATACTCCTCCGTGGCCTCGGAGTTGAAAAAATCTCCGTTTTTGTTGCTTTTTTTAAAAAAATGTGCATAAATGAGCACATGGTGATCAAATTTTTTAATACCTTCGGCCGAAAAATTGAAGTGTTTGAGCCACGAAATCCGCCACTTGTTCATCTTTACACCTGTGGACCGACGGTTTATAGCACGGCACATCTTGGGAATCTCCGAACGTATCTTTTTACAGACATCCTTTGCCGAGTTCTAACGTGGGCTAATTTTCAGGTTAAGCAGGTTATGAATCTCACCGACGTCGGGCATCTTACCGACGATGCCAGTGATGGGGAAGATAAAATCGAACGCGCCGCGTCTGCCCAAAAAAAATCCGTCTGGGAAATCTCCCAGCGCTTTATGGACATCTTTAAACAGCATCTTTGTGAGTTGAATATTAGGGAACCGCAACAGTGGATGAGGGCAACGGATTCCATCACCGATCAAATCACGCTCATTCAGACACTTGAAACAAAAGGTTTTACTTACGCGACAAAAGATGGAATCTACTTTGATACGTCAAAATTTCCTCGCTATTCTTCTTTTGCCCAACTCGATATCAATAAACTCAAAGAAGGCGCGCGGGTCGCCGAGAACCCGGAACGCCGAAATCCGTCAGATTTTGCGCTCTGGAAATTTTCTCCAGTAGATCAAAAACGACAGATGGAATGGGACGCACCATGGGGCAAAGGTTTCCCCGGCTGGCATATTGAGTGCTCTGCGATGGCCATGAAAGCCTTTGGCCAGTCATTAGATATTCACACCGGCGGCACAGATCACATCCCTGTCCACCACACCAATGAAATCGCGCAATCCGAAGCCGCAACCGGTCAGCCCCTTGCGCGGTACTGGCTCCACGGCGCATTCCTTGTGGTCAACGATGGGCGCATGGGAAAATCAGAAGGCAATGCCCTGACGCTGGACACCGTGAAGGAACATGGATTCTCCCCGCTCGTTTTTCGTTATTATATTCTTCAAACGCATTATCGAAAAATCCTCCAATTTTCCTGGGAAGCGATGAGCGCAGCGCAAGAAGGACTCGCTCGACTTCAGGGTTTTGCTGATCGCGTCCAATATCTGCATCAAAATGTTCCAAAAAACGGACGCATCAATCCTCCGTTACAAGCCCTCCTTCATGATCTGCGCCGGGCGTTTGAAGATGCGGCATCCGACGATCTTAATATGCCGGAAGCCCTGGCGGCCATTCATACATTCATCACGGACTGCTACAAACTGCTGGAGAAATCCCCATGGGCGCAGTCGGACACTCAAGCCATTATTGAACAATTTCGGGAATTAGATCGTGTTGTAGGACTCAATCTTCTGGAAGGAAAAACCATTGAAAATATTCCGGATGACATTCAAGCGCTCGTTCTCGCGAGGGAAGAAGCACGCCGCGATCGGGATTTTCAACGCGCAGATCTCCTGCGCGCACAGATTGAACAGCAGGGGTTCTTACTCGAAGATCAGCCGCACGGTTCGCGCTTAAAGAAAGTCTAGAGGTCATCTCAAAAATAGCTTTGTGACGATTGGGATGGCATGCGAGCCGAAAACCCCGAATCGTGAGGAGGTCGCCTCAGGCGACCGACGAGCGATGAGGGTGCTTGGAGGCCGCAGGACGCCCAATCGGGCAGAAGATTATTTTTGAGATGACCTCTAATGCCATTCTCCTGGGAGGATCTCCCAAAGCCCATTCTCGCCTTGGCACCAATGGCCGGTGTCACGGATGCCGCATTCCGACAGATATGCCGGCGATTTGGCGCGGATGTCATCTACACCGAATTTGTCTCCACCGACGCCATCTCCCGCGGAAATGCCAAAACCTTGAAGATGATGCAATTCGATCCATCGGAACAGCCTGTCATCTGCCAAGTCTTTGGGAAAGATCCAATGATGTACGCAAGCGCAACTCGCGTCATCGAACGGATGGGATATGCTGGAATTGACATTAATTTTGGATGCCCAGCCTATAAAGTCACGCGCCATGGAGGGGGAGTCACGCTCATGCGAAATCTGGATTTATGCCGATCAATCGTCCAGGCAACGTGTGAGGCCGCTCAAACGATTCCAGTTTCCATCAAAATCCGGGCAAGCGTTTGCCGACAACCCGGAGAAAAAAAATCATCCCTCGACCGCGTAACGGCTGTGGACTTAATCGAGCACATCCGCGATCTTCCGGTTGCCGCCGTGATGATTCACGGACGATCTTACGAACGTCCATTTGACGGCGAACCGGATTTAGATTCCATTTGCGCTGTCCGCGCGGCCTTTCCCCGAATCGTTTTAGCGAATGGCGGCATTTATGATCCCGAAACTGCAAAATCCATCTTACATCATACCAAAGCGGATGGCGTTGGCATCGCCCGAGGAAGCTGGGGTCGCCCCTGGATTTTTCAACAAATCCGGACATTTTTGGAAACCGGTGTGGTCATCCAACCCTCCTGGGAGGAAATCAAAACCATTATTCTTGAGCATGCAAAACTCGCGTTTCGCTCGAAAGGCGATCGTGGCATACTCGAAATGCGAAAACATCTTGCGTGGTACATCAAAGGCCGCGCAGGAGCCTCACGCCTGCGCCAACAATTTATGCATGTCCAATCCATCCGAGACGTCAAATCGCTTCTTGATCAAACGGAAGACATCAAAACCGAGCAATCCCTTTGAGATGACAGCTATTCATCCTCGTCATCATCGTCCCGCATCCGGCGACGGCGTTTTCGAGCTCCCCCTTTAAGGATTGCCATCGCAAGAACCGGCGCAAGAATCCAACCAAACAAAGACCAATCACCCAAAAAGATCGTTCGCGTATTTGGTGAAATAACCGCAAGTGCGCTCTCCGGAAGATAGGAGAGCACGACAGCAACCAGAAGCCCGACCTGAAGAATGCTATAGATGATAATATGCCACCATCGTCCATTCGTATCGCTGGAAGCAACGGTATTCACAATCGCAGAATGCGAAAGCAGAAAAAACAATAAAACAAAAACGCCTACAAAACTGGTCAAACGAAGCGCAAAAATATCATTGATGTTAATTTCTGCAGCGCCTGCTTTTAGGAACGGTGCGTAGTTAACGACCGCCATCGAAACATACGTCGAAAGCAGAATCGTAATCACACGGTCGCGCCCTAAGGAAACGCCGTAGATCAAAACCGCAATGAGAAACAGCAGGATGATAAATAAATCCCATGTGGGTTTTGCCCAATCAATATTCGCAACCACATGAAGAGGTTGAGCCGCGACATTCGTAGAGAGTGCGGCCGTTGTCAGCTCTGTTGCAACATTTTCCATTTTTTGTTTTCCCTCCGGGCGTTAACAATATGGGAGGACAAACTGATTATACCACAAAATGAAAGCGGATGGGAGAGGGTGTGGATAAAGCGCATGAATCCTTCTTACCTGCTCCCGCTCGGAAAATGAACAACCCCACCGCTTTACGCATCCCAGATCTCCGAGAGTTCGTGCAGGAGACGTTTTTCTCGACCCGAGAGCCGTGATGGAATCTTAATTTGAACTTTTACAAAGTGATCTCCGCGACCGCCGCCATGAAGTTTCATGACACCCTTGTGTTTTAGGCGGAACATTTTTTCCGAGGGCGTACCGGCGGGGATTTTCAGCACTCCTTCGCCATCAAGCGTCCGAATGGCAATTTTTGCGCCAAGGGAGGCTTGGGTAAAGGTCATAAAAACCGTTGAGTAAACATCCGCCCCATCGCGCTCAAACTCCACCGATCGTTGAACTCGAACGCGGACATACAAATCTCCGGACACCCCGCCGCCGAGCGCCGCTTCCCCTTCTCCGGACAACCGAATGGACTGCCCATCTTCAATCCCTGCTGGAATCGCAACATCCATCTTAACATTCGACCGCTCAACACCACCTCCAGAACACCGACGACACGGCGCCTTTGCCATCTTCCCCTCGCCTTGGCAACTCGGGCAAACGGCTTGCGTGCGCATTTGCCCCAAAAGCGTTGTCTGAATTCGCTGAACAACACCGCTTCCCTGACATGTTGCGCAGGTCTCAATGGGCGTTCCCGGTTCTGCGCGATTACCACGACAGACCGAGCATTTGACCATTTTATAAAGCTCAAACGATTTTGTCGTCCCAAATACGGCATCCTCAAACGTCACCTCAACGTCAACCTGAATATCTTCCCCCCGCGCAACCCTCCGTTGACTTCGCGACCGCGACGAACCGAAAAAATCTCCAAAGATATCGCCGAGATCAAAATCCGCGCCCTGAAAACCTTGCGATCCGCCGCCAGATCCCGCTTGGCGCACAAAATCCTCCCACCGAATACCCGCGCCGCCAGATCCGCCGCCAGCCTGATCAAACGTCGCTCCAAATTGGTCGTATTGCTTGCGTTTCTCTGAATCCGAAAGCACCTGATAGGCCGCATTTACCTCCTTGAACTTTGCCTCATCTCCCCCTTGCTTATCCGGATGCAGTTCATGCGCTTTCTTGCGAAACGCTTTCTTTATTTCCTCGGCGGATGCATCTCGTGAAACCTCTAAAATACTATAATAATCTTTTGACATAACTTGAGACGACGCTATAACGTCGGAACCTCCACATGCTCCGATTCCTTTTCAATATGAATAAACTTCACGCGCACGAGCAGAAAAAAGAGCGCGGCACTCACCGCTCGAATAAACAGACGAAACACAGGAGTAAAAATACCAAGTAAGAAGAAAAGGCTTAGAGCCATGATCGGCGGCAGGTACTTTTGGTATGGTCCAAGAAAACGATCCACTTGCGCTTGGGCAATTTGCATCGAAACATCCGACAGAATTTCCGTCCCCTTCGCGTCAATGCCAAGCCGCTCATTGAACGCCTGGCGCAACGCGGCGACCTCCGCCGCCCGCATCTCCTCCGACACTGCCTCGGGAATGACCTGTTCGTTCAGCCCTTCGCCTGGAATCTGCTTGCGCATCTCTTCCGAAATTTGTCCGGAAGTCTCACCAGCAGGACTCTCCAACAATCCGCCAAAATTTTCCGGAACTTTCAAGAGATATTCATCCAATGTAATATTCGGATCATACCCGGGCAATTGGATCTGAAAAGCCGTGTTCACGGCGGATCCGGTTGCGCGACCAATATCGTCCAATACTTTTTGGCTTCCGCCCGGACGCATCGAGACAACACCGAAATACAGAAATGAAAGCGCAATCGTAAACAGAAGCACGGTTGTGCGCAATCCATTCTCTGAGCTCTGAAAAACGCGGACATGGATCTGATTTTTCGCCTCTCGCCGAATCGCTTCCGTCAGCAAGAGAAATGCAACAATCATCACCGCAAGGCCTCCGAGCGAATAGAGCGTAATGCCGAAACCTGCAAAGACAAAAAGCGCATTGACGACCATGAGGAAAAAAATGACGCGATAGCGAGAAATGGTCACGGCATCAACGACAACAAGAGAGAATAGCAGGACAAAAACACCAACCGTTGCGAGAATCCACCCAAGCGTCAACCCGGACTGTGCAGACTCATGAAAGGATACTCGAAAAACTTGTTGCAGAAAAATCCATCCCGCAAGACTCAAACCCGCGCCAATGGTTCCAAGAACCACTTCCTTATAAAGTTCAGAACGCGGAACAGCGGAATACGATGTTTGTTTTGACATGGGTGACGTGGTTAGTGTTGGTTTTGAGGGCATGCCTCTATTGTACGCCAACATCGCAGGTTGGGCAAACCTTTCGGCTATTTCTTTTCCTCAAAATCCGCATCCACCACATCTCCCTGCTTTGGCTGTTCAGCTTGTGCATTCGGCGCCGTTCCTGTCGCTCCCGCCGCTGATGCGGCCTGCTGGGCTTGATATAATTTCTCTCCAATTTTCTGCGCCGCAAGACCCAATTCCTCCGCCGCTTTTTTGACGGCTTCCAAATCGCTTCCATCCTTCACTTTTTTCAGCGCTTCGAGCTTTTCCTCAATCGGCTTTTTTTCTTCTGCCGTGATCTTATCGCCTGCATCGCGCAATGCCTTCTCTGTTGTAAAGATTAATGTCTCCGCCGTATTTTTGATTTCCACGGCTTCCTTTTTCTTTTTGTCCTCTTCCGCGTGCAGTTCCGCGTCTTTTTTCATCCGCTCAATTTCATCTGCAGACAACCCAGAAGATGCCTCAATGCGGATAGATTGATTCTTTCCCGTTGCCTTATCCGACGCTTTGACATTCAAAATGCCATTCGCGTCAATATCAAACGCTACTTCCACCTGTGGAACTCCGCGCGGCGCCGGGGGAATCCCATCGAGGATAAACCGCCCCAATGATTTATTATCTGCGGCCATCTCCCGCTCTCCCTGAAGGACATGAATTTCCACGGACGTTTGATTGTCCGCTGCCGTCGAAAACACCTGCGATTTCGATGTTGGGATCGTCGTATTCCGCGCAATGAGTGGCGTCCGAACGCCCCCAAGGGTTTCCAATCCAAACGTCAATGGCGTCACATCAAGCAAAAGAACATCTTTCACATCTCCCTGCAACACGCCTGCTTGCACAGCCGCTCCAACTGCGACAACCTCGTCCGGATTAATGCCAATGTGGGGCTTTTTGCCAAAAAATTTTTCCACGGTTTCCTGAACCAACGGCATGCGTGTCATCCCGCCAACCAAAACCACTTCATGAAGATCGCCATTTGTGAGCTTCGCGTCCGCCATCGCTTTTCGACACGGTTCCAGCGTTCGCTCCACAAGATCCTGAACAAGCTCTTGAAGCTTCGCCCGCGTCATTTTCATCACCAGATGCACCGGACCCGCTTGTCCTTGAGTGATAAACGGCTGATTGATTTCGGTTTCTTCCGTGGATGATAGTTCATGCTTTGCCTTTTCCGCCGACTCTTTAAGCCGCTGGAGCGCGAGCTGGTCGCGACCTAAATCAATCCCCTCTTGCTTTCTAAACTCCTCAATAATCCAATCAATAATCCGGCGATCAAAGTCGTCGCCGCCCAAATGCGTATCACCGTTCGTTGCCTTCACCTCAACCGTGTCTGCAGAAACTTCCAAAATCGAAACATCAAATGTTCCGCCACCCAAATCATAAACAACAATTTTCTCATCCTTCTTTTTGTCAAATCCGTAGGCGAGCGCAGCGGCTGTTGGCTCATTAATGATCCGCCGAACTTCCAGCCCTGCGATTTTTCCCGCATCCTTTGTTGCTTGACGCTGGGAATCACTAAAATACGCCGGAACGGTGATGACGGCCTCGGTGATCGTTTCACCCAAACGCGCTTCGGCATCTGCCTTTAATTTCTGAAGAATCATAGCGGAAATTTCTTGGGGCGTGTACTCCTTCTCTCCCATCTTTACTTTGATGCCGTCGCCCGCCCTCACGATCTTGTACGGCAACGTCTTGGCGTCCTGCTGAACTTCCGCATCATCAAACCGGCGGCCGATTAACCGTTTTACGGAATAAATCGTATTTTCCGAATTAGTCACCGCTTGCCGTTTTGCCGTAAGCCCGACCAGCCGTTCATTCGTTTTGGACATTGCGACAATGGACGGTGTGGTCCGATTCCCCTCCTTATTCTCTAGAACCTTCGGAACTCCTCCTTCAATCACTGCCATCGCAGAGTTGGTTGTTCCTAAATCAATTCCTAAGATCTTTGCCATAAAATTCGCTGAAGTAATGGGTTAATGAGGACGTCGCGTCATCTGCCGGCGCGACATCCGGCATCACGCCACTATTTTTCTTTCACGTTCACCGTAATGCTTTTTGGCTTGGCATGCTCCGCTTTCGGAATCTTTACTCTCAAAACACCGCTGGCATATTCCGCTTCCGCGCGATCCCCTTGAACAGAAACCGACAAAACAACGGAACGATGAAACCCGCCGGAGCGAATTTCTTTACGATAATAGTCTTTTTCATCCACCTCCGTTTTCTTCTCCATGGATCCTTGAATGGTGAGGATGTCGTTTTCGATCACGACATTCACGTCCTCGGGCTTCATACCAGGAAGCGACGTCTCAACGATCACATAATCCTTGGTCTGATAGACATCCATCGCAGGAACAAACCCACTAATGGACATCTGCGGAAAATTCGAGAAAAAACGATCAAATTCGTCGAATGGAATGAGTGATCTCATAAAATATTCGTTAGAAATTATTGTAATGATTCATTCCGCGATAATCACACGGGCTGGCTGAATAATCCTGCCATGATAGAGGTAACCGGCGCGCGCCTCCTCAAGAATCTGATCCGCAGGGACTCCCTTTTCCTTTCGTTTTCCCACAGCTTCGTGCTGATCCGGATGAAAGGATTGACCAACGGTTTCAATCTTTTCCACACCTTCAGATTTCAAGACCTCGAGGAGCTGCCGATAAATATGCTGCATCCCGGTCATCCATGATGTTTGTTGTTGATCGTCCGGAATATGCTCCAGCGCCATGGAGAAATGATCCACAACCGGCAGAAGGGATAAAAGAAGATTCGCGTTTGCGTACTGAACAATCTCCTGCTTCTCCTTGGCGGTCTCCTTTTGAAGATTCTGATAGTCCGCGGTGGCTCGCTTCCATCCGTCTAAATACTCTTGCGCTTGATGCTCCCAGTCGTTTTCGGACGGATGCGGTTCAGATGTCGGCTGCGTCATGATACCATTTAAGAATGATGAAAAAGTTCTCGGGCAAATTCCACGGCGGCCTGATTGCGAGCATAATTCATTCGCATCGGCCCAAGAATGGAAAATAACGCCGTCTTGCCGTGGCGAGGCCGAAGAGTTGTCATCACTGCCGCACACGATGCCCCAAATGCATTCTCTCGACCCACCTGAATTTGGACATATTCAACACTCGGCAACAACTTCTGAATGACCTCATCAAAATGATCCAGCATGAGACCTAGATCCACCACCCGGTCTTCTTCCCGAAATTCCGGTTTCTGAAGGAGATGAGTCATGCCCGTAACATACAATTCATCTGTGCCGAATCCCACGACGACGGCCTCTTCTGCGAAATCCGATGCGGATTTCGCAAACTGCTTGACTTGAGTCGTAAAATCTTCCGAATGGTTTGCCGCCGCCTGAAAATTCTGACGGGAGTTTGCAGAAAGCGCCTCCGGCTTCATCAAATAATCCACATAATACCGATAGCCTTTTTCGGTTGGAATTCGTCCTGCAGACGTATGCGGATGGGTCATCCATCCACCATCTTCCAGCGCTGCCATTTCATTGCGAATGGTAGCGGAAGAAAGGCCGCCGAGGCGTTCTGCTAAAAACTTTGAACCTATCGGCTTCGCATCGAGGATGTACTCCTCGACGAGCTCCTGAAAAAGATATTGTTGCCGGTCGGTCATCATAAATTGTTCATTTAGCACTCTAGTATAGAGAGTGCTAAATCCATTATACCCGACTTCAAAAACCTGTCAACACCCTAGGATCCCAACCGCCTGCAACCTCGATATTTGCCCCAGTTACCGCAGGGGAGTCAAGATAAAATGCGATGGTTCTTAAAATATCCTCGAATTGGATATATCGGCCAATCGGCGGAAGAATCCCCTGTTTTGCGACGCTTGTTTCCAACACCCCGGGCGAAATGCAGTTGACTGTAATCCCCCGCGCCGCTTCCTCGTACGCCAGGTGCCGCACCAGAGCCAGAACGCCAGCCTTGGCGATGTCGTAGGGAATGGTTCGAGCGCGCGTAATGCCGCGGTCCGCACCCGCCGCCGCATAGCAGATCACCCGACCGAAGTGCTGTTTTCGCATGATCGGAAGGACGGCCTGCGTCATCCCAAAAACCGATGTCAAATTGCTCTCAAACACTTCATTCCACTCCTCCGCAGTTGTTTGACCGAGGGTTTTGTAGTGAAAATTCCCCACGTTGTTCACGAGGACATCCACCCTCCCCCACTCCTTCATCACCCGATCCACGATCGCCTGGGATTGTTTCGTAACATCCGCCTGTATAAGGATCCCGTTCCCGATTTTTTCGACCTCACGGAGCGTTGTTTCGGCGTTCACGCGGCTCGCACGGTAATTGACCGCCACAGCATATCCCCGCGATGCCAAAAACACGGCGGTTGCGCGGCCAAGTCCTTTTGTCGCTCCAGTCACAATGGCAACTTTCTTGGGTTTCATAGACCCATCTTAACCGAGAGTTGCAACTTTTGGCAAGATCCGGTAGCATACTTCTAGCTTTGCCGCGTTCGTCTAACGGTTAGGACGCTACCCTCTCACGGTGGAAATACGGGTTCGATTCCCGTACGCGGTACCAGAACAAATCCCGAATGAAAACCCTAAAATTCAAGGGCAATCTTGTTCCGAA
>CAYHVQ010000023.1:0-17563 GCA_964360435.1 uncultured Gammaproteobacteria bacterium
CGCTTCAGATTCCCCAACTTCCATTGGAGCTCGCAATTCTTGACTCCATTCCCGCGGTACGTCACCTTTCCGAGAATGACACCGTCCTTTGGGAGGTTCACCGGCGGCGGAGCTTTCCGCGCCATAAGCCAGCGGATATTGGGCGTTTCAGTCGTCGCAAGCGGGAAATGGTAAAGCGTCGCCATTTCTTCTGTGTTGAGAATCATGGCCTGACGCGGATCAAATGCGCGGTAGATAAATTGGTGAATCAATTTTTTGCTCTCGCCCTTGGCGACAGAGCGAAATCCGTTGACATATTCATATCCACCATACTGTGAGAACGTGTCCAAAATACGGCGGAGATTTTGCCCCGCAGTTGATTTTTCTTTCGCGGACACCACAACACGGATATTCACTTCAAAACCGGCTTTTGATGATTTTGTCTCCAGTCGCTTTACCATTTCCTGCTCCATCGGAGAAAGTTGATACGGTGACCGATTTGGCTGCTGGGACTCTGGGGTTTTTGATTCTACAAAATTACGAGCCTCCCCCATCCCCCGAAGCGCAATTTTAAGAGGGTTGTTGTCCGTCGCGCGTAGAGCCTTCTTCAGCGGTTTGCCTTTTTGCATTTCCCGCGCGAGCTTCGTTCCCCACTTTTGCCAGCGTTTTTTCGTACTCCGCATAAGAAATTGGATGCCCGCGCCTTCCGTGGGCTGGAGCTTTCCCAGGACATTTGTCAACGCATTCAAATAATCCACTTCCTTGTCAATATATGTGTTGATTGGAAAGAGATACGGTTTTTTGAATAATAAATATCCTGCCACAATGTGGCCGTTCGGAGAAAAAATATTATAGTCTTCAACAACTTCCAAGTGCGCATCCGGATATTGCGCAAGAATCTGTTGCTGCGCATAAGAGACAACATGGTGAGGAACGGTAACAAAAAATGTCACTAAACCTTCGTGATCGGCGACGATTTCAAATGCGATATTGTCGTTCCGTCCGTACAAAAAAGCCTTTACCCCCTTTTGCGGCGCAAGGCCGGCGATCGTTGAAAACATGGTTTCGGC
The DNA here is from genome assembly GCA_964360435.1 of uncultured Gammaproteobacteria bacterium. Lineage (GTDB taxonomy): Bacteria > Patescibacteriota > Patescibacteriia > CAYHVQ01 > CAYHVQ01 > CAYHVQ01. The sequence continues at coordinate 1,050 of CAYHVQ010000023.1, forward strand.
CGCGGCCAACTTATCCTTTAGCGGCCGCTTTCGTTCTTCCTCGTCATCAAGATTTTTTGGAACCGTAACGCGGATCGTTTGACTGCGAAGCGAGAGCGGCTCCAAATTTGCCCATCGAAGAAAATGGCGCAAAGCGAAAAGCGCCAGCAATAAAAAGGCTGTTGCCGCAATTGCGTAGAGTGTCCAAAAAAAGGCCAATGAAAAAATATCTACGTTCATAGCATCCGTTCCCGGCGATCCCGCTCGGCAATGTCCATAATTTTATCAGATTTGATTTTTAATTCCTGCTCAAGAAAAAAACGATTGATGTGCGGGATGATTTTCAACCACTCTCGAATCCACTGAAGAAGGCGCTTCAATTTCAAATTTGACTTCTGGATGGCCTCTTCAATTTTTTTGACCAACGACCGCCCCTGCTGTTGAAAATGTTCTTTTTTTTCAGGCGGCAAAGTTTCGTAGACCTGCACTAGTCCTTCTTCAAGCACAGCATCCACCTCACACTCTAAAGGCGTAAGCTCTAATACCGCGGGAGCCGGAACAGAAGAAGACGGACGTTGTAATAAGCCATTGGATTCTTGCTGCGTGGGAGACGATGTCGCATCCGCAGACTTTTCAACCTTTTTTTCAGAGGATTTTTCGTCGAGATTTTCCGATTCTGAAATACCAAAACCCCGCTTTTCCTCTGAAGAAATAATTTTTTCAGATTCCAGGCGCTGCTGTTCGCTCGGACTTAGGGAAAATTGGCTCATTTTGATTTTATGCGATACAGCAATTATATCATTTTTTGTTTGCACTCGCAATCTATTTAGAGCTATGGTATACTCACCGAACAATTAAGGGGAGGAATGTGAGTAAACAAGAAATCAAACAAAACAACATTCGATGGATTGACCTTACCGCGCCGACCAGCGAGGAGATTCAAGAACTGGATCGTGAATTTGATTTTCATCCACTCGACCTTCAAGAGCTGACGACGCCAACCCACCGCTCTCGCTTAGATCAGTATGCCGACCATCTCTTTATGGTCATGATTTACCCCACGCTGGATGTACAAAAACGGGAGTTTAGTCCGATTGAGCTGCAAGTCTTCTTTGGAGAGCATTACCTCGTCACCATCCATAACGGCGGACTGGATGTGTTTAATCAAATCGTCCACCTTGCGCGACAGAATACCCGTATGCGGAGTCGTCTCTTTGTCGCTCCAGAACACCTGCTCTACGAAATTCTCTCCCGCCTTCAGGATACAAACTTCCCGATCATTGAACAAATCAACAATGAAATTGACCATGTTGAAAAAAATATTTTCATTGGAAAAGAAAAGGCCATGGTGCGGGAAATTTCCATCATTCGTCGGAACATCACGGATTTACGAAAAATTTTGAAATCCCACCAAAAAGTTTTTGAAAAAATCATTGCGGCCGGGAAAAATCCGCAAGAAATGTATATTAAGGAGCGGGATTATTTCAACAACCTCTTTGACCACTCCAAAGAAATTTGGGAAATGCTTGAAAATGCGAAAGAACAAATTGAAGTTCTGCATGAAACCAACTCCTCGCTTATCTCCTTTCGCATTAACGACATCATGAGCATGCTGACGGCGATCTCCGTCATTCTTCTTCCGATGGGGATTTTCAGCCAACTATTCGGCATCAATGCGCAAAACATACCATTCGTCGGATCTGAACTCGATTTCTGGATTATTGTCGGACTTACGGTGACAATGGGGTTCTTGATGTTTCTTTTTATGAAACTCAAACGTTTTCTTTAACGCATTATGGATCCGCAGATTACCTCCATTGGACTATTGGGACTCATCGCAACACTAGGCATTGCGTTTTGGTACTTACAAAAAATCTCAATGCCGGATGGAACCCAAAGACATAGCCGATTTGGAACGCCGATTCTTGAGCAGTATTCCGTGGATTTGACGAAAATGGCAGAACGCGGGGAGCTGGATCCGGTTGTCGGTCGAGACAAGGAAGTTCATCGCGTCATTCAAATCCTTTCGCGGCGGACAAAAAATAATCCGGTTTTGATCGGCCCCTCTGGAATCGGAAAAACCGCGATTGTCGAAGCGCTTGCGCAGAGAATTGTCTCAAAAGAAGTGCCAAGCGTGATTCAGAACAAGCGTGTTCTTTCTTTAGATCTCGGAAGCCTCGTTGCCGGAACAAAGTACCGCGGGGAATTCGAAAAACGGTTAAAAGGACTGACTGACGAAATCGTTCGATCCAATCGTTCCATTATTCTTTTTATTGATGAGCTCCACACGCTTGCAGAGGCGGGAGAGGCGACCGGCGCAATTGACGCGGCCAATATTTTGAAACCGCCACTTGCGCGCGGTTTGCTTCAAGCTGTTGGCGCAACAACCCAAAAAGAGTACCAGGCCTATATTGAAAACGATCTTACGCTGGAGCGCCGATTTCAACCCATTCATATTAGTGAGCCCTCCGCGGCGGAGACAGTTCGCATTCTGTCCGGGATTCGACAAAAATACGAACAGCATCACGGCGTGATGATTACCGATGAGGCCATCCGTTCGGCGGTGACGCTTTCCGGAAAATGCCTCCGTGACCGCTATTATCCGGATAAGGCAATTGACTTGATGGACGAGGCGTGCGCAAAAGTTCAACTTGATGCGCTGGATAACAAAAAACTATCCTCACAAAAGCTCACTGTTCTTAAAAAGGACATTGTCGCCGTTGTTGCGGAATGGAAAGACAATCTCGTCTGTTATGTCCCGCGAAAGCATCATACCCAATCCCCGACTCGCAATGTGCGGCTTTCATCGTGAGGTCAGGAGCCCAGGGTCTTTTTTTCGCGTAATTTAATACTCTCCAACAAGCCAATTAAAATCATCGTGCTCACAAGAGAGCTTCCTCCGGCGCTCAAAAACGGCAAAGGAATCCCTGTGACCGGCATAATCCCAAGATTCATCCCCGCGTTGATGACGACCTGAAAAAAGAGCACGATCAAGATCGAAAACGCGAGGAGGACGGCAAAATCGTCCCGTGCGTGTTTCATGAGAACAACGACTCGCCAAAAAAGTAGCGCAAAAAGTATAAGAATAAGACCCGCGCCGATAAATCCAAGCTCCTCTGAAATCACGGCATAAATAAAATCCGTTTCCTGCTCCGGTAAAAAATTGAGCTGGCTCTGCGACCCAAGTCCCAATCCCCGACCAAAAAATTTTCCAGATCCAATCGCAATAATGGATTGTGCGACATTATATCCCTCCCCCAACGGGTCTTCTGTTGGGTGAAGAAATGTTGTGAGGCGGCTTTTTTGGTAATCCGCCAGAACAAAATTCCATCCGATGAAAAATGCAAAAATGCTAAGGAAACCTAAAACCATCCATTGCCGCCAGCTCATATTCGTCAGCGTCAACCCTCCGACCCACACCGCAACCAACACCAGCGCAGAACCCAGATCCGGCTGAAGCAGAATCAATCCCACAAGCAATCCGATTGCCAGCGCCGCAAAGAGCAAGGTTGGCCACTCGCGAAACCGATGCGAATTTTTTAGGAGGAAGTGCGACCACCACACAACAAAACAAATCTTCACGAATTCCACCGGCTGCAGTTGAATGCCCGCCACAACGAACCAGCCTCGTGTTCCTCGAATCTCCGCACCGAAAAAAAGCACCCCGACAAGCAAAAGAACGGCGAGAATGTAAAAAAGATTACTAAACCCTCCGTACATGCGATAGTCCACAACAGAAACAGCAATCGCCAGCGCCACTCCCGTCACCGCAAACATTATTTGTTTATTCACCCGAAGAAGATCCTCGGTCGCTCCGTTGATGGCAATGCTATAAAGCGTCGCAATGCCAAACATCACAAGTAGAATCGCCACCCCCAAAAGAATGCCGTCAATTTTGCGGAGGAAAAATAGCCACTTCATTAAGGAAGCTGACCTCCTTTTTCCTGTTGGGCGATGTAATTGGCAAAATCAAAAATATTCACACTCGGCAGGACATCCACACGGGCAATATTATTGACAACATACGGAAACTGGACGTTGAGCTGACGCTCTTCAAAAGATCTGACCTCCGCCATATTCTGAACATTCGCCGCAATCAGCTTTCCGCCCGTATCATAAAGCAAAATCGGAACGCGCACACTCCAAAAATCATACGGGCTTTGATTCGTAATTGTTGCGGAAACAAATGTTTTGGGAGCGGTCGGCTTCCCATCTTTTTCTCTTGTGAGCAGACCGTGTTGAAGATCATCCACCCCGAATCGAACATCTCGCCAGGTGGTTTTTGCATCTACCCGCTTCCACTGGATATTTTTTATCACGGGAACAACCTCTGAAAGAGCCACGCTGGACGACAAAACCTGAACATTGAAACTTGTCACCGCGGCGATAGACTGCGGCAGAATAAAAAAAGTTTGCTCAACAGGATATTCTCTTCCGCCCGCAGAAAACGCGACCGTCATATTTTGGACGAGCCATCGCTCATTAGGATTTCGAATCGTCGCGACAAAATCATAACGACGCGTGCCGCCAGCTGGGACAAATGCCGCGGACTCCACAAGAAGGTCTACTGGAAGGCGCTGTTGGCGAATCGCCGCGATCGGAGTCGGCGCACTCGCAAGCGAGAGAAGGACTGCGCGGTAATTCCTCCAATCTAATCCAAGCGCAACCCAGCGGATCAAGGAACCGACCCACACTACGACGCAAAAAACAACAAGAAATCCAATAAAAATCCTGTGCAAAAGGGTTTTGTGGGTTACCCACCATGAACTCACCTTCAGCTCTCTATCTGATAATTCTCCATTTGCCATAGCATCCCTACTGTACCATAATTCCCTCTTTGCTTCAACTTATGCTATAATAATATTGTTAACCTTAAAATAAATAAATGATTACAACAAGCGACGACGTTCTGAATATTGTCATTGCAATTTGCGCGCTCCTCGTCACGGGGTTTGTGGTTTGGATCCTGTATTACATCGCGAATATCGCGCGGCAAACGAATGAGATTCTGACGCAAACACGAAGCGCGGTGCAGGATACCTTCAATGCCATTGAGGCGCTAAAGCAAAAACTGACCGTTTCCACTGCTCAACTGCAGACGGTTGCCCACGGCATCCGCTCCATCCTTGATTTTTTCCGAAAACCAAACGGCGCAGAAGCCGAAAAATCCCGAAAAAGGAAATCATAAACAATCCCCAGGGCCTTCAATCAATAATAGTACGCAAGAGTTTTTTTTGTTATACTGGAGCCGACTATGACCGGATTTGTCCATCTTCATACCCACAGTCATTATAGCCTTTTGGAAGGCCTCCCAAAGATTCCGTTTTTGGTTAAACGCGCACAAGAGTTAAAAATGTCTGCGCTTGCCTTGACGGATCGCGGCGCATTATACGGCGCGATTGAATTTTACCAAGCGGCAGTCAAGGCCGGGATCAAGCCGATCGTCGGCATGGAGGTAAATATTGCGCCAAACGGGATGTTTCAAAAACGAGCTCGGATTGATGAACGGACGCACTCCCTGATTCTTCTTGCGATGAATACCGAAGGCTATCACAATCTTCTCATCCTCTCATCACGAGGTTTTTTGGACGGCTTCTATTATCGTCCGCGAATTGACTTAGAACTTCTTGCAAAGCATCACCGCGGGCTTATTGCACTGTCCGGGGATATTACCGGAGAGGTCCCGCAGGCCATCTACACCTACGACGAGAAACGAGCAACGGACGTCCTTCAGAAATATTTGCGCATCTTTGAATCTGATCGTTTTTACCTCGAAGTTCAACCAAAACCCTCTGTCCCGCACCAGTCTGAAGTGAATGACATGCTGCTGCGCATTGGCCGAGCGTGCGGCGTTCCAGTGGTTGCAACAAATGACATTCACTACATTCTCTCGGAAGACGCGGAAGCCCAGGACATTTTAACCTGTATCGGTTCCAAAAAACTCTTAGATGATTCCAATCGCTATACCCTCGTCAATGACGACTATTCTTTTTGGAGCGAGGAACAGATGCGTCAAGCATTTTTGGATCATCCGGAGGTTGTAGACGAAACCGTCCGCCTCGCGGAACGTTGCAATGTGGAAATTGAGCTTGGAAAAATTCAACTGCCACACTTCAATGTTCCCAACCAGAAAACTGCAGAAGAGTATTTGGAGCGACTTTGCTATTATGGACTTTCCATTCGATACACAAATCCCGACGCGACGTCTGTGTTTAATCCACCATCCTTTGACGAACTTCCTGCGACGCCTCCTCCGAATATCGCTCCAAAAATTCTTGACCGCCTTACCTATGAGCTGTCCGTGATCGAAAAAACCGGGTACGCATCGTACTTTCTCATTGTGCAGGATTTTGTCAACTGGGCAAAGCAAAATAGCATTATGGTTGGTCCTGGCCGCGGATCCGCTGCGGGAAGCATTGTCGCCTATCTGACAAACATCACCAATATTGATCCCTTAACCTACGACCTCCTTTTTGAGCGGTTTCTTAATCCAGAACGGATCAGCATGCCGGATATTGACATGGACTTTGCGGATGACCGGCGCGATGACGTCATTCACTACGTCGAAAAAAAATATGGCAAGGATCATGTTGCGCAAATTATCACCTTTGGGACGATGGCCGCTCGAGCCGCTGTTCGCGATGTCGGCCGCGTGATGGGTCTCCCCTACACATACTGCGACCGCGTTGCAAAGCTTATTCCGATGTTTACAGACTTAGATGAGGCGCTAAAAACGGTTCCGGAGCTCAAGGAACTAAACGCGCATGACGAGCAAGGCCGCGCCCTCCTCAATAGCGCCCACAGGCTAGAAGGCGTGGCGCGCCACGCCTCAACCCATGCCTGCGGCGTCCTCATCACCAAGCAAGCCCTCATGGAACACGTCCCTTTGCAATACGCATCCCAAAACGATCAAACGCTTATTTCCCAATATTCCCTCCATCCAGTAGAAGACCTCGGACTCTTAAAAATGGATTTCCTCGGGCTCACAAACCTGACCATTTTAGAAAACGCCATTGCGATTATCAAAAAGACAACTGGCGAAGAGATTGACATTGACCACGTTCCCCTCGATGATCGCAAAGCGTTTCGACTTCTGCAAAAAGGAGAAACCATGGGAATTTTCCAGTTAGAAAGTTCGGGGATGCGGCGATATCTTAAAGAGCTCAAGCCAACAGAACTGGATGATATTATTGCTATGGTTGCATTGTATCGCCCTGGACCCATGGAGCTGATCCCCGACTACATTTCCGGAAAACACGGCAAGCGGACAATCACCTATCTTCACCCAAAGCTCCAGCCAATTTTGGAAAAAACGTACGGGATTGCGGTGTATCAAGAACAAGTTCTTCAAATTGCGCGCGATATTGCTGGATTCACGCTTGGAGAAGCTGACGTGCTACGCAAGGCCATTGGAAAAAAGATTGAGAGTCTCCTCATGGAACAGCGGGAGAAATTTATTCACGGCTGTCTTGCTAACGGCATTGACGAGCGCATCGCCCGCCAACTCTTCGAGTTTACGGCGCCGTTCGCTCGTTACGGATTCAATAAATCACACGCAGCTTGCTATGCCCTGATTTCCTACCAGACAGCCTACTTAAAAGCATCCTATCCCGCGCAGTTCATGGCCGCGCTGATGACGAGCGATGTGGAAAACATCGAGCGGATTGCGCTGGAAGTTCAGGAGGCAAAAGAGATGGGCATCCGCGTGCTTCAACCGGACGTCAATGAAAGTTTTTCCACCTTTACCGTTGTCAAAGAAAGTCTTTCGGAAAAACAGCCACGTATCCGCTTCGGACTTCGCGCCATCAAAAACGTCGGTGAGGGCATTGTTCGCGCTCTTATTGACGAACGCAAAAAGCGCGGGCCATACAAAAACCTGGAAGATTTTGTTCGCCGCGTTCAAACAAATGATCTCAACAAAAAATCCCTAGAAAGTCTTGCAAAAAGCGGAGCGCTTGATACGCTTTGCGCTCGAGAAATCATTTTGGAAAATATTGATGCTCTACTTAGCTTTGCAAAATCCGCCCAACGGGAAAGCGAAAATGGTCAGACGAATCTTTTCGGGATGATGCCGGTGGAGAACTCCCCGGTTCTACGATTGACCTCAACAGCACCGCTGGATGTCAACGAAAAACTCCGTTGGGAAAAAGAGCTGCTTGGACTCTACGTTTCCGCCCACCCCTTTGACCCATGGATGAAAAAACTCGAACGCGTGACAATTCCCTGTCAGGAGCTGACATCGCAACCCCGAAACGGAACAACATTGGTTGGAGGAGTCATCACCCGTATTCAGCGGATTTTAACCAAAAACCAGGAGGCGATGTTGTTTGTAACTCTGGAGGATACGACCGGATCTCTTGAGGTGGTCGTATTTCCATCCACGTTGAAAGAAACCTCCGCGGTATGGCAGGACGGCGCACTCGTTGTCGCTGGCGGAAAATTGAGCGACAAGGACGGTGAATTAAAGCTCCTCGCCAATGCAGCGTGGCCCATTGACGAACAGATTCTCACCAACTTGAAGGAAAAAGTAAAAAACGCTCCTCGCCACCGAATTCAGGGAATGATGACGATTACACTTCCGCAAGACGCTCATAAGGAAATTTTTTCGCGGCTCAAAACCGTTTTTGACGAACATCCTGGCGACTACCAGATTCGTCTTCATCTGAAACAGTCCGGGGAGACGAAGAGTATTGTGACACAGACGTCTATTGCGTATAATGAACTTGTGAAGAATAAAATCGAACAAATTATCGGTGGAGAAAAAATTCATATTAGCCACTAAACGCATGAGCCTGCAAAGCGCGAAAATTGAAAAAGCCCAGCGCAACCTCCTTATTGGTTTTCTGATTCTAAGCGGGCTCTTGCTTGTTCTGATCTTCTATTTTTCATTAACAAAAACCGTCATTGAGGTCATGCTCCGACCAGAAACCGTCACAGCAACCACATCCATCACCATTCAGGATCTGCAGGCCGATGCAGAATCGTCTCCAACAGGCGCGGATGACAATAAAGTTATTGGGGGTGCGGTGCTTTCCACAACACTGAAGCAGACTAAAACCTACGAAGGAAATGCTACCGGAACGCTCGTAGACGATTATGCTCGAGGCCAGGTCGCCATTGAGAATCATACCGGCCAGCCGCAGCCGCTTGTCCAAACAACACGCCTACTTTCCGCGGAAGGCGTCCTCTTTCGAACCCAGGAGACTGTCACCGTGCCCGCTGGCGGAAGCGTACGGGTGAATGTCAAGGCCGATCAGCTCGGTAAACAAGGAAATATCGGTCCATCGCGATTTACGATTGTTGCGCTGTGGCCAGGCATTCAGGCTCAAATTTTTGCCACAAGCGATGTCGCCATGGAAGGCGGTGTCCAAGAAAAAAAACAACTGACGGCCGGGGATTTTAGCTCCGCAAGCAAGAAATTGCTGACGGAAATCAAGAGCGAGGCTTTTCGTGAACTCTCCGCGATTCTTGCGAACACGGAATCTGCAAACCCGCTTCGATCCGATGCGGTGTGGATAAATGTCCTATCCGAAAAAACCGACCACGAAATCGGCGATGAGGTTTCGTCGTTTACGACAACTATAGAGGTGGAAGCCATTGGCACTGCCTTTTCAAGTGACGACATTCAGGAATTCCTAAAATCTGAACTTTCAAAAAAACTTTCGGAAAATACAACACTGATCCCTGATTCGGTGAGTATTACGGAAGTGGAAGTGGATTCCGTGAGGACGGATCTTCGTCGAGCCCAACTGAAAGTTACGGCAACCAGTCAGGCGACTCCCACGCTCGCGCATCCCATGTTCGACCGGAAGGAACTTACAAATAAGGATCAACAGGACGTTCGCGCCGCATTTTCCCGTTTTGAAAACGTCCTCAATGTCAACGTCCGATTTTCTCCGTTTTGGGTCTTTCGTACCCCCGCCCTCGAAGATCACATTGAAATAGAAATTCTGCCGCAATTGACAAATCCGAAAAAAAACGATACGCTAGAGGGCGATGTCACAGGAAAAAACTGATCCATTATACGCCCTCCGTCACTCCTGCGCCCACCTGCTTGCGTGGGCGGTTCTTGATTATTTCGGATCAAAAGTCAAATTTGCCATCGGCCCGGTCATTGAAAATGGGTTTTATTATGATTTTAATCTTCCACGCGAAATCAAGCCGGAGGATCTCCCTGCGTTAGAAAAACTCATGAAGGAAAAAATCCGCGGTCATCACGCGTTCCGCGGTGAGCAGGTCACGCCAGACGAAGCGAGAAGGCGCAGCGCGGATCAACCGTATAAGTTGGAGTTGATTCATGATCTTGCAGAGGAAAAATCCCCAATCAGCTACTATACCGTTGGTGACTTTGCGGATCTGTGTCGAGGTCATCACACAGAGAACACTCAGGAGATTAACCCAGAAGGAATCAAGCTGACGCACACGGCGGGTGCGTATTGGCGTGGCAGTGAGAACAATCCCATGCTGACCCGTATTTATGGATTGGCATTTGATACGAAGGAAAAACTGGAAACTCATTTGCGACTTCTGGAAGAGGCACGAAAACGGGATCACCGAAAGCTCGGAAGTGAATTAGAAATTTTTGTATTTGATGAAGAGGTCGGTCCCGGACTCCCGCTCTGGCTCCCGAATGGCGGCGAACTCATCGAACAATTGGAACAGCTTGCAAAAGAGGTCGAACAGCGCGCGGGTTATGTTCGCGTTCGGACTCCGCATCTCACCAAAGAATCGTTGTTCTTGAAAAGCGGACATCTCCCCTATTATGCCGACAGCATGTACCCGCCGATGGAACTTGAGGGCGTTCGCTACTATATTAAGCCGATGAACTGCCCATTTCACCACAAGATTTTCTCCAGCAAACCTCGAAGCTACCGCGACTTGCCGTTGCGCGTCGCTGAATACGGAACTTGCTACCGTTATGAAAAAAGCGGAGAATTGTTCGGACTCCTACGCGCCCGCTCGCTTGAAATGAATGATGCACATATCTATATCTCCCGCGAGATGTTTGAGCGAGAGTTTATGAACGTCATCAACCTTTATCTTGAATACTTCAAATTATTCGGTATCGAGAGATATGTCATGCGTTTGAGCACGCACGATCCAAAAGAACTCGGCAAGAAATATGTGGATAACGCCGAGCTTTGGAACGAGACGGAAGAGCTTGTCCGAGGCGCGATGAAAAATGGCAATGTCGATTTTGTCGAAGTGCCGGGCGAAGCGGCGTTCTATGGACCAAAAATTGACGTCCAAATCTGGAGCGCGATCGGAAAAGAATTTACGCTTGCAACCAATCAAGTGGATTTTTCCCAGCCGCTACGCTTTGACCTCAAATTTACCAATTCGCATGGGAAAGATGAAATGCCGCTTGTGATTCACCGTGCGCCGCTAAGCACGCATGAACGGATGATCGGATTTCTCATTGAGCACTACGCTGGCGCATTTCCCCTGTGGCTTTCCCCTGTTCAAGTTGATCTTCTTGTGGTGAGTGAAAAATATCTTGACGCCGCAAAAAAACTGGTGCAGGAATTTCGACAACAAAATATTCGCGTCTTTCTGGATGAATCGAACGAGTCTGTCGGCAAAAAAATTCGTAATAGCGCAAAACGAAAAACCCCATACGCCATTGTTTTTGGAGAAAAGGAAGTTAAAGGCAACACGCTACCCATCCGCGAGCGCGGGCAAAAAACCACCACGGATCAGGAAAAAGAAAAACTCATTGCCGAGATTGCCGAGAAAGCACGGACGCGCTCATGACAGAATATAAGAAAAAGTACTTTCTTTGGGCATTGGGGTGTCAGATGAATAAATCCGACGGGGAACGCATTGCTGCTATCCTCGACTCGTTAGATTACGAAGAAACTCATTCGGAAATGGAGGCGGATCTCATCATGGTGGTTGCATGCTCGGTTCGCCAGTCCGCCATTGACCGCATCCACGGAAAAACGAAACGATGGATCGAGTGGAAAAAAACAAGGCCGATCCTTCTTGCGCTTTCCGGCTGCGTCCTTCCGGGCGATAAACCTCAGTTTTCAGAAATTTTTGATATTCTATTTAATGTCCCGGAGATGGAAAAACTCCCCCAGCTCATTGCCGAACAGATGAAGGAAACCGAAGATGTGATTCCCTCGAGTAACTACTTCAAGATCGCCCCAAAAATAAAATCAGCGTTCTCTGCATGGGTTCCGATCATGACGGGGTGCAACCAGCGATGCACCTATTGCGCCGTTCCGTATACCCGCGGGAAGGAACTGTCTCGTCCGGCATCCGAAGTGATCAAGGAAATTCAGAGATACCTTGAGTGCGGCTATAAAGAAATCACGGTTCTCGGCCAAACGATTGACGCCTACATCAATCCAGAAAAAAATCATCCGGTTCGGAACTTTTCCGACCTCCTGGCCGCCATCGCCAAACTCGATGGAGATTTTTGGCTACGGTTTATGACCTCGCACCCCAACTTCATGACGCCGAGCGTCCTGCGGACAATTGCTTCGCACGAAAAGATTCCACAATACATTCACCTGCCAGCACAGTCCGGAAATAATGAGATTCTACAGGCCATGAATCGAAAATACACCCGCGAGCACTATTTAAGCGTCATCAAAAATATCCGATCGGTCATGCCGAACGCGGCGATTTCCACTGATTTGATCGTCGGATTCTGCGGAGAAACCGAGGAACAATTCCAGGACACGCTAACACTTTATGATACGGTTCAGTACGACATGGCCTACACCGCGCAATACTCTCCCCGAGTCGGGACGGTTGCGGCGAGTTGGGCCGACACTGTTCCAAAGGTGGAAAAAGTTCGCCGCGAAAAAATCTTGAATGCGGTCGTTACAAAATACGCTCTACAACAAAATAAAAAAATGGTCGGGCAAACGGTTCGTGTACTTGTTGAAGGGAAATCCAAAACGACATACCTCGGAAAAACAGCAACATCAAAAAAAGTGAAAATTTCCAGCAACCACCCTCTGACGGCGGGGTCGTTTGTCAATGTAACGATGACGGAAGCGCAAGACTTTGGACTGGTCGGACGTTCGCAGTAAAAAAAGAACCATGGAGCACGTCGCATGGTTACGGGTGGAAGTTGGTGACGAAAAGCGTCGAGGTCACGAACTCACCAAGTTGCATGATATTGAAGGGCTTATGGAGGAACCCTCCGAGTCCAGCACAGAGTACGCTCATCACCGTGTCACGATCTCCGATTCCGGACATCGCAATGACTCGCAGTTTCGGATACTGGAGCTGAAGCGCCCCGCCGAGCTCGATGCCGTTGACCTCCTGGCGCGTGTCCAGGAGCACGACGTCCGGCAGCCACCCACCGAGGATAGCCACAACCTCGGTGTTGTAAGCGCAGGTGCGGATCTCGGCGTCCTCGAAATGAAGAGCTAGACCTTCACGGAGCACATCTCGAACCGTGCTCTCGTCATCGCTGATGAGGATGCGCATTGCGCCCCCCCCCTTTCTCAAAACCCCGTTTTTGGCAGGGCGTATAAGTTAGGAAAGCACGCCGCACTTCCCCACGTTTCCTGCCCACAATATGATCACTTTTTAAATAATTGTCAAGTCTTTCATGAAAACCCTCTTCAAAAAACTCCTTGCAATTGTTGGTGCGACCGCGAGCGGTAAAAGCGATTTATCTCTAATATTAGCAAAAAAATTCAACGGATTCGTGATTTCTGCCGACTCCAGACAGCTCTATCGAGGCATGGATATCGGAACCGGAAAGCTCCCCATAAACGCGCGGGATGGCATTCGCCACGAAATGCTGGACATCCTTGATCCTACCCAAACCTTTACGCTCGCACAGGTTCAAGATGCCGCGCACGCGCTGATCAAAAAATCAGTATTACTTCCGATTCTTGTTGGAGGAACAGGATTATATATTCAGGCGGTCGTTGATAATTTTTCAATCCCGAAAGTAACTCCAAATCCAGACCGACGGAAAGATTGGGAAAAAATATCGCCAGAGATATTATTTCAGAAACTTGCGGCACTTGATCCGGAAACCGCGGAGGTCATTGATCGCCATAATAAACGTCGCCTGATCCGCGCACTAGAAGTGGTTGAAGCAACGGGACAATCGTTTCGCAAGCAACAGCGATCAAATCCGATTTACGACACTCTTCAAATTGGATTGCAAGTTGAGCGCGAGATTCTCTATGATCGCATCCATGCGCGTGTGGATGATATGATGGATCGAGGCCTACTGGAAGAAGTTCGAGCGGTTGGGAGCCAATATGGTTGGGACTGTCCGGGGATGAGCGCACTAGGATACCGACAGTTGATCCCCGCGGTTCACAATACCACACTCCTTCCACAATGCGTCGAGCAACTTAAAAAAGACACGCGACGCTACGCAAAACGACAACTCACCTGGTTTCGACGGGATCATCGCATTCAATGGGTTCAAAATGCCGACGAAGCGACTACGCTTGTTCAACAATGGCTGAGCTAGTTCCAGCGCGGCTGGCGAGATTTCCAGTGGGCATCACGATCCACGCGCACCTGCACGCTTTTGAGTTGTACTTTGTCCCACGCGGAGGGGAACCGAAGTTGAAGCTCTCCCATCACGATCGGACGGAGCGGCTTTTTCCATGCGAACTGCGCCTCGGATGCTCCCTGGGGATACCCAATGCACTCCTCATCATGTTTTCCGAACTCGCGCTCAAACGTCGTCCGCCACGTTAAGCACACGTCTCCCGCTTGCGGCGCAATGAGCGTGATGCGAATATCTTGAATTTCATCCGAGGAAAAACGATTCTGGGAAAAAACGGACTTAGCCGTGAGCTGAGCTGGAAGCAAATCAAAGGTAAGTCCTGCGGGAGACTGGAGCATGACGATCTTCTGCGGATTTACCCATTTATTGTGAAGATATTCTTCATCCAACTTATACTGATCCGCAACCCGTGTACTATAAATCCTGTGCATGGCGCGAATCTGATAGAGATTGATAAAAAGAAGAAATCCAATGATGCCCGCATACACACCCCATTGGATGACAACTGGCCACAATTTCACAAACGCTCGCCATCCGATTGTCACAAAAACGACCAATCCCAATAAAGCAACTAAGCCATAACGGCCTTGAGGCTGATAGACCGTCAAGTTGTAGTAAAAAACCTCCGAAACGACGAGAATCACAATCGCATACAGAAGGACAAACCATCTCCGCTCTTCTCGAGATGCCTCTTTCCATGCCCACCGTTGTCCCACCAATCCCACAAAAAAAATCAGACCGAACAGCGCATACCCTTTTTCAAATACGATTGCAATATTAAAGTAATCAAAACGTCCGATCATTGAATACGCCCAGGTTGAAATCCAATCCCAAATACCGGAAGGGTTCATCCAATCCTCGCGTTTCATCAAATCATTAAACGCTTGAATCTTTGACCACCCCAATGGATGACCCACCGCCACCACATTCCAAACCCACCAACTCCCGGCAATCACAAGTATTGGAACACAAGCAAGTAAACCGCGCTTCAATGATAATTCCCCGCGACGCCAAAGGACAACCAATCCAATAGAAAAAACCAAAAAACTCAATGGGTAGAGCGTCACCTTTGTCAGCAAGGATAATCCTAATATGATTCCGAATATCACAAGATTCCGATTTGAAGCATGTTTTTGCTGAACGAGCACCATGAGCGCAAGAAGGACGAGGGCACCAAAAAGATTTGCAACCACGTCGTTATTGATACCGCTCATCATGTAAAGATTCATCGGAAGGAACGCAAAAAATGCGGTCCCAAAGACAACATTCCACAGATCGCTCGGGAATAATTTTTTCAAAAATGCTCTCGCGACCACGATACTTGCAAGGCCAATGAACAATGAAAAAACCCTACCGACGAACATCTGCGTTGGAATCGAAGTGCCGAGAAATGGCCATGTCATGGCGGCCTGCATTGCATAATACAACGGCGGCTGATGATATTCCCACGAGTCCGTCCGGAATTCATAAGAAGGAAACTGCTGCTCGGCTTGCACAAAACGGACATAGTCAAAATGTCCAAACTCATCCGGAAACTGCCACGGCGGCGTCACAACATTATAGCCGACTCCAAGTACAATGACCGCAAAAAGAATCCCTCGAAAGATCCATCGTTCCCATGCCGCTTGAATGGTTTTCATCCGGAGTGCTGATGAACGAAGTGATCAATAAGCTGGCGCGCGACCTCAAGGTCTGTAACGAGTCGCGTATTCTGTTTCAAAGCTTCCGTGCGAATAAACGCACCGTCAGTCATTTCCTGCGACTCCTCGCCGTTTTTTCTTCGCGAGATATTGATAATGAGATCAAATCGCCGCTGATAGAGATAATCCCGAATATTCGGATGCAAGTTCTCCGATGCCTTATACACCAGCTGTGTTGGAATCTCATGGGAAGCTAAAAATTGATGGGTTCCTTGGGTGGCGAACAGCCGAACATTCAGTTGCTGGAGTGCCCGGATGCGATCCACAAGCGCCTCCTTATCTTCCTGCGCGCCGATCGTCAAAAGAATATTTTTTTGAATCTGTTTTGCCAGCTT
>CAYHVQ010000024.1:0-17498 GCA_964360435.1 uncultured Gammaproteobacteria bacterium
CGGAGCGTGGACGATCGGTGTTGTTGCTCGAAAAAAATCTCACGCTCGGGAAAAAATTGTTGATCTCCGGCGGCGGGCGGTGCAATCTCACCAATCATAAACCCGTTCTGCGCACGATGCTCTCGGCGTACAAACGAAATGCGCGATTTCTGCATTCTGCTTTTTCCCAATTTGATGTTGAAGACACGCTCGAATTTTTTCACAGTCGCGGAATGGTAACCAAGGAGGAGGCTGAAGGACGCGTGTTTCCGGTTTCCGACAAGGCACAGTCCGTGCTGGATGTGCTCGTGAACTATATGAAAGAGGGCGGCGTGCACGTTCAAACCAACGCACCTGTTGCAGGTTTTACGGTTGACGCGGATCAAAAACACATCGTCATCCGGATTAAAAATGGAGCCGTGATCACCGCAACCTCGTGTGTTGTTGCAACCGGCGGGGTATCACGCCCGGAAACCGGCTCGACCGGCGAGGGATTTGAGTGGCTTCAAAAAATTGGTCATGCGATGATCCACAACGATTTTGCTCTTGTTCCGATTGCACTCAAAGACGCGTGGACAAAAAAATTAAGTGGCGTTACGCTCAAGGACGTCAAGCTCACTACGTTTCGCAACGGCGAAAAACAATCATCACAAAAAGGAAAGTTGTTGTTCACGCATGTGGGGATCAGCGGACCAACGGTTCTGAATATGAGCAGAGATATTGGGGAGTACATCAAGTACGGCGAGGTGACAATCATGCTCGATTTGTTCCCAAAGATTGATCACGGTGAGCTAAAAACACAGCTTCAATCATTGCTCGTCACGATGAGTAATAAATTATTGAAAAATACGCTCAGCCGATTGATCCCCACGGCAATCGTTTCCGCTATTCTTCAACTTGTGAACATCAACGGAGACATCCCCAATCACAGCGTGGGCAGCGAAGACCGAAAAGCACTCGTCGCGCTCCTCAAAGCAATTCCGCTTCATGTCAAGGGGTTGCTTGGCGCGGATAAGGCCGTCGTTTCCTCTGGCGGTGTTGCGCTTTCGGAAGTCAACTTCAAAACGATGCAGTCGCACATTTTTCCAAATCTCTACCTCGTGGGGGATGTGTTAAACATTGACCGCCCGTCGGGTGGATACAGTCTTCAACTCTGTTGGACCACCGGTTTTGTCGCTGGAAGTCATAGTTAATCCGTCATACGACTCGCCTTTTGATTTCCTGTGGTCATACAAACCCCATTGCCAGCGGGGGCGAGTATGACTGCGAGCGCAAATACACGGATCATTTGGAAAAATCAAGTTGCTGGTTTCCGTTCAGTTGGTGTGATAGAATACAGGGATCATAATAAACATCTAAACATATGGAACGGTTTGAACCGATGGGGCCGCAATCTTCGTCGGAATCGAAAATCAGCACTTGGAAAAAGTTCGAACAATACGGAAAGATTGCGGCGTTGTCAACGTTGCTTTCGCTGTTAGGAGCGGAGTTTGTTCTTGGGCAAGAGAAGGGCGAACAGGAGGATGTTCGGGCGAAAATCGAGCATCTCAAGCAAAGGGCGGCGGAGTATGAAAAAAATATTATTGCGGCGGCGAGGGAAAAAGGACAGGCGGGGAACATGAACGCAACTCCGGTGAGACGTTTGCAATCTCCGGACGGGAAGATCGTGACAACCGTTGGATACTCCCTTGATGAGAAAACGGTTCAATGGTTTATCCATGAAGGCGATGACGCCGCCATGCGCTTTTTTGACAAAGACGCCGACGGAGCTGTTGATCGCGTGGTGATCAATAAGGAAAATCCGAAATTTGGCGCGCGGCAAAAGGCGGCATTTAATGACTTGAAAACGTTCGACTCCATGCAACATCTTGCGAGCGAAGCAAGCGTTTCCGCGGATTTGGAACCCGAGCATGTCATGGTTTATGAGATCCGTCTTGAGGATCAGGGCTTGGTGGTGCAGGCTGTTGATTTCCGATCGGGCGAAGCTTCAGAGTTGACTGGCTCTGACGCGGAAAAGTTGATCAGTCAGGTGCAAGGGAGCTTTACAAACAGCATCGAAGGAGTGAGCGGAAAGTTGAAAGCGTCCAGATGAAGAAGACCGTATGACGGATATAAGATGAACTCGACCCCATGCCGAGTCGCGGGGTATTACGGGCATATAATAAAAGAGACCGTCTGTGCATAAGACGGCGGGTGCTAGAGCGGGTCGCGCTCGTGCAGGATCATCATTGCCCGAATGGCGATCTGCGCGGCTTCCTCGTCGCCTCGGATCTCGAATGCTCCGGTGCAACGATTGCCGTAGACAGCGTCTACGGCGCCAGCCTGGAATCCTTCTCCATGGGTCGTGCACCACACGAACAGCGTGGCTTCTTCCATGGAGTAGAAGAGCACGTTTCTGGCGACGAGTTCGTCGTGCAGGGTCCGTAGGCGCGGTGGAAGGTAGCCGTCCAGATCCGGTCGCGCCTGCCCCTCGTTGAAGCAGGTGGTTGTGGCTCCGATCCCGATGGCGTGCGGAAGCTTGAGCTTGATCGCTGCTTCGGCCAGTGCGCCCACCACGGTGTAGTCGGCGATGGCGGGATACTCGATCGGCGCCCAGTTCTCGCTTGCGCCATCAAGTCGGACAGCACCGGTGCAGATGACCGAGCTTCCGGGCTGAATGTTCGGCCAGAGAGTCGAACAGGAACCCACTCGGATGAACCTTTTGCCGCCGGACTCGGCAGCTTCTGGAAGAACGATTCCGGTTGACGCGCTGCCCATCCCCGTGGTGACGACCGAGATCGGAACACCCTCCATATGTCCGGTGTAGGATTTGAGGCCACGGTGATCGCCGACCTGCGCGGCGTCTTGGAACATCGTAGCTGCGATCATCTCCGCTCGTTCCGGTGAACCCACGAGCAGGCAGGATGGGGCGATGTCGCCCTCGCGGGTCTGCAAGTGGTAGGTTCGGCCATCGGGCATGATCGGTTTGCTTGCGTCCATCTCAATATTCTCCGGATTGGGGTTGGCACACACAGACCATAATTTTTAGCATCAAAAGCATGAAGTTGCAAGTCGGAATATCTTACAAGCGCATTATTGGTGTGATTGCAATCCTATTGGTTTTCGCAATCGGAGTTCTGGTGTTTGTCCGATTTGGTTTGACGCGCGAGGTCACAGGAACCCTGAGCGCATGGAATATTGGGAAGTTTGTCTGGAAGGGAGATATTGCCATTGACCATGATGTTCTTGTTTGGGGGGATGTGGTCATGGAGCCGGGAACAACAATCACCGTCACTGCACACGTGGACACGAGCGGCCGTGGCGATGAAATGCCGCCAGACGGATTTAACGACGATGACCCCACGCGCCTCAAAGCCTACGGAAAAAAACATAGTGTCGTTGCCATTTTTGGCAGTACAGATATTCGCGGCATCCGCGAGAAGCCAGTGATTTTGAAGTCCAGCGATGCAGCGCCGAGTTACGCGGACTGGGAAGGCTTGGCGCTGCTGGGCGGAAACAGCACGGTGGATTACCTTAAACTTTACGACTCCAAATACGGCCTTGCGCTCGAAGGAAAAAATAACGAGGTGAAAAATAGCACGATCGTCCGCGCGCTTTGGGGATGTATTAGCGCCGGACGGTCGGAGTCCTTCATTCACGACAACGTCGTCGAACGTTGCGGCCACGAGGGAATAGATAATCAGCTCGGCGGATCACAGCGCATCGAAAACAATATCATTAAAGATTCGCACGGCGCCATTGTTGTTCATGAGAAAGAAAAGCCGATGACCATCCGTGGAAATCGAATGGCGCAGCCGGTGGATGTTGTGGGCGAACGTGCGGAATTTTCAAATCTCATGGATGAAAGCAATATCATTGATGAAACGCTGGCATGCGACGAGGATTGGGTTTACGAAGATTATGTTATCCCCTGTACGGAAAATAACGGTGTGCCGTATCGAAGGTAGTACGGTCGTAAAAAAAGAACCGTCTTTATGGAAGACGGTGGGGTCGGCAGGGGTCAGATGACGCCCGTGCCGTGAGGAGCTCCGAGGCGGAGCTCTACTGGTACATGCAGCCGTTGCTCGGGCCGCCATAGGCGCCCATGTCTGCGCGTTGGCCATTCGGAACCTGCGGAGGCCAGAGCGGATGCGAGTCGTGCACTTGGTCGCTCATCGTCGGGTCACCGGCGTCGATGCATGGCGAGCCGGCGTTCAGCACGTACTCCAGTCCCTGGTACGTGGCGAATTTCGGGTTGGCGTTGATGTTGCCGGTTCCCGAGTAGCCGCCTTCCACGTCGGAGTACGTGACGACCGGAGTGTTGAGCGCCGCGATCTCGTTCGGAACGTTGTCCCAGAAAATGACGTTCTTCACTGTGGAGACGGCGGTCGAGCTCGAGTAGAACGCTCCGCCGGAAACCGTTGCGGTATCCGACACGCATGTGACGTTCGTCAGGGTCACGTTCGCAGACTCGAGCACAGCGATTGCGCCGCCGTTTCCTGCCGTGTTCTTCTCGAACAGGCAGTTCTTGACCGTCCCGCTCGACTGCCAGTTGAACTGGATAGCGCCACCCTTCATGGCACTGGAATTGCCATCGAACCTGCAACACGTGATCGTGCCCGTCGCTGTCCCGTAGATCGACAGCGCGCCACCTCCTTCGTACGCGCTGTTGCCGATCCAGTTGCAGTCCCGAATGGCGAAGGTTGATCCGAAGTTCGTGATGCCATCTGCGGCCGAAACGTTCCCGATGACATCGCAGTCGGTCATCGTGATCGGCCCCGCAGAAGCGATTGCCCCCGCTTGATCGGCGTCGTTGCTGTCGAAGGTGCACCTCGTGAAGGTGAGCGTCCGTTGGAACGGCGAGTGGACGGCGCCGGAGCTGTAGCGCGCCCAGTTGTTTCGGAAGACGCAATCCGTCGCGGTCAGCGTCCTTCCTGCGATCCGGATCGCCCCGCCATCCTGCCAGCTCGTGTTGTCCACGAATCGGCAGTTCGTGAAGACGGGGTCAGCGTTCGAGAAGTCCACAGCTCCACCGTCGCCGACATAGGCGGCGATCGTCTCGTTATCCAGGAAGTCACAGGATGTGAACCGCGACAGCGAGTCGTTCAGCTTCACGCCAGCTCCGCCCTTTCCCACGTTGCGTCGGAATACGACGTAGGTGAACGTCGGGGAAGCACTGCTCACATATGCGCCGCCGCCGGATGCGCTCGCGTAGTACGCGTTCTTGACGGTAAGTCCCGCGAGCGTCGCGCTCGAGGTCTCGCCACTGGTGAACACGAATCCGCGTCCGAGGGAATCCGCGTCCACGACCGTTGTGGCCACGGTGACCGAGTCCGTGGGGTTGGTTCCCGTGACCCGAATCGCCTTGCCGCCGAACGAGATGTCGTGCTCGACGTACGTCCCGGGGGCGACGAGAACCGTGTCCCCGTTCGTTGCGGCCGTGATGGCGCCCTGGATCGTGGGCACGTCACCAGGAACTTCGATGGTTGTGGCCTGAACGGCGCGCGAACCGAAGATAGTCAGGATGAATGCCGCCGCGATCGCGAGATGCTTTCGCATTTTTGATGAGCCTCCCGGCAGACTTTTCTGCCTTCCAGAGTTTTCATATGCGTTAGGAAGACTGCCCATGGTCATGGACAGTGGAAGAATTTTAGCAAATCTTTGAAGATTGTCAAGACGAAGGGGGCTCGCCCATGCCGAAAGCTGTTTGTAAAGATGTAGGGGGGCATCCTTCAGAAATTCCTTCATTTTTTGAATAAAGAAAGCCATTTTTGAAGATATTCACGTTTTTTGTACAGTTGTATTGACAGGTGATCCCGCTTCCCGTACGATGAAATCACTATGTCCAACATGCTCCGTGAGCTGAAAACAGCGGCGATTTTGGAAGCATTAGGATTGAGTCAGAATGAATCAAAGTGCTACTTGGCGGTTTTAGGGTTAGGCCCCTCAGGGGTCAGCGACATCGCAAAAAACGCCGGCATTCATCGCATTGACGCGTATCGGGCGATTAAAAAGCTGATTCACGAGGGACTTGTGGATCAGGAGGTGACTCACCGAGGACGGATTATTCATCCGTCTTCTTTAGATCATCTACGGAGGATCGCCATCAATAAACAAAAGAATTTTGCAAAGTTGCGATGGAAGGTGGAGGATTTAATTCCTCAACTCCTTCCATTTGTTGCAAAAAATGATGAACGGCCAGATGTGATGCTGATTGAAGGTCGGGAAGCGTTTTTGACCGTGGCAAATCGGAGTCTAGGAGCGACGCGGGGCTCCACCATTCTCGAAGTTCGACCAGCCGCGCATGATTTATTCTGTAAAACATTTTTTGTTTCTGAAAATTTTGAGGAAGAATATTATATCCCAACGCGGCTGGAAAATAATTTAAGTGTTTGTTCTTTGGTTTCGAAGTCAATTTATGAACGGATTCATCGTAATGATGCGTGCGAGAAACGCGAGACCCGCCTCATTCCAAAAGAATGGGATGTGATGTCCGAAATTTACATTTATGATGACGAGGTGGGGTTGGTGTGGAATGCCATCGAGCCCATTGGGTTGATCATCAAGAGTTCGACAGTGGTCACGCTGATGAAGATGTTGTTTATGATGACGTGGGAAAAAGCCAGTCGTTCGGAAGATTGAAAAAAATTTCACAGCGACGTTTTTGTCCCGTATTGACGTGGCGGCTAGTTTTGTTACGCTAAGGGCAGGAGTTCGTTGAGAGGGAAGTCTTGTCCGGAGGTGCGGTCATGTCGAATATCCTCGTGTTCTCGGGACGTGCAAGCAGCAAGCTCGGAACCGAGATTGCGCAGGCGCTGGGCGTGAAGCTTGGTCAGCCGAGCATCGCCGAGTTTTCCGACGGCGAGCCAAACTACTCGCTGGCCGGACAGAACATCCATGGCCGCCACATCGTGCTTGTTCAAAGCACGCCTCGGTCGGTTCAGCGGAACTACTTCGACCTGTGGGGGCTCCTGGGATGTGTCCAGAATCTCATGAAGCATGGACAGCAGCCAGCGTCCGTGATCGTCGTCCTGGCGTTCATGGGGTTTCGCCGGCAGGAGCGTGAGACGGTTCTTGGTGAGGCGGTCATGGCAAGGATCATGGCAGAGTTCCTCAAGACCCTGCCGGTTACCCACGTCATCCTCGTGGATCCGCATGCGTTGGAACTCGCACTGTTCTTCGATCCGCTCCCGGTGCGGGTTGTGGACGCCTTGCTGGCAAAGGTTCGGGCGTTGCGGGAGATCTTTTGCAAGGAGGAGTGGGGAACTGCGCCCAAGCGGGTCATCTGCCCGGATACCGGGCGGGAGGACGGAACCGCGCGATTGGCCGAGGCGCTGGGAGCTCCCCTCATTCGATACAACAAGAAGCGCCCGAGCTTCAACGAGACGCGTGTCACAGGGTGTCGTGATCCCGAGACGTCTGTTACGGGGTGTCTGTGCATCATCAACGACGATGAGATGGACACCGGCAAGACCTCCATGGACGTTGGGCAGATCTTGGTGGAGTCCGGTGCGCGTGGTCTGCTGATCATCGTGACCCACGGGGTGTTGTCGGGGAATGCGTTTGTGAACATCGTGCGTTTTCCCGATGTCCTCGGGGTCGCAATCTCGAATACCGTCTACCTTCCGTGGGAAAAACGGAGCGATAAGATCATGAGCTACTCGGTCGTGCCGGAGATCGCGCCGGCGGTTCAGGCCTGTATGCAGGAGGCGGTGGAGGCGGAGAGGGAAATGTGATCGGACGTTCCTTGTGAGCGTCCCTTTTTTTGCCGATGGGAAAAACAAAACATCCCGGAATATACCGGGATGTTTGAGAGATTCTGCGTTACTTCGTTTGAGTCGTGGTCTTTGGAGTGGTTTTCTTCACAGACCAACCGCGAGCCGTGATCTTCCCATCCCCTTCCGTAGTGACTTTTCCCTTGCCGTTGATGTTGCAGGTCTTCACGGTGCCGGTGAGCGATCCGGTCACGCTTTTTCCTTTGACTGTTGCCGTGCCATCAAAACCGGTATACGTCACAGTGGTTCCAATAACGGATTTCGTTCCCTTTCCTTTCACCGTCACCTTTGCGTTCTTGGAAACCGTGAGAGTCCCGCTTCCGGTGACTTTGAGGGTTCCTTTTCCTTCAAACTTTACCGCACCAAGGCCCGTGCCTGTGATGCGGCCGCTACCCTCGTACACCTTTGTTCCCCCCGCGGCCATGGTCAGGGTCGGGAGGAGGAGGGCGAGGACGCCCAGCGTGGCGATGCTTTTCTTCAACATAGGAGCTGTGTTAACGATAAATTGTGATCGAACGATTGGATCGTTAAAGTATTGTCGTGGGCGGGTTACAGAGATGAATTTTTCCTTATTATACAGCAATCTTGACAATCGAAGCGGGGAGATCGCGTGGATCCTGCGATGTGCATGCCGCGCGAGAGCTTCCCGGTATGTTCCCTCGGGCGGCGCGAGACGAAACGCGTCAGCGCAAGGCTACGGCTACATCGGGGAATCGGTCTGCTTCATATCGCCCTCGATAATAAATATGTTTGGTTAGAACTCATTTTTTCTTTTTGAACCTCTCCTGAAGCGCGGCAAGTTTGGCAGCCATATCCTCCTGGCTGATGGCTCCAGTGATGGAGGATTCGGTCGCCGCGGCGGGCGCGGCTGGAGGCGCGAAATCCCAACCTTTGCCAACCGGCGGACTTACACGGCCGGACATTCCGGCCTGCCCATCGTATTTTGCCGCCAGGTCGGCCTGGATCGCCGCCACCGCATCGAGTTGCTCCGGCGTGAGCTTGGGTGGCTCGTAGAACTTCTCGAACCTGTGCGGACTGGCCGTGGTGTCCTTCGCCCACTGCAGAACGAGCTCCCCTGGCAAAACCTGCCGCCAGCTCCAGGGGCGGTCACTATCCTTCTCGCGAAGCGTGCCGTCCGGCCGGATGACCCAGATATTGGCGTCCCTTTGACCCTGCAACTGGGGCATGAGACGGACATCCGAGGGCAACCCTGCGGCGGCCGCCTCGGCCTCTCTACGCGCCTGCTCGGCCTTGGCTTCGGCCTCGGCATCGGCTTTCGCCTTGGCTTCGGCTGCCGCGAGCTCTTTCTGCTCCACTATAACCCGGAGTTTCTCAAGATCTTCGGCATTTCTGGAAAAACGCCCAGAGTATCTTGGAGTAGTGTCTCGATACCTCGAACCGCGAGCTTGGGGAGGTCCAACCTCGTGAACGGAAAATTCATTGTAAGATTTATTCGTTTGATGCTTGAGGCCGAGCGCTTCGATACGCGGTATAAGTTCGGCAACACCTTTTTCGAAAATCATCAATTCGGCATATTTCTTCTCGGCCGCGGCGACATCGGCTTCGGCTTTCTGAAAATTGGAATCGGTATACTCACGAAAAACCAATATAGGGTGACTGAATCCCTCCTCCCCAAACGTAATTTCGGGGAGCCCGATCGCGCGAAGGCGATCCGAAAGAAGATTCAGCTTCGGGTCAAGTTCAGGGCGCGTCCTGTGACCTATTTCAATCCGCGCTGTCTTCGCTTCGTCTCTCAATCGCTTTTCTTCCGCTTCTTTTGCGACCCTTGGGCCAACGATGCGGAGAACTTCCTTGGGCGTTCCGTCCACCACGTCATGAATTTCCCAAAAAACCCATTTATAGGGGGAACTTCCGCCCATCGAGGACTCGAAGTAAGTCGGTCGACCCTCCATAGCCCTTTCGCCCTTTACGGCATAGAGGCGATTGCCGCCGATGAGAACTTTCGCGCCCGAAAGTCCCTCTTTGGAGAGATAAGTCCCAAGGGTTGGTACCCACGACTCGGGGTGGCTCGTACCCTTCTTCTGTATCCAAGCTTCCAAATCACCGGTCGGTACGGAACTCTCTCCTTCCAATTTTTGCGTGGGGCGAACCATCAAGGCTCCTTTGTGAACATTTTCAGGCCTCGTATCGCGAACAACATCGCATACCCACGTTTCCGCATCTTTTGGCAGAGTGCCGCGGTAGGCGCTGGCTCTTTCGGAACGGTACCCATCAACAAAAACGATTTTTCTACGAGGCTTGCTGGAATCATCCTGCGCAATCGTTCCCTTCAGTTCGTCGCTCTCAACTCGGAACGTGACGTGAATGGTCGCGGCAATGGTTTCTTTTGCTTCGCGCGTTTCATCCGGTTTTTTTCCGAAATTTTCCAGCGAATCTTGAGGATGAATACTCTTTTCTCCCATACAGATGGTTCTGTTACGGATGAGTAAGAGGAATTTTGGACGCACGCTGCTCAAATTGCGTGCGCAAACTTTTGTATCGGTCTTGAATTTCCGCTTCGTGTTCTCTTTCATTGCCGCTTCGTATATCATCCTCGTCAAGGATTTCTCGCTGTGCAAGAAATTCCAACACGTCTTCAAACGTAATAATCCCTCGGATTTCCAAACTGTCTCGATCAATCACAAACGACATCTTCGCTTGATCATTCAACATGTGCTTATAGACATCATACACTGTTGCGCGTTCGCTGGTGTAAAAAAATTTCGCCTGCTGTAGAATCTCCGGTTTTTCCCGCACAAGATCGCCGATGGTCTTTTCAAGATCCTCCGGCGGAAGAGCAAGAATCTGTTTGCTCAAAACATACCCCATCGGAAGCTCGGTTCGTTCCTGATCCACGCGATCCGATTGCATGATGGGAATGCGGCTAAACCCTCTTTTTTGAATACCCGCATACACCTCCTTCACCGGTGTCTCGGACGTAAAAGAAAAAATGGTTCTTGTAGCGATCTCTCGCGCCGTGGCGCGCATCATCGTTAAAATCCCTCGGCACATTTGAGAGAGCTCCGGCTTCAGCGTTCCATGCTCTGCGGCGTCTGAAAGATCATACAACAGGTGGTCAATGGAAACTTGTTCCTCCGTTTGTTTAAGATCAAACCCGCGCTCAACGAGTGTTGAGACACCTTTCATAGAAAGCGTAAGTGGTTTCATTAAAGAGTTGAACGCGGAGAGAGTCCGCGAGGTTGCCTTTGCAATCTGATCCGCTTTGATCCGACCGATTTTTTTGGGAATATCTTCGGCAAAAACCATCATAAGATACGGCACCGCAAGACTTGAAACCCATTTCGATCCGAAAACCCGATCAATCTTCCCGCCAACAAACATTCCGCCTCCAACGTTCACAAGAGTGCTCAATGCGGTAAGGGTACTCGAACTCTCGGCTATATTATCAATAAGATCGAGAGCACGCTTGGCTTTTTCGTCGCCGCGATCTTTTTGCAGACGAAGCTCGGAAATGTCCGCACTTCCGAACGCTTTTTCTGTGGCTGTTAAAAAACCCGACAGTGTCATAAGCGCTGTCGTTCCGGCGATCATTTCTATAACTTCCATTTTTTTAGATTCCGCGCTTGGAGCCGCGAGGTACTCGTTTGGCTCAAGCGGCCTCTGAAGAATATCCTCCAGCGCCTTTTTTTCACGCGCGCTGTCAAGAAGGACGGCGAGCGTATCCATCTGATCAGTGGATAATTGTTCGGCGCACGATGGGTCTTCAAGTATTTCCTCAAGAGAAGGGAGTGCACTGCCTTCACGGGCATCTTGCGGTTTTTCGTATGAACCCTCGCGTGCCACACGAGCCGAAGTTCCAACCACCGCGAACCCGACTCCCACCCCCAAACCCTTCAAAAAGGAGCGGCGGCTTGTCGGCGCTGGGCTTGCCAGCGGCTTTTTGACGTCAACAGACTGATCAGCACCCGCTTCTTCAACAACTTCTTCAGACTTTCTCTGAAAATCAGAAAGAAGCGCTTGAGTTTGTTCCAGTAATTCCTCGGGCGTTTGAGGTATTTTGCCGGTTTCCTCTCCCTGAGGATGTTCAATAGGAGTATTCTCGCCGCGCATAGTGTTATTGTGCTTTTTTTCCAAAAAGAATAGCATTTATGTATTTATTTTAGTACATATTTACGATTTTTGTAAATCGAAGTGGGCAATCTTGGCTAGTGGGCAATCGCGGATTTTTGTGCTACAATAGCGAAAATTGACGCTTATGCTTTATCGTCCTCAATCCTACCATCTCCTTATTGTGGATCGCCCGCGGGCGTTTCCGGAAATTTTGAGTAAATTTCGCGCGTCGGATGTTGCGGTGATTACGGCACGGAATGCGCTCGAGGCCGAGGCAAAATTATTTTTATACGGCGATCAAACGATTGATGCGCTGTGGATCAATATTGATTTGCCGGAGTCGGATCTCGAGCGGCTCCTTACAGCGATTCACACAGACCAGCGACTAAAAAAAGTCCAGGTTTTTTGTATCGGGGATAAGACTTCCTCTTCGCAGGCACAGGTCTGCCGAACTTTCGGAGTCAAAAATATTATATTTCGACAGCAACACGACGTCGGCGACATCGCGCACTACATCATGGGCTTACTGGAGTGATTCAGGGGGGATGGAAACCGGCTCGCTGATAAAGGTTTGTCCGTCGGAACATTCTCTGCTGTTTGCTTGAACGTCGTACGCAGTTTCCTTGGGTAGTGTTTTAATGTTGATGGAGCAGGTGGAGGTGCTGTCTGTTGTCTTGCAGTCCGCGCCAGATCCGCCCCAGTTTTTGTTATCGTTTTTTG
Source organism: uncultured Gammaproteobacteria bacterium (assembly GCA_964360435.1). Taxonomy (GTDB): domain Bacteria; phylum Patescibacteriota; class Patescibacteriia; order CAYHVQ01; family CAYHVQ01; genus CAYHVQ01. The sequence continues at coordinate 12,525 of CAYHVQ010000024.1, forward strand.
GCGAATAAACGAGTTCATTAAACTTGCAGGATGAAGGAATTTTCCATTCGACGAGAGTTTGATCTCCCTGCTCAATGATCGTGGGGGATTGAATAAACTCGCCTTTCGCGGGATAGGGGAATTTGGGATTATTTTCGGTTTTGAGGATCATAAGATAGACAATAAGCGCCGCCGCCAAAACAATAATAGCAAGGCGTGGGAGGGGTTGGTTGCGCCATCCATGTTTCTTTGTTGGGGTATCCATATGGATGAGGGGAATAATTTTGAAAACACGATTCAGTACCGCAGCATTATAACACAACACCGCCACGGATCAAAAAAACGACCCTGGGCTGCGACGTGCAACACCAGGGATGGGGTCATCTAGCCTTGGGTCCGCTGATCAGGACCGTCCACTGTGCGTGGTGGTTGCGGGTCTCGATCAGGACGACGCTTCCCCCCACTAGCTGACAGAGGATCCCGTCCTTCTCAATCCACTCCGCCCGCGTGCTGTCCCAGTTGACAGTAGTACCCAGTGGCATTCCGAGGTAGCACCGGCGCGAAATCTCGATGCTCCGCCAGAGTTCTGCCGTCGGGAGCTGGACGCGGGGGCCATCGAAGGGCATGAGTTCCTGGATCCCATGGAAGACGTCCGGGAGTTCGCTGATCATTACTTCCGGACTCATCCCCATGGCGGACAGGAGTGCCTTCGAGTAGTGGCTACTGCCCACCAGAAACCAGTCGTCCGCCTCGGGAAGGTAGAGCGGGAGCAGGTCGAGCGTGTGGCAGATCTCGATGTTTCCCTGCAACCACTTCGGAATGTCACACGGCCAGGAAGTGGATGAGGCGCCGCCGAATCTGATCCGTGCCCGTTTTCCTTCCTCGGCGCGTTCCGTGAAGAATTTCTGCTCGGCCGCCCGCAACAGTTGGTAGAGGCCGTCTTCGCGTCCGCGGGCGTGGGCGACCATCAAGTCCGTGAGACTGTGTTTGGTGTCGCACCGTTCGCATCGGACATTGCCATAAGACAGGAGAAGTCTGTTGCAGGGCTTTGTCTGGAGGAATGGGGTGTGCAGCCGTCCGCATCGGATCTGGTTGTAGTCGGCGATGAGATTTCCGACTTGGATCGCAGATGTGCTAGACATGCAGGATCGCTTTCTCTATGGTGAACGTGTTTGCCAGAAGCCCGTTGGACATTCCAACGGGCTTGGCTCTTGTGTATACTCCCTATGAGGTACTTTGTCAAGGGGCCGCGCGAGTTACCTGCATCTCCAGAATTTTATCTACCCGAAACACGCGATCGGCTTTGCGCGACAGGCAATAGGCTTCAACACCAATAAACGGACGATCCATATATTGCATTTCGCCAACCACATGCGGGATGATGGTGCGCCGCGATTTCACGTCCGATGATTTCAGATACACAATCTCAAGTGCCTGTTCGCTTTCGATCGCATTTTCAATGAGTCGTACTTTTTCGTCGAGCGATAGCGCGGCTTCGGATTTTGCATACTGAAATCTCGTCATGAATTTAACGACACCCCAATCCATGAAGATGTGTTTTTTCGCGACAGGGCGTTTGAGCACAAGGCCTTCGAGGGTGGTGCATCGCGAGAGTGCGACATAGAGCTGGCCGGGCGCGAACGTGCCGCGGCCAATATCCAGAATCACACGATCGAATGTCTTTCCCTGCGCTTTGTGAATCGTTACCGCCCAGGCAAGGCGAAACGGATACTGGGTGAACGAGCCGATGGTGTCGGATTCGATCTGGCCGTTGTTTGCGTCAAAACGATACGCGTACATATCCCATGTGTAGGGCAGAACCGGTTCGACATCGCCGTTCGGGAGTTCGATCATCACGACATCCATCTCAATATCTTTATCGCGCGTGATGTCCACGATCTTGCCGATTGTTCCATTGATCCATCGGCCGCCGCGATCATTGTTGAGCAACATCACTTGCGCGCCGATTTTAATATCCAGCATCTCATCGGTGGGGAGCTGATTGCGTTCAAATTTTCCGGAAACACTGCCGGTGAATGTCCTCTGCCTCCCTTTGAGTTGCGCAAGATGCTTTGCATTCACCTCGGCGGCCATCGCGTTCGTTGTCGTGAGATGAATCTCAAACGCGTCGCGCGGCGGTTCGTAGGCGGGATCATAGCGGCTGGCCAGAAGCTCAAGCTCCTCGGCAGTGATGGTGTTGTTGCGTACAGCGTTCAAGAGGGAAATAAAAACATCATCGTGCTGACGGTAGATTTTTTCAAGTTCCACTAATTCCATGCTGAACACGTTTGCGTCAGAGAGAAGTGTTTGCTCGGGAGAAAAAACACGCGCGGCAAAAAAATACGGACTGGCGTACTGCTCGGAAAACGCGAGCCTGTCCGCAGAGGTTAAAACCGGTGGAAGTTGATAGAGGTCACCAATAAAAATCATTTGAATGCCGCCGAACGGGCGCGTGGATTTAGGACCATTCAGCCGCAAGAATTTGTCCACACAATCCAAAAGATCCGCGCGAACCATGGAAATTTCATCAATGACGATCGCATCGAGTTTTGTGTAGATGGTGTTTTTCTTTCCCATGCGTTTTTCGACCTTTCGGATTTTTTGCAGCGTCACGTCGGGCTTGAAACCGAAAAATGAATGGATCGTTTGTCCCTTTACATTCACTGCGGCGACGCCGGTGGGCGCCAAAACAACAATGTTCTTTTTTGTATGGTCGCGAAAATACGATAAGAGCGTTGATTTGCCGGTTCCCGCGCGGCCGGTCACAAAGAGAGAGGTGCTCGTATTTTCCATCAATTCTAGCGCGTGCCGGAATCGGTCATTTAATTCAATAGATTGCATTTTACGTTTTGATATAAGGTAATGCTAATTTAGCAAAGCGGTCGAGAAAAATCAATCACTGCGTTCAGGATGACATGGATTGCCAAGAATGACAAAGTATCGCTTGATTTTTCCGCGGATTTCTTGTACACTCTTGGCGTTCATCAACACTTATTCTGAATTTATGAATTCAACCCATCGTGAAATCGAAGCCCGTTTTCTCGACATTGACCCCATGGCACTGAAAGCAAGATTAAATGAGCTTGGTGCAATGGATCATGGAGAAGAAATGTTTAGTGAACGCATTTTTCATGATGCTCTTGGAACATGGGCCCAAGAGGGGAAAAGGTATATTCGCATCCGTATAACAAAAAAAGGAACATTCTTGACGTTTAAGTGTTTTGAAAAAAGTTCTGTTGATGGAACGAGGGAAATCGAGCTCATGATCAATAGCGCGGATCATGCGGAGGCGTTGCTGAAGGAGCTGGGCATCACATTGACACGCGCGCAAGAGAAAAAACGGCACTCTTTTCAACTCGGTGACGTTATGATTGACTTTGACACTTGGCCGTCCCTTCCTCCGTATGTAGAGTTAGAAGGACCCAATGAGGACGCGTTAAAAACTGTGGCATCCCAGATCGGGTTAGACTGGTCGGCGGCAGTGTTTGATTCTGCCCTGGTCGTGATTGAAAACCATTATCATCTTCCGGTTTCGGGCTACAAGTATTTTACATTTGACAGGATTGGGTAAGCCGCCCAGTTTATTGCTGTTATTTTTTATGAATAACGATCCTTACGTAAAACTTTTGGGATCGTACCAGCGCCTTTACGGTCTTCGGGAAGTGGTTAATAAAACGGATGTGACTCCGCAGATGTTGGAGTACTGCCAGCAAGGGAGCGTTTTTGTCGTTATTGCGCTTTGTGATGACCACGGACGTTTTTATTTTCGCCATGCACTGAATAAATTCCGGGGCTGGGAATTGCTAGGAGGGTTTGTGCATGAAGACGATCAAAGTCTTGAAGAGGCTGCGATGCGGATTGTTCGTCAAGAAAGTGGGTTTGAAGTTGACGAGCTTCGGCCACTGCTTTCAGTGGTCAATATTTTTCAATCGAAGGATACGAAGTACGCTCACCGAGGGTTGGCGTATATTGCTTCAGTGCGTCCCCAACATCTGGCGTATCGAGATGCGGAATATGTTGGTGGCTGGATGAAACAAACACCGCTACAAGTTATGGAGTGTGATGTTCCGGTTTATTCTGCAGCAAAACAGCATCTTACCCGCTATCCTTTTCATCCGCCTCATAATGAAATTGATGAAGCGCGGCATCTTGGGTGGAGATATGTTGTTCATCGGCGGACGGTTCAGCCGATTCAACGTCTTGTGGTATCGCGTGTACTGCAAAAAGAGATCACACGCGACCTCCGTGGGAGGGCCGTACTGGATGTAAGCTGCGGCGACGATGCATATATCGTGAAGATTGCGAATGCGCATCCAACGTGGGAGTGCGTTGCAAATGATATTTCTTGGAAAAGTGTTGAAATGTTATTCCATCATGTCAAACAGAAAAATATCCTCTTCACGAATCATGACCTTAACCATCTTCCGTACCGCCAAAAGTTTGATACGGTTATTTTCAAAAATTCACTCCATCATTTAAAGCAGAGAACAGATGCCCATCGAATCATTCAGCATCTTTTTAATCTTGCATCTAAGGCGCTGATCGTTGTGGACGTGCAAGATCCGCATGAGTCTTCCTGGGTTCATGTTTTTTGGAATAAATACTACCGGTGGCTGCTCCGTGATCAAGGTGATTTTTTTTGGAAGTACGCTGATTTCCAAGTCTTGATTCATTCGGTTGATTCGCGTGCAAACATTCGGCTTCTAAAAACGAATCGGGGGAATTATATGATCGCGGTGATGGATCCAAATAAAAAAAGCGGTTCAATGTTATAGGTGATGACCGCTACTCCTCAGGTTTTCCTGAAAGGAGGGGATTATTCCTGAGATCCTCCGGGACATCGTCCCAGCTCGTGTACAAGACGATGACGTCGAATTTGGCTCTTCCTTTCGGGGTGGTAGACTCTCTTCCTTCCCCGAGCTTCAGGCCGAGGAGTGACATGGCGAGTGGGGTATTGTATCCCACCTTCCCGTGTTCAAGGTCAGTCTCATTGTA
>CAYHVQ010000025.1:0-16309 GCA_964360435.1 uncultured Gammaproteobacteria bacterium
TCGCGAAGCCGTCAAGCTCGAATGCTTATATGCCCTGAACCCGTCGCACAACGGCACGTCGGGCAAGAAGATCAACGGCTGGACCGTCAGCGACTGGAACTACCTCGCCAGCGATCTGAACGCCTGGAGCGCGGTTCGGGACTGCTACGGTTCCGCGTGGTGCGGCCTCGACGGGAACGCCACCTACAGCGGGTGTTCCCACGGCGGCTACTCGTGGCACATGATCAAGGGATCCAAGTCGTTCTACCGGTATCCCAGCGCGTACGGCTACCAAGACGGCTACGGCCGCGGCGGGCAGTGCCGCTATTTCGGCAACCTCATCCTCTATCGCAGCGGAACGGGGAAGCGCCTGCCTACATACACCGCCGTGATCAACGACTACAACAGCTCGCCCCGGAGATACACGAAGCTCGGCGGCGAGGCGCGAGTTGGAGATCTCCTGCAGACCAAGTGGTCGAATGGGCATACCGCGGTGGTGGTCCAGATCCTCGAGGGTCGGGAGGGCGTCTGGTCGCCGAAGCTGGACGTCGTGGATGCCAACTTCGTCGGCGGTGACGGTGCCGAGATCATCGGACGTCACATCCTCGATGTCAACGCCAGCGGAACGAGCGACCTCGACAACTACATCGCCATCGACCTCGACAAGTCGTGGAACTGATGAAGTGATATGTGGCCTCTCCGTCTTCGAAAGAGGATGGAGAGGCCGCCAATTACATCAAGCGATGCCAAAATCTTTTTCTCAAATTCTTGCGTTGTTAGTTTTTCTTGGAGTCGTCTCTGCAACAATTTTTTTGTGGCTGACTTCGGATCGTCCTTCTCCAACGCTTCTTCCCGCAGGTTCTTTTCAGGAATACGCCATCCCAAAAGGCTCGGCGGACGGATTTTTCGCATTACAGGATCGCGTGTTTTCTCGATTTTCTCTAGCGGGGGAGAAGACCATGCTCGCGCAGGCGGTGCAAATTTCGAATATTGTGAATGGGCGCGTTGTCTATGCGTCTGAAAATCTCGAAAACGACCGCATCGAAGTGTTTTTGTACGACCTCTCATCATCGCAGGCAACACGCTTTGGGGGATATGATCGCCGTCCCAAGGAGAATTCGATCATTGAAATCACTTCCATATATTATGACGGCGCCGATGTTCTTCTTGCATTGACATCCGCGACCAGTTTGGAGGACGAATCCAGCGGATTTGCGCGCGTGCTCAAAAAGGATGTGCGGTCCGGTCAGGAAACCGTGCTCCTGCAACTTAATCTGCCGTATCGTCTGACCGTGTTTGATGACCGAAATCAGGAGTTGCTGTACGCGCGTGCGAGTATGGGGAGCGTACTCGTTTCCCGCGACCTTCAGACGGGAAAAGAGTCCGAGCTTCTATATTATACCGCGAAGATGCCGCAACGCGCCTTTCTCCTTTCACCAAGTCGAAGATTTGTTTTTTCCGCATCGAATGACGACCGAGGGATCCGGTTTGAACATATTCGGATTTTTGATCGGAAAGTTGGGAAGGTTGTTGAACTTCCAGAATCTCTGCGCCTGTATTTTACTCACGGGGAATGGAAAAGCCGGGGGGCGAGCGTTCGTCGTGTAGCGTGGGCGCAAGATCGGGACGCGTTGTTGTTTGTAACCGAAGAGGGGATCGTGAATGGCGATGGCGCAATTGATGATGAAGATATTGAAAAGTCCACCCTATACGCATGGGATGTTCAAACACATCAGATTAGTTTTCCGTCGGAGAGGGGGCGGGTTCTATTGGACATTAACGAAACCGACCGTATTGAGTGGGTTTTTGAGTAAATCATTATTAACGTCATCGGCAATGACTCAAGATGCGTCTATGGGTAATCAGCATCCTGAAATGACACCGTATGAAAAAAAGATGGTAGAATTTACGAGTTTTATTCGCTATCTTATCATTGGGGTTCTCGTGTCATTTCTTTTATTCATCTTGTTTTCGATCTTCTCGTCATATATGCTCAACCGATCCCGAGAACGTCAGAATGCCATGCAGAATGTGAATAACGAGGAGATTGTTCCCTAGAGATCCTTCTTCCATTTTCAGCAGGAATGTTTCAAATTGTTTGAGGGCGGTTTTTGTGGTATAATTTTTTTACATTGAATTCACGTTATGCCAAGACATCGTCCATCGTCACAGACCAATGCTTCTTCCTCCGGACGGTGGGGGATGCTATTGGGTGGATGGCAATCTCGGGCGATGGTTGTTGGCGCTGCCGTTCTTTTGGTCTTTTTTGGAGTCTCGTTGTCCAAAGAGCTCATTCGCCGTTACGAGATTAATAAAGAAGTCAACAAGTTGAAGGCGGAAGTCACTACATTGGAGGGGCGGAATAAAGCACTTGCCGATCTTATTCAACTCTACAACTCGCCGTCGTATCAAGAGCAACAGGCGCGCGCTAAGTTAAATCTGCGCAAACCTGGGGAAAAAGTCATCGCCATTCCCGAAGAGGAGTTGAAAATGGCGAACCAGCGGGCGATTGAGGAGCGAAAGAAGCAGGAGCGTCCTCGGTCGAATCCGGAAAAGTGGAAAAATTATTTTTTCAAATCTCGGTTGTGATTCGCGTCAAAGCAAAAAAATTCACTCACAAGTCCGTTAAAGCGGTTTCGGAGTCCGTGTCTTCGGAAGTCTCGGCGGAAGTTTCTCTAAAGCATTCCAGTATTTCTCTCGAGAAAATTGGGACGGTGAAAAAGGGGAACATGCTGAAAAAGAAAGCCGATGATCTTCCGGAGATGCTGAAGCATGAGGAAGCGGTGAAAACACTGGATCAGCCCAAACGCCGGAGTCGCCTATTCCGCGTTGTGCGATGGGTTGTTGGATTGAGCATTGTTTTCGTGATGGGATCCGCCGTTGCCGCGTACGGATTTGCTTGGCGATCTACAGTTGCGATGCAGATTTATCGTCTCCTGCCCTTTCCAGCCGCGATGGTCGAGATGCGGATCGTCACGCTCTATCAGTATTACAGCTATTTGGATGCGTCGGAGCATTACAACCAATCAGAGGAAGGGCGAAACGCGCTGTTTGCTTTTAAACCCGGGGAGCTCGAGCACATCACGCTGGAACGGTTGACGGATAATGCCCTGACCTCTTTTGCGCTCGCGAAGGCAAAAGTTGTGGTAACTAACGAACAGCTTGATGCAGTGATTCAACAAATGAGTTCTGTTTCCAGTAAGGAAGAATTGGAAAAACAGACCCTGCGGCTATGGGGATGGAATATGGAGGAGTTTATGAGAAATATTCTGCGTCCGGATGTTGAGAAGTTGGAGTTACAGAAATACTTAACGAAAAGCGAAACCCTGTTTGCGGATATTCAAGCAAGGGCTGAATCCGCCCGCGCGGCGATTGATAAAAAAGAAATTTCGTTTGAGGAAGCGGTCGAGCAGTACAGTGGAGACGAAGGAAGTAGCGCGCGAGGAGGGGATTTGGGGTTAATTGTCGAAACGACGTACCCTGATCCATTTTGGAAAACCGTGTACGAGACGGAAGTCGGGAAATTGACACCTGTCTTCCGGATGGATGATGGGTTTCATCTTGTCGAAGTTCTTCAAAAAAATGAAGCCTCCGGCAATGAGGAGGCTGTTATTCACGCGCGCCAGATCCTTTGGAAGACGCCCACCGCGCAAGAGTGGCTCAAACAGGAGCGAAACATCAAGACGATTTGGACGTTTGTGAAACTTCCGCTATTGGCGTCGTAGCGGGGCGATCTTGCGATGGAGAGCTGGAGCCGACGAGAGGATTCGAACCTCCGACCTAACGCTTACGAAGCGTCCGCTCTACCAGCTGAGCTACGTCGGCGTGCGTGAATGTTTACTCCGGCTTCCATCCTGCGGAAAACGCAGGATTTCAGCCTCCGTAAACTTCCCGCCTTCCTCACAAATCCTTTCAGGATTTGCTCGGGAAAATATCCCCCGATCTTGTCGAAGGGTATGAAGGCGCTGGACAAAATTCAACATTTATGATACCGTGGTGGACGTGAAGAGTCAAGGCCGCACTCTAATGGATCCATTCTCTGTTCAAAGTGGGGAACCTTTTGTATTTCGGGGCAATTCCGACCGCGGTGTTTTGCTGATTCATGGATTCACCGGAAGTCCAAGCTATCTCCGTCATCTTGCCGCGTATCTCAATCAATGGGGGTTTCATGTTGTCGTTATGCGCCTTGCGGGTCATGGGAGTACGCCGGAGATCCTTGCAAAAACAACGGCGGGGGATTGGAAGCATTCCGCGCTCGAAGCATGGAATGTGTTGAAGGATCTGGCTCCGCGTCGGTCGCTTATGGGCGTTTCACTCGGTGGCGCGCTTGCATTGCATCTCGCCGCGCAGGAAGGCTTGGCGGTGGAGCGCGTCGTCTCGATCGCGGCTCCTATCTATCTCAAGTGGATGCAAGGAATCGGACGCCTTCTCCCGTTCATTCAGCCGTTTCATCCGTATGTCTATAAACGACGGCTACAAGTTGCGAATCGGCAGGAGTTGATGGATTTAGGATTTTACGATCGGATTCCGCTTGCGGCGTTGCACGCGCTCATGACGTTTGTCCGCGAGGAGGTTCGGCCGGCTTTACCCGCGGTGACTGCTCCAACGATGATCATGCATTCGTTGGGAGATGAAAAAGTCCACCCGAAAAGCGCGAAATATATTTATTCGCACATTGGGGCGTCCAAAAAAGAACTCCTTTGGTTGCCGCAGGCGACGCACGATCCTTTTCAAGGCGGGGTGAATGCCGACCTCTATTTCAAAATTTTGGATTTTCTTTCGCAATCCGATCATCTCGCTTACGTTCCCCATGCACCGCATTCCGCGCTTGTTCCGGTTCCGGCGTAAACACGGTCGCCCGCGCGGCAACCTCTAGAGATGCTCGGGGAGCACGCCGTCTTTTTTGGCGCTCACGATCACATCCTCGTAGTTGAGAATGAGTTGGAATTTCTCGGTAATAATGGGCAGTTGCGTTTCGAGTCGTGCGAGATCCTCGGCATGAAGGTCGGGCGAGGCGAAGGCGACCCATCCCAAAAGCCGTTCTTCGGTGTGGTAGAGCGGGAGGATGGCGCAGAGCCCACGCTCGCGAAAATAGTACGCCGCGCGGGACTCGTCCTTGGTTTCCAGATCTATGATCTGGCCGGCATTTTTTTCGATCCACCGGACGGCTTCATCCGAGGCGTGGTACACCGGAAGCTCCGCGTCCCGCGAGTGATACGTGTTGGCGGTTTTGTTGACAAAATAAATTTCAACGCACGTGGCGCGGTATTTCGTCATGAGCCACGAGATGAGCTCCGTGTTGATTTTTTGGAGATTGTTGGAGCGATAGAGGAGTTGATTCAGGTGGAGGAAACGTTCTTCAATCGTGTAGCGCGAAGGAAAAACGATTTTTGGAACCCATTGCTGGATCCGCGGATAGAGGAACGGATAGAAGAGCACGGAGAGCACGATGGCCGTGACAACGGCGATTCCTGGATCAATCGTCTCCGCGACCCAGTACGACAAAAGCAGATTGAGCAGAAAATAGATTCCGGACAGCGTCAGAATCAGGGATGCAACGACCAAAGCGCGGCGGACTAGAAATATAAAACCAAATAAACGATGCTTGAGAATAACATAGGTGACGATCGCTGGGAAAATAATAGACAATGGACCGCCGAGATGTCGGTATTGCGAACTCGGATCAAGTATGATCGCTATGCTATTGGTAGTAATTCCTGCCGTTGCAGCAAGTAAGGCGCTTGATAAAATATACCAGATTTGTATTTGCTTGACACGTGAAGCCTTTTTTGAATATGTAATGAGAATTTTTGTACCGATGATGAAGTAAAGAATGAAATAAAATGTAAAAAAGTAGTACAAGAATCCAACTTCTGTTCTGTATAGTGCCCACGGTTGATAAGCGACGATCACATCTTTTGCGATATTGTATTGAGTAGGTACAAGCGGAAGGGATATGAGTATTGGTAATGAAATGAGCGTTAATATTTTTCGAGTGACCGGAAAATTTGTGAAATATAATACAAAGATAAGAAAGAGTGCGGGAACAAAAATCGGGCCAATGATGGATATTTTAGCTAACCAAAGTGATAAAGAGTACTGATGCGTGAGTTTCATCAAGAGATCCAAAACTAAAACAAAGTTCCACAGAGAAATTCCGAAGATGAGTCCTGATAAATACCGAGCTGAAATCTCTTTCTTTTTGACGATTAAAAGAACACCGAGTGCAACATTAATGATCAGTGCAAATGAGTTAATCGTGATCAAGCCAAGGAGTGTCAACATCAGCGGCTATGATTAAAGATGCTTTGGGTAAATGCCGTCTTTTTTCACGCGAGTCATGGCGTCCTCATATTGCAGAATAAAGTAAAAAGATTGTGCAACATTCGGAATCCATTTTTTGAGTTGCATGGCATCCTCCTCATGAATCATGGTGGAGGCAAATCCGATCCATCCCAAGAGTCCGTCTTCTGGGTGGACAAGCGGGAGGATGAATCCGAGTCCGCGCTCGCGAAAGTAGTCCGCGGTCTTTGTGTCATGTTGCTCTAAGTCAATGAGTGCCGTGCTGTTTTCGCGGATCCATGCCACGGGTTCGTCGCGTTGGTGAAAAATCGGCAGATGGGAATCCAGAGACCGATACGTTTGTGTCGTTTTTTCAAAAAATAAATCTCAACGTGGGTCGCTTGAAAATGCTGCACGAGGTAGGATTGTAGCTGCGTTGAGATTTTTCGGAGGTTTGGGGAGTGGATTAACAGCTGTTTGAGATGGAGGTCACGCTCTTCGATGGTGTATTGCGACGGGAAAAGGATTTTCGGAATCCATCGCTGGAACTGCGGATAAAGGAGGGGATAGAACAAAACAGAAAGCACGACCGCGATCACCATCGCGATTGCCGGGCTGATCACCGTCGAGAGCCACAGGGAAAACAGAAGATTGAGAGCGAGATAAAGCGCCGACAGAGAAATAATGATGCCGGTTGCCACCGCCGCCCGTCGGATTAAAAAAACTAAACCGAATAGTCGGTGTTTCAAAATCGCATACGTTGTAATGGCAATGAAGAATAGAGAACTCGGGGCGACGACGTAGTAGTGATTTCGAAGATTAAATGCAGGCGAGAGAATGCCGAAAGTTATTGCTGTGGTGCCATACAAAATAATTCCAATGAGGATGTATTGAATCTGTGATTTTTTTAATCCTGATGTTTGTGAATTGTATCGAATTAGTCGGAAAAGGATATAGAGCAAATTAAGGATCTGAACGATGAGATATGGAAAATACAAAATGCCAACATCGGCTTGAAATATGATCCTATCATATGTATGAATCTCTGAAAGAAAGAGGTTTGATAATGTGGATATGCAAAGAAGAAGTGTGATAACAGCAAGGACGCCGATGCTTTTTTTGGAGAGTGGCTTACCAATGAGGGCGTGTATCCATATCAATCCAGTGGCTGCAAGAAAAACACCTGCGAGATACGTTAAGCGCTCAAGTTCCGGATATGGCACCATGCGCACAAGCAGATTGGTCAAACTGAGGAAAGTGGAAGAAGTAATAAACGCGATGAACCAACGATGTTCCGTAGTTGATTTTCCGCGAAAAAAGACCAGAAATCCAAGTAAAACGTTTGCGGCAGTTACGAGTGTCAGGGTGATTTGTAGAACGGGGAGCGAGATCATATTGATTTAGGGGTATAAGCGGGCTACTTGAATATTATCTGAAAAGGGCTATAATAACAATAAAAGAGCCAATCCTCCCGAAGCGGCCTCGCGGTATTAATAATTGCACAGCTCTGTATTTTCGTCAATACTTTATGAAGTATTCCGTAGATAAGGATAAATTGTTAAATTATGAAGTACCGAGTAAAATAAGAGTTTGGATGAGTGGTTTATTTCTTTTTTTATTAGCAAGGGTTGCTACTCGCATCGGTGGATTGATGGTTCGAAAGAGTGACAGTGCTAGAAAAGTCAAAGAGAGGGCAACGACGGCTGTTGCTTTAGAGATAATTTACAATTATAATGCTGATACTCTAAAAATCTCAGATGGATTTTTGAATTATCTACTTTCAAGGTTTTGGTTCAATATAAATAATGCTCGGGCTGTTAGAAACAGACTTTTATTAACAAAAAAGAAGCTTGGGGAGTTTATTCAAGAAAATCGTTTTGGGAAAATTAGAGTAGCGAGTCTTGGATCAGGTTCGGCTAGGGCTATTATTGAAACTGTGGCCGAAATGGAGAAGTATGCAGATTTTATTATTGACTTAGTGGATTCAAGCGATGAAGCACTACGTTTAAGTCGGGATTTAGTTATTAAGAGTAAAATTAAGTCGTCAGTTTATTGGCACCATTTGCGTTTGGAGGATTTTCTTAGTTCACAGGAAGTAAATTCCTTTGATATTATTGAAATGGTTGGAATATTAGATTATCTTTCTGACGCCCGCGCCCACGATGTTTTTGAGGCGATTCATAAGGTACTAAAGCCCACAGGATTGTTTATAACTGCGAATATCGGAAATAATTTAGAAAAAGTTTTTGTTGACAAAGTAATGCGTTGGTCAATGGTCTATCGAACACCGAAAGATTTATTCCGCATTCTCGAAACAACCTCTTTTAATAATGACAGATCCGAGGTTATTTCAGAGCCTATAAAAATCCATCATTTGTTAATTGCAAGAAAATAATGTCATTTTTAGATCTTTTTGGTCTCTCTGGCTTCTTTAACGCCGTTTTTTCCGGATTTCTCGGTATTTTGGTTCTATCGAAAAATAATAAAAGTCGAATTAACCAATCGTTCTTTTTAATGAGCTCGGCAGTAGTTGTGTGGAGTTTGAGTTATGGTTTTTGGCTTTTTTCAGATTCCGAAAATTCTGCATTGTTTTGGATAGGATGGCTAATTCTAGCATCAACATTTGTTCCGGTTTTATACTTACACTGGATATTGAATTTACTTTCAAAAGTCAGAGCACAGAAATACGTTTTAGTACCATCGTATATTATATCGTTCCTCTTTGCTTTTCTGAGTTTGACCCCGAACTATATTGATGGCGTGGACGAAAAACTATTTTTTCCGTTTTGGCCAAACGGGACTTTTTTGTATTTACTTTATATCTTAATAGTGTATATCGGAATCTTTGGATATGCATTCCTTCTTCAGGTCAGAGAGTATTTTTTGTTAAGATCTTTCAAAAAAGTACAAATTAGATATGTCCTAATAGGATCAGTAATTAGCGTCATTGGAGCATTTACTAATTTTCCACTTTGGTTTGATATTAATATTTTGCCATACGGTAATTTTTTGATTGCTATTTATACTTTCGTATTTGCATATTCAATGGTTCGTTACCGACTAATGGATGTTAGGTTAGTTTTTAGGCAGTTGTTTGCTTATTTATCACAGATATTAGTCATTATTATCGCATATCTCTTTGTTAACTGGATTTTAATTCATCCTATAAGTAGTTTATTAGATGTTGATCAATCTATTCTTCTTGCTTTTTGGGGTGTGGCGTTTGTGCTGTTATTTCAACCGATTCGGAGATATATTGATGACGTCACGGACAAGATCTTTTTCAGGAAAGCCGTCAATTACAGCGAATTTCAACAGCGGTTGGGACAGGAAATGTCCGAACTTATTGACTTGACCCAGCTCGGCAAAATGGTTCAACGGGAACTCACCGAAACATTCCATGTCAAAGATGTCCTCCTGCTCGTTCGGATGAAGAATGACTTTGATCACTTCACCCTTGTCCCTCCGGCGAAGCGCGGACAACGGAAGCTGGAGCTCGAGGCAAATGATCCATTTCTCCGGCCGTTTCAAACTCAGCAGGATGTGTTGGTCACCGAAGAGCTGAAACGTCAAATTCAGGATAACCAGTTTAAGGGCGATCTGGAAGAAATGAATCGCATCCTGGATCAGCTCCACGAGTGGAGCGTGGATCTTGTGGTTCCGCTGCGGGCGAAACGCGAACTCATCGGGCTCTTGCTTCTCGGCGAGAAAAAGTCCGGCGATGTGTTCACAAGCAGTGACATCAAATTTTTTCAGCTCCTCTCACCCCAGCTTGCAACCGCCGTGGAACGGAATAAGTTGTATCATCAACTTGAGGCGCATGTTGAAGAGCTCGTTGCCCTCCATGATTTTGGCCGGCAGATGACGGCGTCGCTCGACCTCACGCAAACGTTGAATGTCATTATTGATTCCGTTATGCGCATCACCGGCGTGGATCGCGCGCTGTTGTATCTCTTGAACGACACCAATACCCAGCTTCACGCCATGATCGGCCGCGGTGACGACCCTAAACTTTACAAAGACCTCGTTGTGCCGATTGATCAAACATCGCTCAAATACGTCATCGAACAAAAGAAACCGCTCGTGGTCGAAGATGCCGCCAAAGATCCGCGCGTCAACAAGGAAATCGCCGCGCGCCTGCAAACCACCAGCTTCATCGCCGTCCCGCTCATGACCAAGGACGGCGTTATCGGTGTCATCGGCGTGGACAACAAAAAATCCGGCCGCTCGCTTCGCATGGTGGATGTGGACGTCCTTTCGACACTCGCCAGTCAGGCGGCAACCGCGATCTCCAACGACCGACTCTACGAGAAAGTTCAGAACTTCAACAAAGATCTTCAAGTCCGCGTTGATGACGCCACGGCGCACCTCAAGGAGCTCCTCAAGATGAAGTCGGATTTTCTGACCATCGCTTCGCATCAGCTCCGCACGCCAACCTCCATTGTCCGCGGGATGCTCTCGATGCTTTTTGAAGATGCGAAGGTCTTGAGCGCGGAAGAAAAAGAGAAATTCATCTCCGATGCGTATGAAGGCATTAACCGTCTCGAGCAGATCATCAACGATTTGCTGAACGCGACAGAACTCGAAGGCAAAAAAATTCGGATGGAGCTCTCGGACGTTCAGCTCGAAGACATGGCCGCGGATATTTTTAAAGAATTCGAGCCGCTTGCAAAGAGCCAGAAAATTTCGCTCGTCTATCACGCGCCCGCTCAAAAAACGCTCAAAGTAAAAACAGATGTGATTCGCCTTCGCGAGGCGGTGAAGAATATTATTGCGAACGCGATTTATTACACACCTAAGGGCTACGTCGAAATCGAGATCGGAAAAAAGGACAATCAGGCATTCATCTGCGTCAAAGATACGGGGATTGGGATCACCGAGCCAGACAGGCGGAAGCTCTTCAAGAAGTTTTCGCGGGGTGATGGCGTCCAGCAAATTCATCCGAACGGCTCCGGCCTTGGGTTGTTTATCGCGAAGCGCGTGGTGGATGCCCTCGGCGGGAAAATCACCGTGGAAAGCGAAGGACGAAACAAAGGGAGTGTGTTCACCATTTGGCTTCCCGCGTAGAGTCGAAAGATAAGTGAGCAATCAAGATTTTACGAAAATTTTCCTTGACGCGATTCAGCCCGGGCAACAGGTGCTGGATCTTGGCGCTGGCGAGGGAAGGTTTGCTCAAATGTTTTTAGAACGCGGAGCACGAGTGACGGCGGTGGACATTCATCCGCCAATGTTCCATGATGCAAGGATGACGTCGCTCCGAATGAACATTGAGGACTTTTGCGATGCAAAAAATTCAGATCGCTACGATCGGATCTTCGCAAGAAACAGCATTCAATTTTTAGACAAGAGCTGGGTATTTGAGACGCTTTTTCCATGGATGGAGGAGCACAGTCGTGAGCGCGGCGTCATCGCCATTGAAACCTTCTACCAAGATCCAGAACCGCCGTTTGAACGCCCGATGCGTTCTCTTTATACTCTGAATGAATTATTGGGCCATTTTCTGTCATGGCGAGAGCTTCATGCGCGTCAAGTTCGCCACGTCGGTTTAGATATGAGCGGCCAAAGTCGAACATTTTCTGTTAGCAGTTTGATCGTCCAAAGAACGCTGGCGCGGGATATTGACCCGTAGCTGAAATTTTAGTATACTCGGTGTGGATCAGGGAGGGGTTGAAGAACCCGATCATACTCTTAATAAACCCTCGCCATGAGTGCTCAAGCACCCGTCATCGTCCTCATTGAGGACGAGCCGAATCTTGTCACGATGTACCACGTCGCCTTCCGCACGTCGGGTTTTGGTTTGCTTACGGCCGTGGATGCCAAGCAGGGGTTGGACATGATCGCGCACGAAAAGCCAGACCTCGTCCTCCTCGACATCATCATCCCAAAAGAGCAGGGTAAGGTGGTGGAGTTTGACAAGCGCATCGGCTTTGAAGTGCTTAAAGAAATTAAGAACAATCCCGAAACAAAACATATTCCGGTTATTACACTGACCAATCTTGACAGTCCGGAAGATCGCAAACGGTCGCAAGAACTTGGCGCGCTGGACTACATCATCAAGGCCAATGTCCTCCCGCGAGAAGTGGTAGATCGGGCAAAAAAAGCGCTCAAGGGAGGGAAGTAGGCGAGTGCAAAACATTCTCCTGCGAGAGTAGTTCAGTGGTAGAATGCTTCCTTCCCAAGGAAGAGGTCGCGGGTTCGATCCCCGTCTCTCGCTCTCGTGCGATTTCGTGATCTCAATTAACCTTTGTATGTTCTATGCGTCAACAGATGCGAGTGGGTCAATGGTTGGGAATAATTTCAGGTATTGCCGTTGGGGTTATCATGGTGATGGGATCGGTTCCGGTACACGCAGAAGAATTAACGCCGTCACCAGTTTCAGAAGTCCCTCGCGTCCATCTCGCCATTGACAAGCAGACGCTCGTTGAAAAAGGTTTTACGGTCGGAGTGGATGACAACAAATTTCAGATTGGTATTCCGAAGAAAACGTTGAGCGAAGATGTTGTCGTGACCATGCAGCGCGTGGACAATCCGTTGCCGGAACAAATTGTCCCCAATCTTGCCAGCGCGATCGTTGAATTTACGGTGGATCGTAAAGGAACGGATCCGCTCAAGCACCCGTTATTTTTTACCGCGCGTTATGAAGATCCGAATCTCCGAAGCGTCGGGCTGTACTATTGGGATGGCAATCGGAATGAGTGGACGCGGTTGTCCTCGCGGATGGACGCGGTGAATCAACGTGTGAAAGGCGTCATCACGCTCACCTCTGCGCGACTCGCGCTCATCAGCGAGGCGCAGTCTCGCGCGCATTTTGATGCCGGTCTACGGGCGCGCGGCCAAGTGGTTCAAAGTGTGGACGGCGCATTTCAAGCGGCGGTTCTTCCCGGCCTTCTCAAATCTGATCTTGATGTTCTGGTCACATTGCGGGAGAATAATGAAGTCCCTGCGCCAGATGCTGCCTTCACCCGCGTCAGCAACATCTATTCCTTAGATGTGAAAGATTGGAGCGGGGGAGTGGTGAAATTGGATCGGCCAGTTCCTATTGAAATGGAATATGCCTCCAGCATGAATCGCGAACGTGCTATCTACCTCTACGATAGCAATCGAAAATCCTGGACCGCGCTTCCGTCAAAAGATTTCGCCAGCCGTCATGTCGTTCGCGCCGTGGTTCCTACGCCATTTTCCATGCTCGCGGTATTGGAGAAAAACAATGTCTTTGAGGGTCGCGCGTCGTGGTTTCGAAGTTCCCGATTCACGCACGGCGGCGCAACACACTTTTTTCCAATTGGAAGTAAGGTTCGTGTGACGAATCTGGACACCAAGGCATCGGTCGCTGTGGAAATTTTTTCCACATGGGGCGAGCCGGATGGTCGCGTTATTGATATTACCTCCACCGCGTTCAAAGAAGTGGCGCGGCTGGGGCAAGGAACTTTTCGCGCAAAAATAGAACGGATCGAATGATTCAACTCAAAAACGTTTCAAAAATTTTTTCCGACAAGACGGTCGGCGTCAAAGACGTGGATCTCCACATTAAACCCGGAGAGTTTGTTTCGATTGTCGGACAGAGCGGAACGGGAAAAACAACGCTGGCCAAATTGATTATCGCGGAAGAGCGGCCAACGAAGGGGCGAATTATTGTCGGGGGTTGGGACATCACGAATATTCGCCAATCGGAAATTCCGGTTCTGCGCCGGCAGATTGGCGTCGTGTTTCAGGATTTTAAACTCCTCTACCGTAAGACGGTTTTTGAAAACGTGGCGTTTGCTCTAGAAGTTGCGGGAGCTTCAAGTGCGAAAATTCGTTCGATTGTCCCGCAGGTGTTGAAGATTGTGGGGTTGGAACATAAAGTAGGCTGCTTTCCGCGGAAGATTTCCGGTGGCGAGCAACAGCGGGTCGTGATTGCCCGAGCGCTTGTGCACCGGCCAAAAATTCTCCTCGCGGATGAGCCAACGGGTAATCTGGATACCATTAACGTACAAGAAATCATTGACCTCTTGCTGAAGATCAATCAATTCGGAACAACGGTCGTTATGGTGACGCACAACCGAGAAATTGTGAATCGGCTCAAGAGGCGCGTGATTGCTTTAGATCAAGGCGAAGTGATCAGCGACCAAAAAACCGGACGATATATTCTTTAATTTTCCCTCCATGTTCGTTTCTGCCATTCGCGCATTCAAATTCGCTTTTCAAAATTTCTGGCGAAATTTCTGGCTTTCGCTGGTAACGATTTTCATTCTGTTTCTGACACTTCTTTCCATCAGTGTCGTGGCGCTTCTGAATTATTCTACTGGTGCCGCGATTTCCGCCATTGAAAAAAAAGTGGATCTCGACCTCTACTTCTTCACGGATGCCTCACAAGAAGATGTCCAGGTGACGCAGAAGTTTATCGAAGATCTCGCGCAGACAAAGTCCGTCACGCACATTACGAAAGAAGAAGCCAAAAAGCAATTTATTGAGAAAAATCAAAATGATCCCGCACTCGTGGAATCCATTGAGGTTGTGGAAGACAATCCTTTTCCCGATAGTTTTGTGATTCAAGCGCTGACGCTGGAGGGGTACGATCAGATTGTCGAGGCGATCAACGGAACGGATTATAAAGAGAAGATTGAGGAGATTGGGATTGCTGAGAGCAAGGCGGTCATCGAGCGTTTGACGACCATCTCGGATCGTGTCCGTCAGGTGGGATTTGCGGTGAGCGGGATATTCGTGATTATTGCGATTCTTGTTGTTTTTAACACCATTCGCATCACCATTTACTCGCACCGCGAGGAGTTGGGGATTATGAAGCTTGTGGGCGCAACAAACATGTTTGTCCGCGTGCCGTTTATTATTGAAAGCGTGTTGTATGCGATTATTGCCGCCACCGTCACCGTAGGCACGCTGTATCCTGTGGTTCGCACCGCCGCTCCTTATGTCAATGGACTCTTCGAGGGGTATGAGTTTAATTTATTTGAATTTTTTTCCGCGAATTTTTGGAAGATTTTTTTGATTCAGTTGGGGGTTGCTCTGGTTCTCTGTGTGGTGAGCTCGATGGTCGCCATCAGCCGCTATCTTCGGGTTTAATTTGCATTGACAAGTCCGCGCGGATGCGTTAGCGTGTTTGTGATATTCGACGAGTGCGTGGCTGTTCGCTGGCCACAGGACGCCCAATCGGGCAGAAGATAATTTTTGGACAACCTCTGAATTTTATGGGGAGTAGCCAAGCGGTAAGGCAGGAGCCTTTGAAGCTCCCATTCGCAGGTTCGAATCCTGCCTCCCCAGCCAATTACGATTTTCGTCGATTTTACTCCCGTCAGTCGCGCAACTGCGTTGTGCACCATGAAATTTCGCCGCAATTTTCCACACCTTTTGAAGATCAACCGACAGGTTCCGGTCGGCAATGCGGAAGTTCGAACTGATCTTTTTCAAGAAATCCCGATCCGCTTCGGGATTTTCTTTAAGTCCAAGTTTTGTGGCTTGGTTGGCGACTTTTATGAATGTAATGACCGGTTCGAACCGGTCATGCCCCTTTCGTTCAAAAGAGGTCAATTTCTCTGCAAGCTCCGTCTTTGAGTTGAGCAGTTTCTCTTTTTTCGCAGCATATTCGGATTGTGAGATTGTCTCGTTTAAGTGCAAGTCAAGGAGCTTGTCGAGTTTGGTCTCAATGTCAGCAATTTCACACTTGACCTTTTGAGCGAAAGAGGAGGTTGTGTGAACGCTTTCCGTTTTCTCTTTTTCAAGTTGCGCCAGACACTTGTGCGCCCAATTATCACACAAAGAAACTTTTTGAATTTCGGTGCGGATTTGTTCGGTGATAAGTTCCTCGCGGGTGTACTTTTGTGAGCATTCCACTTTACGTTTTGTGCAACGAAGGTAGTTATGCCCCTTTTGGGTTTCGGTGGTAATAAAACACCCGCATTCTCCGCACCGAAATATACCACGATACAAGTACGGTTTTAGCGTTGGTGTTTTTGGCTTAGATTTTGCAGTCATCACCGCTTGGCAGGTATCAAAAAGTTTGGGTTCATTGCCGTAATTTGGTTGAAGATTTCCCGTTGCAGGTAACAAATTT
>CAYHVQ010000026.1:0-16232 GCA_964360435.1 uncultured Gammaproteobacteria bacterium
TTGATGATGACGCATAATTTCTCAGGTTTACCATCTGCTGTCAATGTTCCGCTAAGTTTTTCCCAAAAAAGCAATTTTGTGGTATAATTTTTTAAGACATATTATGACGCATACATCGTCCCATCCGGTTATCTCGCTCAAGAACATTCAGAAAAATTTTTATTTAGGGAAGAACGAAGTTCGGGCTCTGACGGATGTTTCGCTGGATATCACCCCTGGGGAGTATGTGATTTTATACGGGCCTTCCGGGTGCGGAAAATCCACGTTACTGAATGTGATTGCCGGGCTTGAGGTTCCTACAAAAGGCCGTGTTTCTATTCGCGGCGAGGACTTGAGTCGGCTTTCCATGAATGCTTTAGCGCGGCATCGGCGTGACAAAGTCGGAATTGTTTTTCAGCAGTTCAATCTTTTGCGTTCGATGAATATCGTGAGCAATGTGGCCTTGCCGGAGCTGTTCCGTGGGGAAAAACGTTCCACGCGCCTCCATCGCGCGAAAATGCTGCTTTCGGAATTGGGTCTGGCAAAGTATCATCGCCATAAACCACCCGAGCTTTCCGGAGGTCAACAGCAACGCGTGGCGATTGCTCGCGCGCTGGTGAATAATCCGTGGATTATTTTGGCTGACGAACCGACCGGGAACGTGGATTCCAAAACTGCGGAAGAAATTATGCGCATTTTTTGGGATCTGAATCGTAAGTCCAAGCGGACGATCCTTCTCGTGACGCATAATGCGGATTATCTTCATTACGCGGATCGCGTGCTTTATATGCGCGACGGGATGATCGTGAAGGAAGATCGGCAGGAGAGGTCATTGCAAGAATTGGCAGAGATTCGGCTGGATCAGGAGGTTGGGCACTGGGTTCGGGAGTATCATCGGAAAGATTTAGATGCAAAAGCGCAAGAGCTTGGGTTGAATCCGAAAGATTATCATAGCGAGTCCCTGCTTGCTCGCACGATTTTGATTAAATCCGGTTTTTTGCAAAAAGTCCTTGAGGGACACGAGGCGGCTGAGCGGGCGGGCGCGGTGGTTGTGCCGCCGCCGGAGTCTTTGCCGAAGGTTCCCATTGGATCTTCTCCCTCTCCATCTGTTATTGCCGTCACCATGCAAGACGAGGAGCGTAAAAAGAAGGCACGAAAGATGGCGCGGGAGCTTCATCGTTCCGAACTTGATGCGAAGGCCGTGGCACTTGGGTTTGATCCGAAGTCCTATCGTCACGAAGAAGAACTCGCGGCCGCGATTATTGATAAACAACACGAGGCAGAACATCATGAAAATCGTTGATGTCTTTTTAATCGCCAAAGATACGTTTCGCTCGAATCCATTGCGAACGTTTTTAACTGTCGGCGCAGTCACGATCGGCATTGGATCCATGTTGTTTTTGCTTTCCTTTGGAAATGGGCTGGAGGAAATCACGATTAAGCGAATTTCTACCTCGGAGTCGCTTCGGCTCCTGCAGGTGACAACTGGCGCGTCTGAAGTGCTCAATCTTAATGATGAGACCTTGAAAACATTTGAAGCCATTCCGCAGGTAGATGTTGTGAGTCCGCGCCGGAGTTTTACGGCGTTTGTTTCATACAAGGACGTGACCACGGAAAGCGTTGTCCATGGGATTCGCACAAAGCACAAGGATTTGGAAATTAAGAAAATCGCGATCGGGGCGATGTTCGTGGAAGACCGTACGGATCAAACCATGATTACGACGGCCCTGGCAAAACTGCTCGGCGTTCAGGATCATGCCGCATTGATCGGCGAGGACATTCATGTCGAACTTTACGTTCCCAAAGGAACGACCGGCGAATTTTCAAAGATCGGAAAAACGTATGAGGTGGTGGGGGTGGTAGAGGCGGAGGATGACAATTATGCGTATGCGGACCTGGCATCATTCGGGGAGGAGGCAGATGCGGTGGATTATAATACGGTCAAGGTCATTGCGAAAACGTCCGATGATTTGGTACCCACGCGGAGCAGTTTGCAGGCACTGGGATTTACCGTGGAGTCGCCGGCGGATACGATTTCAGAAGTTCAGACGGTATTCAATGTTGCAAAAGTGGTTTTGATCCTTTTTGGCGCGATTGCGCTCGTGGTTGCGTCCATTGGTATGTTTAACACGCTGACGATTTCGCTGTTGGAACGCACACACGACATTGGAATTATGAAAGCCATTGGCGCGACAAATCGAGATATCTTGGCGGTTTTCTTAACCGAAGCGGCGATTTTGGGTTTTTTTGGAGGCGTCGGAGGAATTGTCTTAGGCTCGCTGGCATCGTTTGGAATGAATCAGGCGATCAACCTCATCGCGCAGCGTTTTGGGGGTGAAGCGACGTATTTATTTATGATTCCTTGGAACAGCGCGTGGGTGTTGTTGTTGATCGCGATTGTTTCGGGATTTCTCACGGGATTGTATCCGGCCTTTCGTGCCGCTCGGCTGAACCCATTGAAAGCATTGCGATATGAGTAGGAGAGAGGATAATCAAGATTTTGTATCCTAAGGGATGAGACGCCTCATGCCATCCGGAGCGAATGGAGTGAGTCGAAAGATGAGGTTTGTGTGTCATCGTGAGGAGCGTAACGACGAAAGATCTCTTGTACAGTGATTATTCACTGCGTTCAGAATGACATAGAGTTTTCTTTGATGACGTTAAGTTATCCACAGTTGCTGTTGTGGTATTTTTTTGTTATAATATCAGCGAGTTTTTCGTTTCGATTTTTCGCAAACATCAAACATTTTTAATAGAACCGCGGATGGAGGCAAAATCCGTTTGAAACCACACACGTCCCAGCGGCGGAAGTTACACCGCCGAAAAGAACCGTCAAAGCCCGTCCTTTCGGAACGAACGGGATTGTTGTCGTTCTTGAAATCTCAACGCCGGTCATTGGGAATTGCCGGTGCAGTCCTTGCGCTTTTGTTTGCGGTCGTTCTCGGCGTCCGAACCGGAACAGTAGCGGCAACATTGACGCTCACGGTTCCGACTGATGTGGATTGGGACCATGCCGCGGCAACAAAATCAAACACAACAAAAACCGGCACAGATCTGGTGCTTTCGGCTACCAATAATCAGTTTGTAGACACGAATTGGGGGAGTAATAACTATACTTCGGCGGATTACGCCATCAATCCTACAACAGAAACTAAACTCAAGGCCGAAGTTGCGCAAAATTTCACCAGCGGTTCAGGATTGAATACAGGCTCAAACGACATTCGCGATGTGTTTGACAACGGCACGTATTTGTTTATTGCAACCGCCGGTGGGCTGGATGTCATTACAAAATCCACGAATGCGTCTAAGGGGTACGTTACGCTTGCAAGCGGGTTTACTGCAGTGTACGCGGATTCCACAAATGTGTATGCAGGTGATGGCGATGGTGGGGTGTTCAAATACGCAATCTCGAATATCAGCGGAAATACATTGGTCGGCACGGCAACGTATTTGTCGTCAACCACTCCTGCAATCGTCAACAACAATGTGAACGATCTGTGGGGCGCGGTGATTTCCGGAAGCACCTACTTAGCAGTCGCAACAGCCGGCGGCGTGACCGTGGTGAACGAGACCGCGGCAACAAGCAAAAACTCATCGGAAACAAGTTCGTATTCGCTGGCCCGCATGACCACCGATGGCGAATTGTATTATTACAGTTCAATGGCCGCTAAGCTTCAACGCAAAGATAGTGTTCCGGCCCTTGGCGCGGGTTTTAGCGAAACCGCGAACTACACCACAGCCACCACGCCGGCGATCGTTTCTAACACCATCACGAGCCTTGAGGTTTCGGTGAACACCTCAACAGCACAAGGCACATCGAACACGGTTTTTGTCGGAACCGCATCTGGAACAAGCGTGATCCAAGAACACTCAACCCAAGCCTCGGGCACGGTGCTCAACTACGACCTTCAAGGAACCGCCGGAAGCAGTGGATGGAACTCCGCTAATCACAAGGGCGTCACCAACCTTGATGGCACGGACGATTACCTTCAAGCGTCCGACGCCAATTCGCTGGATCTTACCGGCGCAAACGCAACGGTGGAGGCCATGGTCAAATTCCCAAGCGCATTTGATTCGTCAAGCTATTCCAAAGATTTTGTCATCGCAAGCAAAGGCGAGAACTACAAAATGTACTTTGACCACAACGACGGCAAACTCAAATTTGAATACGCCACGCAAACCGCAACCGGCACCACGGCGGCTCGTACGCTCTTTACCCCGGACGGCACTGGCATTGACGAGGTCCGCAGTCTTGCGGTCTTTAATAGCGTCATTTATGCGGGGCTTGGGACTTCGACTGGCGAAGGCGATATTATTATGTTTGATGGCGATTCATGGACAACATCGCGCGACGGCACGGAGGAAATCATTTATAGCTTTGCCTCGCTCAACGGCTATCTTTATGCAAGTCAAGGAAACGGACTCGGCGACGGCGATGTGTTCATCTGCAACCCGGCAACATCCGGGTCAGCCACGGTCTGCGAAGCCGGCGATTGGCAAATCTCATACAACGGCGAAGTATATAGCATCGTTAAGCTGAAAGTCATTGGTACAAGTTTATATGCCGCTCAAGGAGGAGTTGTGAGCAATGGCGTTTTGATCGTCTGTGAACCCACGAAATCTGGCGGGGCAACAGCGTGTGATGCGGGAGATTGGTGGAAAACCTATAATAACGGCGAACAGGAATATATTTGGGATGTAGAATCGTTCAATAGCAGTATTTACATGACGCAAGGGGAAACGGCGGGCGATGGAGACGTGTTGACGCTCAATTCCCATACGGTTTTTGATGGTACCGGAGACAACGATGTGGTGTATGACGAGGCGGTTTTGAACAGCCGGTTGTATATAGCACAAGGATATAGTACTGGCGAAGGGGATATCTGGGTGTGTAATCCCGCCGGGGGGAACGACACCTCGCTCTGTGACTCGATTCTGGATTGGAGCTTAAGTTACGATGGCGACGAGGAAGCGATTTACACTGTTGAGGCCTTGAACGGCATGTTGTATGCGGGCCAAGGAACAGGCACAAGTGATGGAAAAGTGCTGGTGTGCAACCCGGACGGAGCCGGCGCCAGCAGTACGATCTGTGATGACCAAAGCGAGTGGTCTGTTTCGCTTTCAAGTTCCTCCAAAGCTCCTGTGGGAAACTTTGAAACCGTCTATGCGCTCGAAGTCATTGGTACGCAACTCTATGCCGGGTTTGGGGCAAACACCGGCGACGGCGATATTTATACCTGTGATCCGGCCGCAAGCGGGAACATCTCTATCTGTGAAGCGGCAGATTGGTGGATTTTTTGGGATTCTGCGTCCGAAGAAGTCGCGTGGGATTTTGCAACGTTGAATAGTAAGGTCTATGCGTCGTTCGGAGATACTGCGGCGGCCGATGGCGATGTGCGCATCTTTAATAGTTATGGCGGATTTGACGGGAACGAAGATATTTCGGCTGGAGGCGTCACGTTCAATAGTAATTATTATGTGGGCTTTGGTAACGATGCCGGAGAAGCGAAAGTGTATATGTGTGCTCCGGCCGGCGGAGGTAATACGTCTCTCTGCGATAACCCCAAAGATTGGACCCTCGTCTATACCGCGACGGCGTCAACCTATGAGACCGCGGTGTCGCTTGGCGTATTTAATAGTCGCCTTTATATTGGCTTAGGAAGCGGCGATAACGACGCGGATATTATTATGTGCAACCCAGCCGGCGGCGGCAATATAAGCAACTGCGATAACGCTTCCGATTTTACACAGGTGTATTCTGAAACCGGCAGTCGGAATACCATTTTAAGCATGCTCGCGTTTAATAATCACTTTTATGCCGGTACTGCTGGAGGTGCAAGCGAAGGGGATCTCCTAATGTGTGACCCGGCAAACGCAGGGAATGCAACCGAATGTGATAACGCATCCGATTGGGAACTTGTCCAAAATACCGCGTATGATGTTGTGTATGATTTCGCGGTCTATAACAGTAATTTCTATGCGGCCATGGGCGGCAGTACGGGCGAGGGCGACGTAATGGTCTGTACTCCGGGAACGGCCGGCGATGCCGAAGAATGTGATAATGCGTCGGATTGGGCCGTATCCATGAATGGCGCCCAAGAGATCATTTATGCATTAGAGGTTTTTAACAGTGGCTTATACGCAGGTCAAGGAACCGGTTCCAATGATGGCGATCTGTTTATTTGTACAGCCCTTTCCTGTGGAACATTAGACTGGTCAACGGCGTACGATACCACGGGCTTTGAGACCGTTGAATCCTTAGTGGCCTCTGGGAGCTACTTGTATATCGGTTTTGGGAGCTCGGGCGGAGACGCCGATGTGTATAAATGCGACCCGGCTGGCGGCGGTAATGTCAGCAACTGCGACAACGCGTTAGATTATTCCGTGTATTTTAACGGCGCGCAAGAGACTATCTCGGGCTTAGCGGTTTTTAACAGTAATGTGTATGCGCACCAAAGCGCTGGTGACGATGATGGAGATATTTATATTTTAGGAGGAAGCAACGCGAGTTATGACGGGTCTCAAGAACGAATCGGCGCGATTGCCACATTTAACGGCCGCATGTACGCCGGGCAGGGGTATTCGGCTGATGATGGCGATATTTTCATGTGCACACCCGGAAACGGCGGTAATATTAATGACTGCGACGTCCAATTAGACTGGGCAACAACAAGTTTGGATATTTCTGCAAAATCTTCGGGCCAGTATGAATCCGTTCAAGATTTATATGTTTTCAGCGGTAAATTGTATGCTGCATACGGGAACGGGTGGGGTGATGGGGACATTTGGGTCTGCGATCCGGCAACAGCCGGGGATGTATCGCTTTGCGATGACGCGACCGACTGGACGAAATACATTGACACTGGGCCGAATTATTCGATTGCGTGGAGATTCGTGTCGTTCAACAGTGAACTCTATGTCGGATTAGAGGGCCCAACAGACGGCGGAGGCGATCTCATGATTCTGGACGGATCCAATACGGCGTATGACCCCGGTGCGACGATAGAGCGCATGCAATCGTTGGAAACGTTTAACAGCAAATTGTACGCGACGGCGGGAACAACAGCTGGCGACGGCGATATTTTTATCTGCAGTCCTGCAACGGCCGGAGATGCGAACAAGTGCGACAGCGCTTTCGACTGGGCAACATCCTATGATGCCTCGCAGGAGAGTTTTGAATCCTTGTATGCCCTTGGGGGGACGCTCTACGCCGGTCAAGGAAACGGCTGGGGCGACGGCGACTTATATGCCTGTAATCCTGCCGGCGGGGGGGTCGCAACCGATTGCGACAATGCCGCGGACTGGTCCGTGGCATGGAATCAAGGGGGATATGGCATCTTAGACATGACGACCTATAATAGCAAACTGCTCTTTGCGTCGTCTCAATCCGCGAGTAGTGATTTTATATCGCCAACCGTGAACCTCTTGGACGGGTTGCTTTCTCGCGATGTCAGCACCTATGAATCCGTATACAGTTTTGAAACGTTTCAAAATCACCTGTATGCCGGATACGGGCTGGATAACACGGACGGCGACATTGACGTGTGCACCCCGGGTTCGGATGATGACTGCGACTCCGGAGATTGGGCAAGTTCGTATTCCGATGCGGCGCGCGATCGCGTGGAAGACATGGTAGTCTATAAAAGTAAACTGTACGCTGCATTTTCTGGCTCAACGGGCGATGCGGATATTTTTGTTTGCAACCCCGCGACTGCCGGAACAAGCGATGTATGCGATAACGCATTAGATTGGACACAATCGTTTGAAGACAGTGCGTCATTTTCGAGTATTTATATGATGGCGGTCTTCAATAACAAGCTTTATGCCGCCATGGGAACAGGTGCCGCCGGAGGTTCTGATATTTACGTCTGCGCCGAGGGCGCGGATAATGTCTGCGGAACCAGCGAATGGACAAAGATCTACGATGGGTCGCTTGATGCAGTTTTGGATTTGGCGGTGTACCAAGGCAAATTGTATGCGGGTCTTGGCGATGATATTGGAGAAGGAGATATTATCGTCTGCAATCCGGCCGGAAGCGGCGCCGATGCAACGATTTGTGATGATGCGTCGGAATGGGCAACGGCCTATGACAGTAGCGATTATGCGGCGGTTCACGGGCTCGATGTCTTTAATGGACGTCTATATGCGAGTACGTGGGGCGCAAACATTGGTGAAGGCGACGTGCTGATGTGTACGCAAGGAGCAGATAATACGTGCGCGACGAATGAATGGAGCACAACGCTCAATACCGCAGACTATCATTATGCGCTTGATCTGCAGGTGGTCCAAGGGAAACTGTATGTTGGAATGGGTGTCGCTGCGGGTAATGGCGATGTGTATGTTTGTGATCCAACGATTTCCGGATCCGCTGCCGACTGCAACGCGTCAGATTGGAACCTTGCGTTTGACGGGGTGCAGGAGCAGATCTACGCTCTTGGGGAGTTTAATGGCGAACTCTATGTGGGGCAAGGCATTACTGCCGGAGACGCGGAAATTTATGAATTCAATACCACTCGGCAAGTCACGTCCACCACAACGTCATGGTCGGCCAATACCTGGTATCATGTTGCGTTTTCGACCAATGGTACAACCGGCCGACTGTTTGTGAACGGTACGCAGGAAGCGTCGGTTACCGAATCCGGGAATTTGGTGGCGTCGTCAAACCCCTTGCGCGTGGGGTATGAAACCGGCTTGAATGACGCGAATTATTATCAAGGCATGATTGATGAATTGCGCATTCAAGATACTGCCGTGTACACAGGTAACTTTACACCGTCTTCGTCGCAGTTGTCGTTTAGCGGAACCAATGGCGGGTTGTGGCGCTTTAATGATGGCGTAGGTTCGACTGCCGCGGATGCGTCGTCCAATGCAAATAATTTAACTGTGACCGGCGCGAAGTTTGTTCAACCGGCGTTGGCTGGTTCGTCGAGTAACGTTACCGGTATGCTTTATGGAACGACCGCGTCTAAGATGTGGGTTGTGACAAACGGAGCATTGGCTGATGATGGCGCGGTAACCGAAGTCGCGAGTATCAACACGGTGGCTCCAAACCAATCCGACTCGTGGACAGAGGCCTCGTCAACGCCAAATATGGTGGATAATGATTTGACGGCGATTGGCGGAACCGTTGCCGCAACGAACGTCGGTGACATTGTGATTGGCACAGCTGAAGGCGTGACGCGATTCTATCCGGGAGTTGCGCCAAGCGGTTCACTCGTTTCAACCATCAAAGATTTTGGCACAACGAACTCCACGTGGGGGAATATTACCTTTAATTCCACGGCCAATTCGCAAACGATTACCGTGAAGGTGCGATCGTCAAATAATTCGGACATGAGTGGAGCAACCGACTGGGCATCGTGTTCGGCGATCACGACCGGCTCGGACATGACAACAAATGGTTGCATGACCGATGGGCATCGGTATATGCAATACCGCATTGATCTTTCCACAACCAGCCCGTCACAAAACCCGCAAGTGGAAGATGTGACGCTGAATGTTTCACTCCTTTCCGGAACATGGACATACGACTTTGACGCGAGCGTTACGGTTGCATGGGGAACGCTGAATTTTACAACGACGGAACCCGCTGGCACGGATGTGAAATTCCGATTCGCAACCTCTTCAGACGGGGTCACCTATTCCAGTTATTCCTCCTACTACACCAGCTCCGGATCCAGTCTTTCCGGTCTCTCGAGCGCGCGGTATCTTCGCATGCAGGCGTACTTGGATACGTCAACGGATGATACTTCACCCACGCTCGACACCTTTAACATTACCTATGACCGAAACCTCGCGCCGGTGGTGACGAATGTCACGATCTCTCCGCAAACGACCGGCGTCACAGCAGTGACATATAGCGCGAGCGATGGAGATAATTCTACCGTGACCGTAACCCTCGCGTATTCTGTAGACGGAGGCACAACATGGCAAAGTGCAAGCGGAACGAGTGGTGACCTCGGAACCGTGGCGGTGACCGCAACCCCAGCCACAAAAACAATCAGCTGGACGCTTTCGAGCAACTTCACGAATGCCTTTTTGGATGATACAGTGAAAGCGCGCGTGAGCCTTGATGACGGGCAGGCGTTAAATAATACGGCGTCAGCATCGAGTAGTGTGTTTGACGTGGATACGAAAGCACCGGTTTTGGCGACGACACCGATCACCATCAACTCTTCCGCAACTTCCACAAATAGCCGAACCGTGACACTTACTCTCTCCGCGTCTGACGATTCGGCGTATCAAATGACGTTTTCCAATGACGGCACAACTTACGGAACCGTGACCAATAGCGATGGAACGGTGACGAACTCTGGAACGTATGAGACCTACACGACGGCAAAAGCATGGATATTAGCATCCGGAGCGGAAGGAACACGAACTGCGTATGTGAAATTTCGCGATGCCTATGGGAACGCGACGTCGGCATCGTCCGATGCCATCTCGCTAGACACGTCGGCAAACGATATTGTCACGCAAGTCTCTGCCGCGGACGCGTCGGATTCTGGATTAAGCCGATTTCAGATCGCACTCACGTGGACGCCGGTTACCGCGAGCAGAAATACAGATTTTGGAGGCTATGTCGTTCAGCGATCCACGAATGCGGCAACGTATTCAAATCGCGCAACGCTGAACACCGTAACCGACAGCGGATTTTTGGACACCGGCCTTTCTGCGTCTTCGACCTATTACTATCGCGTCCTGACGCAAGATGCGGCCGGAAACCAGTCCAGTCCTTCTTCGGTGGTGTTTGGACAACCGGGCGCTACGGACACTTCGGGTCCAGATCTTTCCGGAGAAGCGCCGGTTGCCGCGGCAACAGAAACCACGGCCGCAGTTTCATGGACAACGGATGAGTCTGCTACAAGCTGTGTGGAGTATGGAGTGACAACGACGTACGGCAGTATCGAATGTGATCTCGATTATGAGCTCACGCACAGCGTTTCGTTGAAAAATTTGACCGGAAACACAACCTACAACTATCGCGTTCGTTCGTCGGATGCCAGTGGGAATGAAGCGCAGGGTGAGAATTATACCTTTACGACGAATACATCCGATGATGATCTGACGCCGCCGTCGGTGACAGGCGATGGGCCGATTGTTGTCCCGGGTTCCACAACGGCGACGGTGACATGGGTCACGAATGAAGTCGCGGACAGTTTTGTGGAGTACGGTGATTCCACCGCGCTGGGAACGATGCTGGGCGATCCGACAAAAGTAACCAATCATACCGTAAAACTTGTGGGGTTGACGCCGCTTCGAGTCCATTACTTCCGCGTTCGATCCATGGATGAGTCCGGCAATGTTTCCCAAGGAACCATTGGGAGTTTCATTACGACAGCACCCACGGGATCTGATGTTCCACCAAAAATTTCCGACATCGGGACGCAGTCCGCGGGGGTCTCTTCGGAAACCGTCATCATCTCGTGGTCAACGGATAATCCTTCCAGTTCTCAGGTGGTCTATGGCACCTCAAAGGATAAACTTGATCAAGAGACAAAGGATGACGCGCTCTTGAATCTTTCGCATTTCGTGACATTGACGGGTTTGCAGGCGGATACCACCTACTACTATCAAGTGCGGTCTACGGATACGTATGCGAATAAAACGGTCTCGGAGGTTCAGACCTTCAAAACCGCTCGCGCCGCCGTGGGAGACCCGGCCATCTTGGGGTTGCAGGTGACCGACATCACGCTCAATTCCGCCATTGTGTCGTGGAAAACCAATAAATTGTCGAACGCGCGTCTGCAATACGGGACATCCACGAGTTATGGGGCGACGGTCAATGATGAAAGCACGGATTTCACGACCCAGCACGCGGTGCGCCTTGGAGACCTCTCCAGTGGAACGACGGTTCATGTGCAAATTATCGGTGAAACCGAAAACAGCAGTATTATTAGTTCCGATGATTACGTGTTCTCTACGCAAACGTTACCCGCGATTTCCGGGTTTGCTGTGAAAGATGTGACGCATGAGACCGTGACGATTAGCTGGTCCACGAATGTGGATGCGGATAGCAATGTTGCGTACGGCGAAACAACAGCGTACGGTGCGAATCAGGGAAAGACGGATCTTGCGAAAGTTCATGAAGTTCTACTTACGGGCTTGAAACCAAAGACCACTTATCATCTTCAGGCGCGTTCCCGCGATAAGTTCGGAAATATTGCCGAGAGCGAGGATCGGAGTTTTTTGACCACGGCGGACACTCAAGCGCCGATCATCGGAGAAATCAAGAGCGAAGTTTCCACCGGCGCAAACGGAAAAATGCAGGCGATCATTTCTTGGAAAACCGATGAATTGTCAACGTCGCAGGTGGAGTACTCGGAAGGATTTTTGGCTGGAGGAAAATACAGTCAGAGTTCGCCGTTGGATGAAACGTTAAACTCATCCCATACCGTGATTCTCACCAACCTTCAACCGAGCATCACCTACCACTTTCGACTTTTATCGAAGGATGCGGCTGGCAATGTTGGGGTATCGAACGATCGTACGATTCTTACACCGCAGGCAACGGAATCTGTGCTTGAGGAAGTGGTGGCATCCCTTGAGAGCAGCTTTTCCTGGATTGGGGAATTGCGAGAAGCGATCGGATTGAAGTAAAACTCATCTCATAAAAGAATCTCTTTCGCCTTGGCGAAGAGGTTCCTGTAGAAGAGACTCTTCAGGCTTCGCCTTCAGGATGACGTGAAGCACTAGGGCGGTGGTATTGAATTTTGCGCAATTTTCGCCTATGATTGTAAATATGAAACAAGTCTTAATGAAGATTCTGGAGAGGGTCGTGGGCGTTTATGTGCAGGAAAACGGGGGAGATGGGTCTGTGGTGATACCGATCGTTTTGGAAGTTCCCCAGCAGGAGCACCATGGAGACCTGTCGTGCAATGTGGCCATGAAGCTGGCAGGCATACTCAAAAAATCATCGCTGGAAATCGCGGAGGCAATCGTTAAGGTGTTGCGGAACGAGTCAGCATTAAAAGCGTATTTTTCAAAGATTGATCTTGCGCCGCCAGGGTTTATCAATTTTTATTTTTCCTCGGAGTGGATTGGCGAGCGAGTAAAAGGAATATTGGAAAACAGCGTGGAGTACGGAAAAAGTGAGATCGGCCAAGGAAAAAAATGGAATGTCGAGTTTATTTCCGTCAATCCCACCGGCCCGCTTCATGTGGGGCATGGGCGCGGCGCGGTTTTTGGCGATGTTCTGGCGAATGTGCTGGCATTCGCCGGATTTACTGTCAACCGTGAATACTATTTGAATGATCGCGGGGTTCAGATTGACCGCCTCGGAGAATCGGTGACGCGCCGTTACATGGAACTGCAGGGCGTCCACATGCCGTATCCGGAAGAATGTTATCAAGGCGATTACATTATTGAATTAGCGAAAAAGATTGATATTCAGGATGTGAAGCTGACGCACCCCTCTCGCGCCGCGGAACTCAAAGAGGAAATTAAAGAGCAGGCCTTGAAGGTACTCATTGCGGACATTCAGCGAATGGTCAAGGAGAAGCTCAACATTCATTTTGATGAGTGGTTTTCGGAGCGATCGTTGTATGAAGGGAGTGATGTGAAGCAGGCGATGGCAAAATTGGAAACGGACGGACTGATTTTTCGTCAGGATGGTGCTACATGGATGAAAACCACGGCGTTTGGAGATGATAAGGATCGGGTGCTCATTAAAAGCAATGAAAAGGAAGCATATTTTATCTCCGATGTTGCACATATTTGGAATCGCCTTCGCGTCAAAAAGTATGACCACTTGATCATTGTTTTAGGTGCGGATCATCACGGGTATGTTGGCCGAATGAAAGCGATTGGACAGGCGCTCACCGGTCGCGATGATGTGCTGGATATTCCTTTGGCGCAAATGGTAAAGTTTGTGGAAAATGGGAAAGAGGTAAAAATGTCCAAACGCGCCGGAACATTTATTGAGCTTGAAGAACTCGTGGATGAGTTTGGGATTGACGTTGTGCGGTTCTTTTTTCTCATGTCTTCCATGAATACGCACATGGATTTTGATTTAACTCTTGCACAAGAGCATTCTGATAAAAATCCTGTTTTTTATGTTCAGTACGCCCATGCCCGTATTGCGAGCATTTTGCGGAATCTGTCCGAGGAAGCGCGGATGGTGCCGGGGATGATGAAATTTATTCATCCTACAGAGCAGTCGCTCGCAAAGGAATTGCTCCGATTTCCAGCACTGGTCGAAGGAATTGCGCAGTCTTATGAGGTACAGCAGTTGACGATTTATACGACGGAAGTCGCGCGGCGGTTTCACGATTTTTACCAAAAGTGTCGGGTCATTGAGGATGAAATGGTTCACGCCGAACGCGTTGCGTTGATTCAAGCAACACAAATCATTTTGCGTCAGGCCTTAACACTCATGGGCATTTCCGCACCGGAGAAGATGTAGCGCTAATTCAACGCGTATGCGGATTGGAATTGACTGCCGGACGATCTTGAGCCCGAACGGAGAATGCGCGGGGATCGGATATTACACGACATCGCTCATCCGCGCGCTTTTGGCGCTGGATCAAAAAAATACGTACGTGCTCTTTTGCGCCGAAGGGATGCAAGATTCCCTTTTTGCATCCGCGTCAAATGTTGTCATGCGGATGTTCCCTCGCAAACAGAGCATTCCGTTTATTTCCTCCCATGTTCTGCCGGCGGGCATGATTCGGAAAGAACGGCTTGACGTTTTTCATGGCCCGGCGAATGTACTGCCAATCGGAATTCGCGGAAAAACGGTTGTCACAGTCCATGACCTCTTGATCTACACACATCCCGAGTGGTTTCCGAGCGGGCAGTGGGCAAGCAAGCGGGTGATCGTTCCGCGCTCCATTCGTCGAGCCAATCACGTCATTGCGGTTTCTGAACACACGCGTCGGGAGGTGTTGCGCCGATTTTCCGTGGATCCATCCTATGTGAGCGTGATTCCAGAGGGCGGGTTGTGCTCTGAACCGAAATCCGCGCTTTCATTTAAGGAACTACAAAAAAAATTCCATCTTTCGGAGCAGTTTGCTTTTTTTATTGGCACGATCGAGCCGCGGAAAAATCTTGTACGTTTGGTTCGCGCATTTGATGATTTCGTGGAGAAAGAGAAGAAGCGTATCGGCGATTTTCAGTTTGTGATTGCGGGGAAGAAGGGGTGGAAATATGAGGACGTGTTCCATGCGATTGCGACGGCGAAATCCGGTCATCGGATTCGCTATGTTCAGTATGTCACGGATGAGGAAAAGGTTGCCTTGTTGAAATCTGCGATGATGTTTGTGTTTCCGTCTTTAGGAGAGGGGTTCGGATTGCCGGTGCTTGAGGCCATGCAGTGCGGAACGTCGGTGCTCACGTCAAAAATATCCGCACTGCAAGAGGTGGTCGGGGACGCGGCCGTGCTGGTGGATCCGCGGAGCGTGCGTTCGATCACCCAGGGGCTTCGTGAACTTTTTTTCAATTCCCGTGTGCGACGAGAACTTTCCGTGCGCGCTCGTAGCCGCGCGCGAGCTTTTTCCTGGGAGCGTACGGCAAAGGAAGTCCTTCGAGTTTATCAAGTACTTCTATTGTCCTAGAATGACATGCACATCTAAACGGCACGGATCCCGCCCGCCCGCCTTGACAGCACTGGAAGGGGGTAGTATAGTGGTCGGTTGTTTATGAACGCATCGTTCCTTTCACGTCTTGATGGAGGGATTTCCCATGACCGCTTCGCCTACGGATTCGATCGTCGGCGCGTCGTCCGACAAGAAGGAAGAGCTGTCGGAGATGTCGAAGTTTGACAGAATCCGCCCGATCATAGCCTTGATCCTGAGTCTCGTTTTGTTCTACAACACGGGCATTCTCATTTGGATCTGGAGAACAGTCATGAAAATGGAGGGTTATCCCCTTCCGCGGGTTACCTTCTGGGCAAGTGTAGTCGCATCGCTGATCGGTCTTCTGGGGATTGTGGTGAGTCTCCTTTCTAAAGACCACGTGCAATCCGTTCATTCCAAGTAGCACACGGTTCGCCGCATCATCCGATTCCGACCTTTCTCAAGGATCGGATTTTTTATTACATGCCCGTCATACCCCGCGACTTGTTGCGGAGATGGAGGGTGTGTATTACGACATTTTTTCCTCCGAAAGGAAACCCC
This sequence comes from uncultured Gammaproteobacteria bacterium, assembly GCA_964360435.1. GTDB lineage: Bacteria > Patescibacteriota > Patescibacteriia > CAYHVQ01 > CAYHVQ01 > CAYHVQ01. The sequence goes on from CAYHVQ010000026.1 coordinate 16,095, forward strand.
ATCCTGAGAGACTAAGTCTCCTCTCGGGTTCATTGACCAGCACGGGAAATTATTGTAGGATAGCGCCATGATGAAACCCCTTGATCGTCAGCCGAAATTCCCTGCGTTGGAGGAGGCGATGCTCAAATCCTGGAATGA
>CAYHVQ010000027.1:0-15777 GCA_964360435.1 uncultured Gammaproteobacteria bacterium
TATTGTACCAAAGAACGAAAGCCAGAAGGTAACCCTAATTGCTGCAATTGTAACATCAAACTGTCAAAAAATGATTATTACATGCCCGTCATACCCCGCGACGTGTCGCGTCCATGACGGGCGAGATAAACAGACGTCGGCGGAGCCGACACTCTGTGTATCGAACCCGCCCAGATACCCCATGCTCTCGGCACGGGGTCGGGTTCATTTCTTCTCTTTCCACTTCACGCCGCCAGGGAGGTTATTCCCGCCATCAAAAATTTCTGAAACCTGATCTTTTTCCTCTTTCGTGCATCGAATCGTAAGGTCCGGTTTATTTTCTTCGGTTGCCCAACGCCACCTATCCTCTTTTTTTCTATTAGAATCCCACCATTGCATATACATTCCAAGATCGTAAGCCTTAGAAACCCCTGGCCAATCAACTTCAATGACCACCGGATACCCATCATGAAAAAGATCTTTTAAAAAAACTGCAAAATCGGAATCATTCATTGTTTCAAATTCATGACTGACATTTCGAGGTCGAATCTCTGACTTCGGCATTTTTTCATACGTATAAACATGACTTCTCCGAAAGCGTTCGGTCTTAATCGTCTCCTCTGCGGTATCCCACGAAGGACTTAATCCTCCATCCATCGTAGCGACGACGCCATTTCGATGCATCGCTCGGCCCATTTCTTCAGACAATGGTCTCGAATAAAAATTTCTCGTGATAATCGTTTCATCAATGCCAGACATTAAAAAACTCACCGACCCATCCGGCAACCGTTTTACAAACTCAAGCATATCCTCGGCCTCAATGTTCGCCGGAATGGGGCCGATCTTTTGTGCGATCTGTTCGATGGAGTGATTAAACTCCGCACTTTCTTCGCGTACCATTATTGATTTATTACCCTCCCTTCTCCATTGAATCGGGCCCTCATCCACTTTCCCGAATCCATAAAGTTCCGCGATCTTACGCCAAACGCGGTACATGCTCCCCATTGGATGAAATAGATTACCTTGAGCGAGGGATGCTTCAAACTTATCAACCCCCACATATCCTCTTGCTCCGCCAAGAAGCGCTAAAAAATATCCATTTGGGATGTGGCCGCACCCTAAATCAACGACGATTTGATCTTTAAAGCGCGAGATGGCGTAATGATGGGGATATTTTTCTTTAAGAGATTTGACGGACGCCGCATCGCCATGTTCAGTCGCGTCTCGTAATTTGTCTTGGAATGCTTGCGGTGTTACGTGCGAATCAAAAATGGATCGGAGATGATGGCCGACAAAAAGACAATCAAAGCTATTCCCATGATCAAATTCAGGTTTTTGTTTTTCTTTTATTCCCGGAATAAGTTCCTCTAAAGAAACTTGAGGGATGCGGATAAACTCGACGCCGTTTTCCGTTTCAACGTACTCCGGAAGGGTCGTGGATTTTTGCGTTTCCACAACGGGCTCATAGGAAACTGCGGGACAATGCGACGCATGTCCGATTCGCTGTCCGCAACTTGAGCAAGAAGGCAAATTGGTCTCTGGATTTGGCGTCATATCTTATTTAAGACCCAATAATTTTCTTGTTAGACGCGGAATTTCCCGTCGAAAAAATGCTTTGACTTTTTTCCAGTCCGCATCGAAAAAAATCTCCGGCATCGGATCCGCTTCTGCGTCTTCAAAATACACAAGGCTTTTCAAAATGTGTGGCAAATTATGCTCCTGACCGGGATACTGTCGCAGTGCTCGAAAAATCACATCCTCGAGCGGCTCCAGCTTTTGGATGTACCAATACAGGTCGAGAAAATCCCGCTTACGCCCCCGCTGACTAATCGCGACGATCTTCATCGCGCCAATATCTTGTGGTAATAACATCCGAATATTCCCAAACTTCGCGCGCTTTGAACTCGGCTGAAAAAAAGGATAGGCAATAAAACTGACCTTCGCATTTAATAATACTCCAAAAATTGTGCCATCTTCTTGATGTGTCAATGACCAGTGCTTAGTGGACACCAATTTGCGAAGCAGCGCCTCTTCATTAAACGACTGTCCAGAAAGAAAAAAATCTAAATCAACGGACTTCCGATGTCCCAAATGAAGCGCTAGCGCTGTTCCACCTGCTAAGTACCAACGCGTCCCTTTTAGGATCGGCGAGGATCGCAAATACAATAACGCCTGTTGCGTGGCCTTTGGTAGGATATCAATATGAAAAAGGATTTTATCCTCTATGGGAATACGAGCGACCATAGCGTTTTGGATTTCATCTGAAGGACTCGAGATTGATCAATCGTTCCCTTGATGGCATACGGAGAATAATACTGCGCCATCCACTGAACCTCCTGATCCGTTCCGAAGTCGAGGATGCGCTCAATGATATACCGCGAATGTTTCTTGGGATCAATGTTTTTTGGGTTCACGTCCCAAAACAGCGATGGCCGAAATTTCATCACTTTTTTTGATGGAGATTTTTTGAATTTTTTGCGGCGTTTCATGCCTTCATTTTAGCACATTTTTTAAAAATTTTCAAGTTTTGTGAAGCCCACTTCAAACCACTAGCGCAAAAAAATCCGGTTCGATTTGACAAAAAAACCTCGCACTGATATCATCGTCGTATCGTTCCTTTTCATCCTCAACATCGTTTGAACTTTCGAGAAGTACGCGCATCGTTTCTGACAGAGCGTTTCCTCCTTAGGCTTAGAGGGGAAATCTGAAACATGCGGCCGAAATGGTCGAAAGGAGATGGTGATTTCAACTGCGCAGTTCGCCTGTGCAAAGTAGAGTCATCCGGAGCCCTCCGTTATCACAAGGGAACCACGTGTTGGCGTGGGAAAAGTCAGTGGGTTTTGGCGCTAGCGCGAGCTTGTAGCCGGACACATTGAAAAGAAAGGTGGCACCACGAGGAATCCTCGTCCTTTTACTCAATTTTGTATTGAGAACAGGGACGAGGATTTTTTAATCCTCGGCAACCCCCTACCCCAACACGGAGTATGCCCATGAGCGCTTTCCAAGACCGTTTCGCGTTTGGAGCTGCGAACCAGCACTTTCCGATCGGCGTCGAGGAGGAATTTCTCCTGACTAATCTCGCCGGTGTTCCGGTTCCCGATTCTCCACGGCTCCTGTCCACGCTCGCAGAGAACCTCGAACTCCCGCCGCTCATGCAGGACGGCGCGGCGAATGAGGAGATCCTGCGAGCGATCACCGCGCAAACCGGCATCAAGCCGGAATTGTCCGCGGATCAACTCGAGATCAACACGCGTCCGTGCGGTTCGCTTGGAGAGCTCGCGAGCGACCTCCGGCGGACACGCGCGAACGTGATCCATCTCGCCGAATCGCATGGGCTCCAGATGACCCCGATTGGGGCGTCGCTCCTCGGAGATCCCACGGACGTGTTCCCCGCGGCGCGGTATCTCTCGATCCGGAGTCACTTGGCCGCCAAGCAGCTCCGAGACGCCAACTGCTGCGGACTCCACATCCACGTGGGGATCTCCAACCCAATGCAAGGCCTGCGCGTTCTGAACGAGCTTACGCCACATCTTCCGTTCTTCCTCGCCTTGAGCGCCAACAGCCCGTTTACGCATGGGATCTCGCGCCGGTTCTTCGCCTACCAGCGCGTCGCGCCCAATCTCTTCCCGCCAAATGGGTTGAACACGTGGGAGGAAATGAACGCCGTGGCGGCCGCGCAGGGATTCCAGAATGACCCCCGGCGGTGCTGGTGGATGATCCGTCTGAATCCCGTGGGAACCGTCGAGCTGCGCGTCTGCGACGTGCAAGTGACGATCGAGCGGACAGTTCAGCTGGCGGCGGCGTTCCGAACGCGGGTTCAGGCGGCGTGCGCAGAAACGGACGACATAAAATCCGCAACGCCCATGAACGAAACGCTCACAGCGCTCTCGGCGGCAGCTTCCGGGCAGTTGCCAGCCAAAGACATCGAGCAGTGGGTCACGGAAACCAAAGCGCTCGCGGAGTTCTGCGGGCTCAAGGAAGAATCACGCTCGCTCGCAACGCTTCACGCAACGATCACGCGAACCGGCGCCGCCTACCAGCACGTCATCGCACAGCACGGGATTCTGTACACTTCCCTTCCGACACCGAATCAGATCCACTGCGGCCTCGCCAGTGCGATGAAGGAGGAACTCACACGGACGAGGGCAATCCACGTCCTCACACTCGCTCCCTGATTCACCACAATCGGGGATTTTTTGTGCTGCGATGTGCAAAATGTTCTTGACAACCGATTTCTCTTTTGATATTTTTCTGCATCAGATGGGCGTTGCGGTGTTGCATACGCCCAAATACGACGGCTGAACACGCCGTCAGAGGAGGAGGTCTCGTTGAAAAAGACAAGCTTTGGGAGATGGATCGAGGTACGAGAGGGGGGCGATCTTCCCCAGATCGTCAATGACACGCTCAACGCGCTTCGGGAGTGTATTCGCTCTTCGTGGTGGATGGACGCGTATCGGAGAGACGGGGGATGCCAAACCCGACTCCGCGGAAGGAATGGACGGAGTCAGGATCACTGGGAGGCACACGCGACATATTCGCCCAGTGGAACCATTCTGACGCTGAAGTTCCGCCCATGGACCAGCTCCCGGTGGCAGCAACTCATCACGACTTCTCCCGCGTCCGCGACACCAACCCGATCCGTCGCCTTGACCGGATCCCACTGACATCTCGACAAGAGGTGTCTCTTTTTTTGCCTACAAAAAAAGAGGAACACAGGGTTCCTCATGTGGAGACGAGATCCAGGATACCGAACTTCTCGGGTCGGAGCGTCGAGAGGATCTCGAACCCAGAAACCGAACCCGGAATGCCGTCAATCCCTCGCATATTCTGTGCCGGATTCATCCGGTACCGGAGACTCTCATACGGAATGCGCAGATGCCGACGCTCGGGGAATGGGAGACTGTCCCAAGCGATCCCAAGGAGCTGGGAGACGGCTTGCGCGGCGAGCGGGAAACTCATCCCATCCGTGTACGCCGTCCGCATTCTCCACGTCAGTGCATCCGGCGAGGGATCCTCCCGATCAAACTGCGCGAGAACCTCCTCGGCCGCATCCCTGTTGTTGAGGAGACCGAGGATGAACGCTTCCGGAGCGAGTGATCCCTCCGCCTGCGCGCAGATCGGCCGCACTTCCAGATAGCCGCTCGGCCGCAAGCGACCGGACGTGATCCAGCAGGTTCCTTCGTGAAGGACGAACGCGTCCCAGAGCTCGTTGCCCGTCATCCCTTCGAAAAGGTCAACGGCCCGTACGCGCGGACAGACCATCTCGCCTCCCGAATTCTTCCACAGGAGCACGGTCTGGTCGAGGAGAAATCGCACGTAATCCTCGAAGCTCTCCATGGGTCGCGGGAGCGCGAGACGAGTCCGATCCCGCTCGTCGAGGAAGTGGCTCCAGACCTCATTGCGGAACGCGAGCGAACCTTCCATCTTCCCGCGAATCATCGGCGTGTTACCGAAGAGCGCAACGAGCACCCATTCGAGACGCGAGAAGAAGTTGATCGCGGCGATCGCCTCGTCCCGCGTCACATCTACGTTGACCTGTCTGGATGCCGTGAGCGCATTCCAGTGTACCTGCCGACCAAGGCAATCGCGGAAGATTGTTCCGCGGATCTTCGGCGCCCAGTACTTCGGATCTGGCGTCGTGTCCGGGAACACGGCCAGTCCGAGAAGGCGAAGATCCTGACCGAGAAGCGGGAACAGCACACGCATGGCGGCCTGGAGATCGCGGCTGGACTCGCTCAAGGATGCCGTCGGAGGCGTGATGACCTCGAGAATAGCGTGACCCACGTCGAGAATCATCATCACCCGATCCGTCAAACGAAACCCCTTCGGATCCCCGTTGAGCATCCCCTCATTCCCCAGCGACAGAAGGCCTGCCTCCATGCATCGCGGCCAAAGCGCGGTGATCGCGTTGACCGGCTGAAGTTGGTCGTCGGACAGCAGGAGCTCGAACTCGCTGGCGACTCTCCTCCCTTCCGGAGGGAGTTGCGTCGGGAATGCCGCCGTGAAGCGCTCAGTCAACTCGCGAACGAGCTGATCCGTTGCAGTAGTCAAGGTACGGCTCCAATCGAAAACCCTCCGAATTGGAGGGCAGATCACAGCGGTGTGTATCTGCCCATGGGGCAACGGCACCTTCTTGCGCGCGGCTGTACGCGGTGCAAGGGTTGCCGGGTGATGGATTGCGGGTTCCCGCTTTCCCTCACCACTCGTGATACAAGTTGAGAATAGGTTATCAAATCAAACAGCCAGCGTCAAGAGCTCGTACAGTTTATAATTTTCCCACAAGATCCAGCCCGGGTTTAAGCGTCCCTTTTCCCGGAGCCCAACTGGCCGGACAAACTTCACCGGGATGCTCTCGGACGAAAATCGCGGCCTGCAGTTTTCGCAACAACTCGTCCGCGCTTCGGCCAATGCTGTTGTCATGAAGTTCGTACGCTTTGAGCTGACCTTCAGGATCAATGATGAAACTTCCGCGAAGCGATAAGCCCTCAGCCTCGATATACGTTCCGAACGCGCGGCAAAGATTGCCTGTAGGATCCGCCAACATCGGGAATGTAATCCTTTTGATGAGTGGCGATTCATCGTGCCAGGCTTTATGCACGAAAACCGTATCCGTGCTGGCGCTCAACACTTCTGCCCCAAATTTTTGAAATTTTGGATAGCGATCCGCCATTTCCGCAAGCTCCGTGGGACAGATGAACGTAAAATCCGCCGGATAAAACATAAGCACAAGCCACTTCCCGCGATAATCAGAGAGCCTGATTTTTTTCGTTTGCTCTTCGTGAAACGCCTCTAATTCCAGATCGGGAATGATTTGACCAATGGTAAGCATAAATGAATGTGAAGAATCAGATCATCCCATCATAACCTGAATTGGAACTTGTAGCAACTATGGAAGAGATTTAGTCTCTCAGGGAGGGGTTTACTTCTCAATGCGAAAATGTTGTAATAAAAAAGGAACGAAGGTCATTCGTTCCGTGCTCAAGCTCTGGCGTCTTGAGCGGCGTGCGGGACCGGAGTCGCGATCTGGTTCTCCATGGCCGCAACATCAGCCCAGAACAACCGCTCGCCTTCCAGCGTGATCTGGCGGATGGCTTGCCGAACATCGGCCGCGCTATCTTGGCTCTGGTTGCAGAACCCCGTGCATTCGAGACCGTTGAGCGTCATCCAGTGATCAAGAAGGCTTTGAGGGTGGCCAAGGGTATGGCTCGAGGGTGGCGGCCGAACGCCACAGTACGATATGCAGTATTCCTCCATGAACCGCTTGTGTTTCACCTCGCCCCACGGCATTCCCGCGGGAGTGTCTGTGCCTGCCGTGTCGCATATCCGCGCGATGTAGTCTGCGGCATGGAAACCTGGGACTGTCTGATCCCAGGCAGCCTCGCCCCGCCAATCCGCAAAGTCCACGAGCATCTTCAGGACATTGGTAACCCGCTCCCTCCGACGCTCCCCTCCGAGCAGGCGAACGTCCGTAAGCAAGCCGAACCGATCCACATGGTACGCGTTGTGGCGCGTATCATGTGCGTCCGAAACTCCGAACAGTTCGACCGGAGGAGTACTCCCACTCCTATAGTACTCTGCCAAGAGCCGCTGACCGACGCGACGAACGAGTTCCAACACCGAAAGCATCGAGAGGATGTGGCCGTTGTCGCACATCGTCCACTCGATCGTACCGGAGTTCTTACTCGGCCGAAGTGTCGTCCGGTGATCTCGATCTCCGAGGATCATCCTGTCCAGCTTCTCGCGATTGAGATGCTGGATATAAGCTTCAAACGACGCTGGCAACGTCTGCGCGACGCCGGAATCGTTGAGAACCCGACGACGCTCCCCGCGCGCGCTCATGTACCCGGTCATGCGACCGAGACAGAACGGCGCGTTATTCGTGAGGACCCGAAGAAGGTGATCCAACGGACGAGCCATGTGGCGATGAAGCCACAGACTCGCGTCGCCATCCGAGAACCCGCCTTCGCCCTTCGGGAGGCCGGTGTGAAAGTGCGCGCCGCACACCATCCACAACTGAACGCCTATGGGGCCGAAGAGGTGTCGAATCTTCTCCTGCAGGTACGCCCCGATCGGACCCTTGTAGTTGATCTGCGGCTCTGTTGTGAACGGCGGCAAACCGTCCACGATGTAGTGCAGACCCCGATCGTCCAAGACGCGACGGAGAAGGAGGAGTGATTCCACCATCCCGAGCGCGTACGCTTTGAGCGTGTTCACCGGACCGCTGTGCACGACCTCGAGCATATGCCCGAAGAGATCCGGTGTGAAACAACCCGGACGAGCTTCGTTGAGCTCATCCAGCAGTTCCTGCGTCAGGTCTGCCGGGACAAACTCGCCATCCACCTCGCGGTAGAGTTGACCCTCGAGCTCCCCTCCCATGGTCACGCCGAAAGTTTCCGGCTGAACCTTGTAAAGATCTGCTCCGCTGGAGATCAAGGTGATGTCCGTCTGCGTTGTCAGATCGTCGTTCCAAAGGGAATGCTTCGTCAGCATCATCCCTCCCAGCTTTGTGTGAATATCAAGGTGCGAACCAGCCTGTCATGCCGAAAGTGCTTCCGGTTAGGCAACTGCCCTCCGGATTCAGAATGACAATTGCTTATCATCCGGAGTCCAAAGACCAGCATGGTGATCGTTCGTGGGTTTACGCCGAAACGAAAACCGCCGCATGGAGCGGCGGCTTGTTTGTAATGAATGTTGTTAACGATTCATGAACAAGTCAACCACTCCAACAGGGCGGGTAAAGGCGAAATAAAACGTAAATATTAACTGATGAATCATAGGATAAGACCTACTTTATCACACAAAAAAATGTTGTCAACTCCCCTCCTCTACTCGGGTAATTCATCCGAACTATACACCACAACCTCATCCACCTTCTTGTAGTCAAATAACTCTTCTGCAGTGAAAAATCTATTAATCTCTCCTTGAACATCTTCTTCGGGATCGGATGCATGAACAATATTACACTGCTGACTCATCGCAAGATCTCCTCGAATACTCCCCGCGTCAGCCGAACGCCCCTTCGTGGGTCCAACAATCAATCGAACTGCACTGACCGCCTCCAGACCCTCCAAGACCAACGCCACCACCGGTGAAGATTGGATAAAATTTTTCAGACTCTCAAAAAAGGGACGATCGGAAAATTTTCCATAATGCTCCGAAACTTTTGCATCACTGACCGTGATCATCTTCATCCCCACGACTTTCAAACCTTTGCGCTCAAAGCGCGTGATAATTTCCCCAAGCAGACTTCGCTGGAGCGCGTCGGGTTTAACTAAAACGAGCGTCCGTTCATGTTTCGGCATATCCGCGCCTCATTCAATAGTTATTTTTTTGCGGCCAGCACTTCCCTCACCTTGTCCACGATTTCGGTTGGGGTATGGTTCGCCTTGATGTAATATCCATCCGCGCCCAACTCTTTCCCCTTCTTAATATCTTCCTCTTGCCCGAGATTCGTCAGAAGAATGACGGGAACGCTTTTTGTCTCCTCGTGTTTTCGAATCGCCTTCAAACAGGCAAAGCCGTCCATCTTCGGCATAATAATATCCAACAGGACAATGTCCGGCTTGTCGTCTTTCGTCATTTTCAGACCCTTCGAGCCGTTGTCTGCCTGGAGAACCTCATACCCTTCGCGGGTAAACTTTGCCGCGTACATATCTGACAACATTTTGTCATCTTCGATGAGAAGAATTTTTGCCATGGTTCGTAAAGTTTATGATCTGATCACACAAGTAAGTATACTGGATTTTCCCAAAAAACGCAAGTCATAGCTCAAGTGGTCGCATCGTATGCCAGGAGGTTGCCTGCTCATACCGAGCTCCCACTCGTAAAACCATTTCCTCTGCAAACGCCGGGCCAATGATCTGCAAACCGATCGGGAGACCCTGCGTCGTCTTCCCACATGGAAGGGAAAGTGCCGGAAGACCCGCCAAATTCGCTGGCGCCGTGAAAATGTCGGCAAGGTACATGGTAATGGGGTCTGCAAAATTCTCTGCGAGCTTAAACGCGGCGGTCGGCGCCGTGGGCGTTACCAGCACATCCACCTTTTCAAAAACATCATCAAAATCCTGTCGAATCTTTGTGCGGACGCGTTGGGCTTTTTTGTAATACGCTTCGTAATAGCCGGAAGAGAGTGCATGTGTTCCGATCATAATCCGACGCTTGACTTCGTCTCCAAAACCTTCGGCTCGCGAACGAAGATAAACATCCTCGTAACGGGTAATCGCGCCGATGTCCGTTTGATGACCGAATCGAATCCCGTCATATCGCGCCAAATTCGTGGATGCTTCTGCCGGCAAAATAATGTAATAGGTTGAAACGGCGTATTTCGTGTGTAAGAGACTGACGTCATGAATGGTTGCGCCAAGATCCTCAAATGTTTTCAGGGATACACGCACTGCCCGCTCCACTTCCGGATCCATGCCATCAACAAAATATTCTTTTGGAACGCCGATCCGGAGTCCGGACAAATCTTTTGCGTCTTCGCACGCCGCAACATAATCCGGAACTGAAACCGATGTTGTTGTAGAATCGTTTGGATCTTTCCCCGCAATTACTGAAAGCAAGAGCGCGGTGTCCTTCACGGTTTTTGTCATCGGCCCAATCTGATCGAACGAAGAACAGAGCGCAACCAGACCATGACGGGAAACGCGGCCATAACTTGGCTTGAGTCCGACAATCCCGCAAAAAGCCGCGGGCTGGCGAATCGAGCCACCGGTATCCGAACCAAACGCCGCGGGCGCCAACCCTGCGGCAACCGCGGCGGAAGACCCGCCCGACGATCCCCCCGGAACGCGCTCAAGATCATAGGGATTTTTCACCGAACCGAACGCCGAGTGCTCATTCGACGCGCCCATCGCAAATTCATCGCAGTTCGTTTTGCCAAGCATGACCATTCCCGCGGCATTCAAACGCTCCACCACCGTCGCGTTGTACGGCGGCACATACTGCTCCAATATTTTTGACGCGGCCGTGGTGCGAATACCTTGCGTGAGAATCACATCCTTCATCGCCATCGGAACGCCCAAAAGAAGGCCGTCGTCCCCGTTTGCGCGGCGAGCATCTGCCTGCGTCGCCTGCTCCAATGCGTGCTCCGGGGTCAAGGTGATGAATGCGTTGAGAATGGGGTTGACGGTTTCAGCACGCTTCAGCAACTCGCGCGTCAACTCCACGCTTGAAAAATCTTTTTTGCGAAAACCGTCCGTTATGCGTTCTATGGTGAGATTTGAATATACCATTAGGTTTTGCGCTGAAAAACAGAAGGCACCTTAACATAATCCTCGGTGGACGTTGGTGCAGAACCCAATAAAACTTCCTTGAGTTCCGCCTGCTGGGCGACGTCGCGTGCCATGACGTTCTCTGCCCGGGTAATTTGACGAATTGGCTCCACATCATCGGTCTGTACTTCACCGAGTTGCTCGACATAATCTAAAATACGCGAAAGCTCGTCGGCAAACTTATTTTTTTCCGCGTCCGACAATTGAATCCGCGCCAAAGTGGCAATATGCTCGACCTGATCTTGTGTCAATTTCATCTCCCTCAAGCTAACATACATTGTCACGAAGCGCAAGAAAAAAACCGAGCATATGCAAGCATATCTCGGTCATTCGGATCACTGCACGCGGCGAGCGATGATCCGCGTCCGTGTCGGGGGATGAGCCTCCAACATCTCCAAAAGTCGCAACCACACGCGAGCCGGAAGATCATTGAGCGGGGTGCGTTCCTGATCCTCCGGCATCGTCCACTCCACGCACAGAGCGCGGGGGTTGGGATGGGACAGGACGGTCACGCGACCGGAGGCGCAACGGTTGTCCGGGCGGACATCCATGAGGTCACCCTCGGCCGGATCGAACATCGTAACACCATCCTCCTTGAGAAGAAGAATGAGACCTCCCTCCCAACCCTCCACGATCCACACGTTGGACATGGTGTGATAGGCGCTGGGACGGATGTTCTGTGCACCCTCGATCCATACGCCGCCACAGAGTTCGTGCATAACTCCTCCATTACAAAACATCTCCCGTTCGGGGAGGTGCGGTTGGTTCGTGAATGAAAACGCAAATCTCCCTACGGGGTTAGTGTCTCGTGGGAAGATGAAGAGATTAATGAGCCTCGTGTTTGCGGATTCATAAAACGAAGATAACACACTATCCGATAAGTTTCAAGAGTTCCACCTCGGTAATGATCCTGACGCCCAATTTTTTTGCTCTTGAGGCTTTGGAACCCGGATGGCTTCCAACAACAACATAATCCGTTTTTTTGCTCACGGATTCTGAAACATGACCGCCGTGTTTGACGATAAGTTCAGATGCGGCCTCTCGGCGATAGTGCTCCAGCGTTCCCGTGAGAACAAAAGTCATCCCGGAAAGCGGTTGATGCCGCGCGACTTCCGGTGGCGTTAATCGCAGACCCGCCGCATCAAGTTTATGGACCAACGCGATAACATCTTTCTGCCGAACCGTCTGGAAAATACTCTCGGCAACAATACCTCCAATACCCTCGACCGCCTTCAGCTCCTCCAGGGATTTTTTTTGCATCACCGCAAGCCACGCCGCCGGCAGTGCTTCTGGAAAGGCGCGGGCAAGGAGCAGAGCAGTTTCACTTCCGACATGGCGGATCCCCATTGCAAAAATCCACCGATGCAACTCGACAGTTTTTCGATCACGAATTGCTGACACAAGATTTCGTGAAGATTTTTCCGCAAAACGCTCGAGGGGCGAAAGATCCCCAACTGTCAGCGTGTAGAGATCTGCCACATCGCGGATCAACCCCTGATCCATCAGCTGATCAATGATTTTTGGACCCAATCCATCAATATCGATCGCCTGTCGAGAAACAAAATGATAAAATGCCTCTCGCCGAATGGCAAAACAGTTTGTATTTGAACAATAGTGCGCAACTTCACCTGCACGCTGAACAACCGGCGCGTGACAGACCGGACAGCGCCGAGGCATCCGAAACGCCCGCGCATTCTTGGGTCGGAGATTCTTTAACACCTGCACAATGTCGGGAATGATGTCTCCAGCTTTCTGAACAATGACCGTATCCCCGACGCGAACATCGAGCCGCTGAATTTCATCAATGTTGTGAAGGGTTGCCCGGGAAACGGTAGAGCCCGCGATCAGCACGGACGAAAGATGCGCTACAGGAGTCAATGCTCCGGTTCGCCCGACCTGCACCTGAATATCCTCGACCACCGTCGTGGCTTGTTCGGCTGGAAATTTATACGCGATCATCCAGCGATCCGCCTTTCCAGCACTTCCGAGTACGCGCTCTTGTTGCAAATCATCCACCACCACCACGACGCCATCAGTTTGATATGGCAATGTCGTTCGCTTCGTCTCCCATTTTTTCAAATACGCCCCGACCTCGTTCAGGGTCGCGCATCGCTCATTATACGGACTGGTTTTAAACCCCGCCGCCCGAAGAAATGTGTGAACGTCCTCGTGTCGCTCAAACCCAAGATCCGTGATCACCTCAAACACAAAACAGTCCAGATCGCGCGAAGCCGCCACCTTCGGGTCAAGTTGGCGAATCGCACCCGCCGCCGTATTCCGTGGGTTCGCATAGAAGGGCAACCCTAAACTTTCCTGCTCCTGATTCGTCTTTTCAAACGCTTTTCGAGACATGACAACTTCTCCACGAACTTGAATCCGCGAAGGCAGGCGCTTGCCCAAAACGGGTCGGAGATGCAAGGGAATTGATTGAATCGAACGCAAATTTTGCGTCACGTCCTCCCCTACGCGACCGTCCCCGCGAGTTGCTCCGTTGACAAAGACGCCGTCTTCATAGGTCAAAATAATCGCAAGCCCGTCGAGCTTCAACTCCGCATAGTAATGAAACGAGCCTGGGATGATCCGGCGATTACGATCTTCCCATGCCTGCAAATCATCCATAGTAAAAGCATCCTCGAGCGAACGCACGGGAGCATCATGTGCAACTTTCTGAAACGCCTCCAAGACCACTCCTGCTACGCGCTGGGTTGGAGAATCTGGCGTCACCAAGTCCGGAAACTGATCCTCCAGCTCCCTCAATTCACGCTTGAGCGAATCGAGCGCGGCCTCGGAAATTTCCTGTCGGTCGAGGACATGATAAAGATAACGATGATGATCAATTTCCTTTCGGAGTTTTTCGATGCGCGATTTCGCCCGCCCTTTGGTCATGAGATTACTTTGAAATGGTTTCTTCGGAAAAGAGAACGTAGTCAAAAATACCCGTCAGCGGAGCACGCCACGGAACCACGATTTCGATCGCCTGCCGGGCTGATCCAAAACGCCCAACGGACTTCACGGTGACGTACCCCGGTAGAACACTTCCGGTGTTCGGCCTGATGACCAGCCGCGTGACTCTCCCGCCATACGGCGCATACCCTTTCACACCCAACTCTCCGCCAAACAGTTGCTTCACCTGCAGTCGGTATCGAGCATTACCATCGAGCGGAATCGTGAGCGAACCTGCGCCATAGGCTCTGGTTTCGCGCGTCACATCCGACCCATGGGGATCCGGAAAATTCGCTGCGTTCGGATTCCATTTTGCCAATCGGGTTTCGATCCAGGTACACCCCGAGCGCGGCTGAACACCCTTATCTGGACAATAGTCCTCCCAGCTGATCGTGATGTTTGTTAAGTTGGTTGTGCGGGAGGGTTGATCCGGATCAAAAAGATCCACGGTTACGGTTTCTTGAAGATCCAGCGCAGTCGTCAGAGTCGCCACACCCTTTTTCGTTGCAGTACCGTCAATATTATAATGAATGCGGCCATCCGGAATCAAATCCACATCAAACCCCTTAAGGTCTGCGATCGTGTCCAATAATGTTCCTCCGCGCGCGCGCTGATCCTGTAGCCAAAATAAACTGCGTTCAATTCCAGACTCCGCTGCGTACTGCGCAATCATGGATTCATTAATTTGTGTAGATCTCCGAAGATTATTCGTCACCACCACGGCGATTGCCGATGTTGCGGCAGTAACCACGGCGATCACTAAAAGCGAGCGTAAAATAACGGCTCCTCGAGGGATGGAATGGGTTGATTTACCGTTCATAACGCCGACTGACAATGGTTGTTTGAAGGGTAACCGCGCGCTCTTGGGGATCGTCGGTATTCAGTTCCATCTGCAGAAGAACGGTGACGCGGGGCTGAACGTGTCCGCCTGCGTACTGACCGTCCTGCTCATTGAATTGAAACGGATCCATGGCAGGAGAGATATAGAATGCTAATTCCTTGAGCCGCTGATCTTCCGAGGTCACCACCTGCCACTGGGGCCCATTGCCGTCTGCCAAACATTGCTCGAGATCCCCGCCGCCTTGCGCAATATTCGCCGGCGCAATGCACAGCTCGAGTTGATTGCCATTTTTGCGATAGACATATTGATCACCCAACGCGTCTCGGGTCGCCAACACCGATTGCGGACTTCCGATGGGAAGCAACGATTTTTTGGCATAATACGTATAGTCCACGCTTCCCAGCCGCACATCCCGCGCAATCGTCTCCAAGAGAAAGCGTCCACCTTCGGACACCGACTGTCCCTGTTGAACACGTACCTGCGCGAGTTGAACCGTCGCGAAAATCTGCGCGACAATGATCGTCGTCATCCCAAAAATGGCAACGACAACGAGCATCTCCACAAGAGAGAAACCCGACGGATGAAATGGAGAATATTTTGGCATCATTGACCCCTCCCATTCCAATCATAAAGATCGTCAACAAGAAACTGTGATTTCCAATCTCCACGATCCTGCCATTGAACTTCACTGCGAACCCGGTATCCCACCCGCTCTCCGGATCCATCGCACGTTAAATCCGA
>CAYHVQ010000028.1:0-15573 GCA_964360435.1 uncultured Gammaproteobacteria bacterium
TGAGCAATATTGCTCCCGCAATGAGCGCGAGTCCCCCAAGGTTGACGAGCATCCCGGGGAACTGCGGCTCGAACTCCATCGGCTCAAAGAGCATCAAACCGGAGCCGAGAATCCCTGCGCACGCGAACACGACCCGCGATAACCTGTACAGCATCTCTGACCTCCTTGTCGCCAAAGGCTGGCGACGTGACGGTGAACGATAAATCATAGACTATTTCCAACATTTTGTCAAGGCATTGAAATTTAAAAATTGCTAATATAAACAAAAAATAGAGCTCGGCGTCAGTGCATGGTTTTGCACGTCAGCCGAGCTCGATCCTCCTTTCCTGCCGCGGTGGCTAGTTCAGCCATCCGCGGTTATTGGAACCGCCATAGGCGCCCATGTCCGATCGGGCGCCATTCGGATACCACTCCGGCCACTTCGGATGTGAGTCCGAAAGGCCGTCCTGGATCGAAGGGTCGCCCATGTCGAGACACGGAGAGTTGGGCGCGAGCAGGTAGTCGAAACTGCGATAGGAGCGGAACATGGGGTTGGCGTTGAGATTGCCGATCCCAGGCCAGCTCCCCTCGATATTCGAGAAGCGGGCATCGGCCGTGGCAAACGCGCCGGAGAGCGTGATTCCTCCATCCCACACGATGCAGTTCGTGAGGGTCGGGCTTCCAGACACACTCACATAGATGCCCTCGTCGGTGTTGTCGGCGATCGTACAGTTCATGAGCACCGGCGAGGATTCGTAACAGTACAGTCCCGTCCCGTTGTCGGCGATGATGCAGTTCTTGATCTGTGGTTCCGGTGCGAAGACGAACTGCAGCGCACTGCCGACGTTCCCCTGAACAACGCAGTTCATGAGCGTCGGGGAGGCATACGAGGCATAGAACGCCGAGCCGCCGTTCACCGCGTCGTTGCCCTCGAACCTACAGCCCTCGAACGTTGCGTACTCATCCTCCTGCGAGCTGTCGTTGTAATAGACGCCGCCGCCTTGGGATGTCGCGACGCAGTTACGGAAGACGCAGTGACGAATCGCGGTATCGGTGTAATAGAAATACACACCGCCCCCGTTCTGCGCGTATCCGTTCTGGAAGGTCATGCCCTCGATCGTCGTGTGCTGCCACCGATTCTTGACCGTGAGAATCCGGCCATTGGCGCCAGCGTCAATCACGGTTGCGGCGACGACACTCGGGTCATCGGGACTCTCGCTCGTGAACGTGATCCCCTTGGCGATCTCAAGGTCGTACTCGAAGTACGTCCCAGGGGCGACCATGACGACATCCCCATTGATCGCGGCGGCGAGACCGGCCTGAATGGTCGGCTCGTCGACCGGAACGTGAATCGTGCGAGCGCCGGCGGTGAGCGGCAGAGAGATGGCCATGAAGGCGGCCACAGCGAGATGCGAGAAACGAGGCATGCGAAACCTCCAAAAGGAAGTTGACTGTGACGACTCGAGACACGGAAACTCGAGCAGTCAGGGTGTGATGTGCGTTCCGTGCTCATGGAATACGACCGTTTAGCCAAGATATTACACAATTCATAAAAAAGATCTAAAATTAGCCAAAGCCGTATCCTTGCATCCTTGCGAAAACAGCATCTTTCCGATACAATCATGCTATGAGCAATAACCCCACTCCCATTGTGAATATTGGCGGACCCTCGGGCGTCGGAAAAACGAGCGTCCTCCGTGCGCTCCTTGAACGAATCCCGAGCGCCCGACGGCTCGTCACGACCACCTCGCGCCAAAAGCGCTCGAACGAGCGGGACGGCGTGGATTATTTTTTCGTTACAGAAAAGGAATTCAAGGAACGGATCGCCGCCGGTCGCCTACTCGAATACTACTATTTTCCCCAACGCCAAGCCTATTACGGTGTCGAATGGCAACGGTTAAAAGATCTCCTCGCTCAACAGGTTTTGATTCTTTCAGCGATTGAAGTCCATGGATGGCGCGCGCTTCGAGCTACCTATCCCGAAGCATTGGGCATCTACCTGCTTCCGGAAAACGAGGATCAAATCCGCCAACAGTACCTTGCGCGAGATCCCCGTATGAGTCCCGAAGCGCTTGCCGAGCGCCTCGCGGCATCTGCCGCCGAACTTGCCGAAGGAAAACCGGAGTATGTCATCCATGTCGTCAATGCTCCCAATAGACTCGAGAAAACGATTGACGAAGTTTATGCGACCATCGCAAAAATATTCCCGCAGTTCGTCCAGTGATTTTTATTCCGCGGTCTATCAGATGGTGCGGCGCATTCCAAAAGGACGCGTGGCAACATACGGTCAGATTGCGGCACTTCTTGGACGTCCGCGCGGTGCTCGACTTGTGGGCTGGGCGCTCAACAGCCTCAACAATCTTTCCCCGCACACGAAGATTCCATGGCAGCGCGTCATCAATCGGGAAGGAAGGATCTCAATCGGCAACCGCCACGCCTCGAAACAGATCCAAGCCGACCTCCTTCGCCACGAGGGAATCCGAATCGAGGAACGCGACGGAAACTTCTGGATCAATCTTCAAAACTATTTATGGAAACCATGACGCCGGGCAAAGATTACATCGGAATTGGAATTGGCGTCCTCATCCTCAACGAGGATCAAACCAAAACCCTCCTTCTTCTCCGTGGCCCGCAGGCAAAAAATGAACCCGGGACATGGTCAAGGCCAGGAGGGACCGTTGAATATGGAGAGACATTGGAGCAAGCAGCCCGGCGTGAAATTAAAGAAGAAATTGACGTTGACCTCGTGAACCTCAAACAACGAGAGCTCATTGACGCCATCATGCCTGCCGAGCAGCAACATTGGATCGCTATTGGATTCTGGGCACAAGTAGTGCCGGGACAGGAATTAAAAAATATGGAGCCACAAAAACATCCCGAGATGCGTTGGTTCGGAAAAGATGAAGTTCCCTCGAATCTCTACGGTGCGTCAAAACCGGCGATTGACGCGTGGGTCGCTTCCTGATACAATCCGAAACTGAACGGTGTCTCCGCGGGTATCGTATAATGGTAATACCACAGCTTTCCAAGCTGTTGCCGGGGGTTCGATTCCCCCTACCCGCTCCAGATGAGAATTTTTGGAGCAGTTGCCCAAATTCTCCGCCAACAATAGATTAGCGGTGTAACCTCCCTAGGACGGTATCTATGTTATGTTAAATAAACTACGCATTCTCAAAACACTGTTGCCAGCGTTGTATTTCAGCGTTCTTCCTTTCTGGCTCTGGATCTTTCTGGCTGTTTATACGTTGCCACGCAGCATTAAAGAGATTTTACCAGCTTGGGGTTTAGTTAGGTTGGAATTTGTTGTCATGGTCGTGATGGCTGGGTTTATTTTATTTTTGGTATATGCGAATAAAATCATCTCCCACATCGAGTCTGTTCAAAAATTTCGCTTCCTCACTCATCTGCGACAAAGTTCTCTCTACTATCTCACAGAAATTTTCGCATTGGCAAAACGCCTCGACGGATATAGCCTGAAACCATTCGGTGGGTTTTTCTATGAGATGGTTATGCTGTTGTGCCTCGTTGCCATCATCACCAATATTCTTTTTCTTCACTCCCGCTCTCAACTTCGCGGAGGAGCATTACCTTCTCAACAATGAGGCTTGAGCTATCCCCACCCACTACCCACTTGATCAGTTTTTTCACTACGGTTTGAATCTCTGCCATACTCCCGATCCAAGGTATGAAAATCCTTGCTATATCCGATAGACCGCCGCGAGAAAAGATCAAAACGATCCTCAATCAGCACGCAATCGAATTGATTTGCACACTCGGAGACCTCGATCACTTTTCTCTGACTGAACTGGAGAGCATCACGAACATTCCGAAACTCGGCGTGTACGGCAATCACGATTCGGGAATGTATTTTACACCGCTCCGATCATAGTCAGGGTTTCTTGAATTAGTTCTATTTGCGTAAATAATACTACTGTGGCATTATGAAGATATGACCCTCCATACTGAAAAATATAAACAGGCTATTCTTTATCTCTGCGCCAAGCTAGGCAAGGAGGTGCGAGGAAAGAAAAAACTTGCGAAATTACTCTATTTCGTTGATTTTGATTTTTTTGAAAAAAACCAGAAATATTTTACTGGCGACAAATACAGAGCATTGCCTATGGGACCTTTCCCCATTTCTTTGAATGAGATAACTCGGACAATGGCAAAAGAGAAAACATTAAAAGTTGACTCGATACATGAGCATAATGGGTATAATGCAACGGAAGTGTATACATGCCTGAAAACTCCAAAGACATCTGTTTTTTCTGAGGAAGAAAAAGAAATGCTCGATCGGGTTATTGTAAAATACGGCCATTTGAACGGAAAACAACTGGAAGATTTAACACATGCAGAAGCGCCGTATATCGGAACGAAACCAAAAAAAGAAATTCCGTATGAGCTCGCCTTCTATAGAGGAACAGATTTTAATAGTCATGCTTGATTTCATTTTTCATCCTTCATTTGAGAGAGAGGCCGCCAAATTGAAACGGCGGTTTTCTTTAGATCAAGGATTGCAATCTTTTCAAAGATTGTGTGAGGTGCAATTCAATCCTATCAGCCCGCAACAAGTCATTGCGCCTGCAAAGTTACATAGAGTGACGCAAAACGATTTATGGAGCGCTTGGAAAATAGAATTGGTTGTGCCAGGGCTAAGACCGAATCAGTTCCCAAGAGTTTGGTTTGCAGTCAAAGGTTCGAATATCGCTTTTTTATGCATAGCTTCCCACGTTGATCATTATAGTGATAATGAGATGAATCAATTGGCGAGCGCGAGGATTAATGATATTTTTTAGATTGCATATCACGAATTTACTATCTCTATGAGGACACCAGCCCATACCACCAGAAACCGAAGGAAAAAACGCCGCGATATTAGTATCGCATTTATCAAGAACCCGAAACGAAAGAAAGTTTAGCCAGAGGAATAGCGTTCAAGATATCGTTTACCTCGGAGATATGGTGGATATCGATTCTGACAAACTCAACGAGCTTTTTGGTTTTATGAAAAAAGACGAGAGGAGGCGTCCGAACCGAACGGTGTCGCTCGGACGCCTCCTTGTGAGAATCCTCTGACCGACGATAGACGACGGCCTACCTGTACGAGAGTGCCAGCAGCGGCACGAACGTGTCACCTCCGACCGGCGAACCCTGCTCGCTGGACTGCCATGCGATGTAGCGCGGATCGGACATGATCGCGGATCCCAAATCGTACCATGGATCCGGCGGCATCGTGATCCACCCGTCTTCTGCCCGAGCCCGAGCAGCAGCCAGCTCTTCCCCCAGTTTTCTCTCATCGCCGAACGACTCGGTGAGCCACGCTTCAACGAGGGAGAGGGGAATGCGCTCGGGCGTCACGAGGGGGAACACGATGCCGACCTTGTCTAGGAGGTGATAGACGATGTCTACCCATCCTCTCTTTTCCTGCCCGGACTGTCCCCACCAGAAAGTGCCACGCATCCGGATCACGTCGAGGGACCACCCGTACCCCGGCAGAGATCGAAAGACGCTTGCGATCTGGAGGCTTCCATCGACAGGCTCTGCACCCTCTTCGCAGACGGCGAACCTCACAGATCGAGGTTCGTTCGAGAGGGTGGCTTCGAACAGCGACCCTGCCAACTCGAACTTGCCGGGATTGCGAACATTCCCCAGGATGCGCAGACCTCCTTCCGGCAGAGGCCGAGTGCGAAGTGCCTCGGCTTCAGGGATGGTAACTTCGGAACGCATGGCATCTCCTCTCGTTAGAACCCTACACGCCCCCACTCTACTGCACATTGTTCGTATTGTAAAGAACTGTAACCTGTTGGCATCAGTATTGCTAAAGCTGGGGTGATTTATGCTCTCGGCATACGATCATCGGGATTTAGCGTATCCCACAGACTTTCAAATTTCGCGCGCTCGGTCGCCGCGATTCCGGCATTTTGAATCACAACAACGACAATTTCTTCGCCAAACGAAAAGAAGGCGATTTTGTCTTTCCAGAGATAGGTGAGTCCATGAAAATTGTACGAAGGAGAAATGAGGCGAACCTCCCGAAGTTCGTGCGGCCCTTTTTTTTGTCGCTCCCGAGCCTTTGGCGAGTCACGGAGGATGACGTGAAGAAAGATCTTTTTTTGAACGCGGCGTCTGACGAATGTTTCAAAACTCTCGATGGTTCCAAACAGATCGTCGGCAGAGGCAAACGCATAGAGGCGCGTGGCTTCAAAAAGTATTTCTCCTAAAATGCGCTCCACCCCATCTTTCCCTTCATAAAATCGTACTGTAGGCCGATGTCGGCCTGTTCCGGCTCGCTGTTGCAGAGCAGGCAATACTTGTTTAAGGGTCTGCACTTTTGCCTCGGACCATCGGACAATTTCTTGAGGATCTTCGGTAGCATAATACCGAACTTGCTTTTTTCGGAACGTCGTAACCAAGCCTTTTTCGCGAAGTTTTTCTAAGATCGCATAAGACGTTGGGCGGCTTACCCCGGCCTGTGACGCAAGATCCTGCACCGAAGCCGCACCCAATTCAATGGCCGCAACAAACAATGCCGCTTCTTTGGGGGTTAAACCGAACTTCTGAAGAAGAGTAGCAATCTTCATATGAAAATTTGTCGGAAAAATAGACAACAATTTATGTTCAAAATCCTATCATAATACAGACATTTTTTCAATACCCTCCAGAAATAGTCGGAAGTATTGACGTGCTTTAAGAATGCTTTATACTTCATCCACCGAGCTCATTCGGCGTCGTTCTAACCTGGAGGGTAGTGTCATGCCTCGACAGAAGAGTCTGATGGGAGAACCGATTCTATGTAATGCCTTGTCCGCGATCATGTCGTGTGTCGAGAATCCCGACCCTGGACTGGTCGGCGCATGCGGTTCCGGTGATGGAAAGGGATCATACACCCTCGCCGTACTATACTTTTCCCTAGAATTAAAACGGGAGCAGGAACGCCTGTACAAAGAAGGCAAAACCTCTCTCGAGGTTCTCGCGGAAATGTGCAGACAGCTGGTGATCGAGGCCAAAAAGCGAGAGCGGGGGGCCTAGTACTCCGGCCAAGCAAGAGGGCGCGACATCAGAGGGGGCTGCACGCCGTGGGACAATCCATTCTTGGGTTGTCACCACGGATTTTTCTTTTTAGTTACAAGAATTTAACGCAACAAGTTTGCTAAATATTTCATGGGGGTTCTGGTAATTG
Organism: uncultured Gammaproteobacteria bacterium; assembly: GCA_964360435.1. Lineage (GTDB taxonomy): Bacteria > Patescibacteriota > Patescibacteriia > CAYHVQ01 > CAYHVQ01 > CAYHVQ01. Next base: position 7,160 of record CAYHVQ010000028.1, read on the forward strand.
AGTGCTGTATAGGCGGCCGTTGAATTCGCGATTCTGATCCTTTCCGCTCCACCGTTGGAACCTTTCGGGTTGGAACAGGGATTCTCAATACCGATCTCATGGAATTACAGAAAAACTTCACAGCTGGGAAAATTATTGATAAAATGTCACTTGAAGACTTTAATGGTACCGACCTTGGGGATTTTCTGAACGAGATCAGTAAGACCTAAGCTACTTATCCCCATGTACTACCCACCTGATCAGTTTTTCCACCACGGTTTGAATCTGTTTCATACTCCCGCTCCTGAATTAGACTTTCTACATAAACTGTTGGTTCTGCAGGATCTCGACGACGTTATCCAAAAATCTCCGGCCGACTTTGAAATCCAGCTCGGGATGCAGACGCGGGGAGATGTAGATCACCCCCATCACCCCCATGGCTAAACTCACGGCGCGACGAATTTCATTGTCTGCGGCTTTTTTTGCATACATCTCCAAGAACCGCTCTCCAAGTTCTTGAAAATACAGATTCCGGGTTTCGTGAAATAACCAGAGATATTGCGCAAGCCACCATGCCACATCCACACCCGGATCTCCCCATGGAATGCGAGAATAATCGATCACTCCAACGGTTCCGTCCGGATGAAAAAAAACATTTGCGCCCCAGAAGTCTCCATGAAGAGCGGAGAGGCGATCGGATCGGTCTTTCCACGCGTGAATAAGCTGAAGCATCAGACCGACATATCTGCCCTGTTCTTGGGGAGGAAGCAGGGGATGATCTTGCGGAAAATCATGAAGCAACATGACGGTGAGTTCGGGGTTGGTGAGTAAATTTCGCAGCTGATCATTGTACACATTTTTCAGCTGCTGGGAATCTTGGGACGGGTACTTGATCTTATGGAGGCGGCAGAGAACATCCGTCACTCTCTCGAGTTCCGCAATGTCCGCTTCGTCCACTTTCCGTTTTTGCCTGCGTTCTTGGAGGAGCGACCAGCAACTTTTCCCCATGGGTTGAAATTCCTGGACATGGTAAATCACGGTCTCCTCGTCCACGTCAGGCAACATCACAGAATCATGTTTATCATCAACAATGACGCCGAGGGACTTCGGCGCGAAACCGGAACGCTGAACCATTCCATGACTCATCATCAGTGACAACACCTGCCGCTCGGGAAGCTCAAATCCTAAGTCCCGTGATTTCACCCGCTTCAAAAAATAGCAAGTTCCGTTTGCGGCCGAAAGCTTAAACCCATCAGAGTGATAGCCGCTCCCGATTTTTTCACAGCCGGTGATCTCAATCCGCTCTCCGAGCTTTTCGGAAAGCAGCCGGGAAAGATGCGGTAAATTAATCTCCATCATGCTCCCATGATACCCCAAAACCAAATCCCGCGCCATTGCTTTCTCCAAGCGTTTTTGATAGAGTAAGTCCGATTCAAGCATTCTTTCGCTCCCTATGACCCGATCCCTCCCCCTTCGGATTCAGGCTATGCGGTGGGGGTATCAGCATCTTGCCAAGCCCCTCTTTTTCCAGAAAGATCCGGAAGATATTCACGATCATGTAACAAGCGTCGGGAAGTGGATCGGATCTCACCAACTTTCACGCACGCTCCTGCGGTCAATTTTTCAATTTGAACACCCCTCGCTCACGCAGGATATTCTTGGTATTCACTTTCCTAATCCCATTGGCCTCTCTGCTGGTTTTGACAAAGACGCGCGTCTCATTCCGGCCATTGCCGCGGTCGGATTTGGGTTTGAAGAAATCGGATCCATTACTGGCGCGCCCTGCGCCGGTAATCCTCGCCCACGGCTTTGGCGTCTGCCGAATTCCAAAAGTCTCGTAGTTTATTATGGACTCAATAACGATGGATGTGAATCTATCGCCGCGCGACTTTCCGGCCAGACCTTTCCCATTCCGATTGGCGTGAGTATTGCGAAAACCAACTGTCGAGAAACCGCAGACGAACAGTGCGGCATTAATGACTATGTCAAAGCGTATCGCACCTTTGTGACGCGTGGAATCGGCCAATATTTCACCATCAACATCAGCTGTCCGAATGCATTTGGTGGCGAGCCCTTTGTTGCGCCGAATCGTCTTGACCACCTACTCGAACGCCTGCGAAGCATTCCATCTCCCGCGCCCCTTTTCTTAAAACTCCCGGCAGATCTCTCTGAAGAAACCCTTGACAACCTGATCGCGGTTGCTCGAAAGCACCGTGTCAATGGCTTTATCTGCACGAACCTAACAAAGCGGCGCGATCTTCCACAGATCAAAGACACGCCCGTTCCTGCACACGGAGGGTTGAGCGGAAAAGTTGTTGAAGAAATGTCTAATCGCATCCTCGGACTCCTCTATCAAAAAACGAACCGCGAATTTATTCTTGTGGGAACCGGTGGCGTATTTTCTGCACAAGACGCGTATCAAAAAATCCAGCTCGGCGCCTCACTCGTCCAACTCATCACTGGGATGATCTTTGAAGGACCCCAACTCATCTACGAAATCAAGCGTGGACTCGTTGCTCTCCTTGTACGAGACGGTTACGAAAATATCAGTCAAGCGATTGGCTCTTCTTTTGCCAAACCTTCCAATAAAAACTCTGCGCCGTGACGTCAAAACGCTCCTCGACGAACGGGCGAAAGATCGTCCACTTCGCATTGTACTGGGTTTGGCGATGCGGGTCGTCGTGCCAGAGGGGTTCCATCACAACATCTGTTCCATCCAAAATCTTTTCAACATCCGGATGCTCTTGCGGATTGAACGTGTCGACAGTGCTCCACCAAATTTGATCGCCCAAAACCGCAGACGCGCGAAGAAGAGGCGGAAATGGATTCGTATAGCCGATCGTCATGATCCGAGATTTTTTCAGTCCCTGCTGTTCCAAAAGAACGATGCCATCTTTCACACTCGCCCAATACGTTTGGTCATTTATTTCCACCGTTTGTTGGCGGATTTGTGCGAAAGCGCGGACATGATCAACACTACCCCGGAAGACCGGCCACCAAAAAACTCCGACGACTCCGATGCTCAAGAGACCCATAACCCCAATCGCCGACGTGCTATTCCACCATCCCCGCGCAGACGCGGTCGGCGCCATTCCCCAAGTCCACGCAAGAATGATTAGCCACGGAACGGCCTCCGCTGCCCACGGCCGAGCATTGGTCATGACCAAAAAATTTTGCAGCGCGAGAAGAACCGTCAATAACAGGCCGCCCTTGAGCCAATGTTTCCAACGAGCTTCAGCAATGGAAGACTGGCGGCTCCACGCCCACAAAAAAACAATCCCTGCACCCACCAGCATCCACCAGGACTCCTTCAACAGGGAAAGATGATACGATCCGTTCGACATGACGCTTAACACCGAAGAAGTTTTGACCATAAACGGAATCGAAAGATCGTGGATCCATGCTCCCACGTGCCATCGGATCAGCGTCAAAAAGAACATTGCCGCCAGAACAAAACCCCCCATAACGCTCAACGCCCAGTGCCGGGTTTTTGAAATGACCAATGGCAAAAGACTCACCGTCACCACAGCCGCAAGAAAAAAATTCAGTTTCCAAAATAGCAAAACACCAAGAAGAGCGCCCGTGATCCAGCCCATATTTTTCCAAGACCGTTCCGGTGGGGTGAACGCCTCCAATAGGATCAACCAAAAGAAAATATACCCCACGCCATTGTATTCCAAAAAAGGAGACTCCGTCAAAAATTCTGCAATGTAAAAAACACTCAGCATCCCAATGACGGGTATCGAGCGACGAAGGGTGATTGCCAGTGCCAGTCCGCTCAATAAAACAAGCATCATCACAATGCCCAACGGCATGGCGCGGGCATATTCCGAACCCACGAGCATAACGGACAGCGCGTTTCCATAGATCCATGCCGGCCCCACAACCGTAGAAAAATCTCGATGCGGAACCTGCCCTTGCGCGATTCTCCACGAACCCTCCATCGAAAAGGCGCGATCTGGATGATCCGGCCATCGGCCTTGATCCGGAGAAGGATAGCCCATCTTCATGATGAGAACCGAAAAAAAGACAACAAGAACAACGCTCATCACACCGACCACGATCTGTTGTCTTCGAAAAGAAAACATCACCATGACGCTTATGAAAACTTTTTTAAAATTTTCAAAATTTGCTCTTGCACTGGACGCCGGTGCGCAGATGCTTCGCCCGAGGAATGTTCTCCCTCGGGGTGCTGGAGAAACCACTCATAACTTTCTTGAAACATTTCATCATTGGAGTATCGCGGCTTCCAACCGAGCGCCAAGAGCGGCGACACATCAAAATAAAATGGCACGTGGGAGGTGAGATAGTGCCAGGGCGCCAATGGTGAGATCCGTAAAATATCCAAGGCCTGCAGGGTTGCGATTGTCAGTCGAGGAGGAAGCGCGACAATCCGAGACGGCGAGTGGGCAAACTGAATGACACGCTCTAACGCTTCCCGCAAGGTCCCAAACTGATCCGTCCCTACATTAAAGATGCCAGTCTTCTGATGCTGAACAATAAGGAGGTAGGCATCAATGAGGTCGTTCGCATGAACAAATTGAAAATGCTGACTTCCGTCACCAATGAGATAAATCTTTTTGCCACGGTGAATCCAATCAAAAACCAGATGAAAAATTCCCATACGGCTTTGGCCAAGGATCGTCCGAGGCCGAATCATGACCGATGGTAAGCCCGCATCTTGGCAAATTGTCTGTACCGCCTGCTCACCGGCAAGTTTTGCGCGGCCGTAAATCTCCACGGGTCGCGTTGGTGTTTCCGTCGTGATGGGAACATGAAGAGGTTTTCCGTACACCGCGCTTGAACTCATATGCACAAAATGTCGAACACCCGCACGAACAGCCTCGCGAGCCACGATTTCACTGCCGGTGACATTCACCTCCCAAAACTTTTTCCCTGATTTCGTGAGTGGAACCAGCGCGGCGTTATGATGAACCATCTCAATACCCTTCATGGCTCGCGCAACCACATGTGAATCCTGCACCCTCCCATGAATAAACTCCATGTCTGACGATGGTTGTTCCGGCTCAACAACATCCAAAATGCGAACATCTTCCCCCTGCTCCGAAAGTCTACGGGCAATGAGATGCCCAAGAAACCCCGCTCCGCCCGTAATCAAATGTTTCATATCGTCGCGTTATATCTTCCCCATAAATTTTAGAACATTTCGACGAGCAACCGCCATAATCGTTCCTTGCGGGTTGACGCCTAGCGCCGTACACAACACACTCGCGTCTGCCACGACCAGCCCCTCCTGTCCATGAACCTTCCCAAACGAATCCACGGCACAATGATCCCGCCGCTCGCCCATCGGACAACTTCCAAACAGATGAAACGTGACGAGTTCCGTCTGGTGCCGCGGAAGTTCCTGCGGAATGTGCTCCACATCTTTTTGCGTGAAGATCCCGGGCATCCCCTCAACGGTGGGATACATCTTTTGTGCTCCAGCTTCCAGAAGCACCTGACACAATTTCTTCAACCCATCCCCCAGCGCGACAAGATCCGCATCCGGAAGGTGATAGCGAACCCATGGATCACGCCATCCCGGAATCGCCGTAATCCGACCGTGACCCGTGGGAGTAATCATCACATAATAAACCGCCCAGTGCCGCCATTCTTCTTCTGACATCGTAGCGAGCGGCTCCCGATCCTTGAGCGCAAGCGCGAGAAATGGGCGAGAACTCACAGAGCCACCAAAACTCAACCGCGGATGAAACGCCTTGATTTGATGAATAGGAATCGAGGGCGAAAGATCATTGATCGGATCCGCAAAGCGCGCAACAACTTTCACCGTGGGGTGCAGATCAAAACTTTTCCCAATGTTCTTCCGGATCCCGCTTCGTTGAAGGAGCGCTGGAGTTTGGATCGCGCCCGCACAAACAAACACCTGCTCGGCGACCAACCGAAGACGCTCGTTCCCACGATGCATCGCGTGAATGATCCATTGTCCGTTTTCGCGCTGAAGACGGGACGCCCGCGCCTCTGAAATGAGCCGCCCGCCCGCCCGAAGAAATCGCGGAATCATTGTCTGCGTCATGGTCTGACGAATAATCCCCGTAGGATTGGCGACGTCTCCCTTGGATCGAGCGGCGAGCCTCGGGACTTCGATCACCCCCCATCCCAGACGCTCCGCTCCTTCCTTGAGTTTTAATGATGCAGGAGTTGCACTACTGCCAAACGACGTAACCTGACAATCCCGCTCAATAGCCTCAAAATGCGGTGCAAGATCCTCCATCCGCGCTCCACGGACCTCAAATGTTTTCTCCCAATGCTCCAACATCGCGGCAGACGCCCGATGATACAGTCCACTATTAACTTCGGATCCGCCGCCGACGCACCGCCCCTCGATATACGCAACCTTTGGAGAACCCATCGCTAGCGTCAGCCCGCCGTTACGATACTTCTCCTGAATTTCCTGACGGGAAAAAGCCAGGATCCGCCGGTGACGATCATCCCCACCCTCTTCCATCAACACAACGTCATGTCCGGCTTCCGCTAGAAGACTGGCGACAGTGGAGCCTCCAGGACCGGATCCAATAACGGCGACCTGCGTTCGATCCGAGATCATGTTTTGCTCATGCCCCATATCTGCCAACCAAAGACAAACTCTCGTAAACATTCATCAACATTCGACAAGACCCGATCCTAGACGTTTTCCACGCTCGAATCTGCTGCTGACGCGCAGACAGAGGGAGATGCTCAAATCGTTGTCCACCCTTAAAAAAACCCATCCAAGAAAAAAAGATCGTAAAGAGAACAAAGGGGAAGAAAAAAAGATCGGTCATCTGCAGAATCTGTCGCTCCATAAACGTCGCTGTTTCTCGAACATCGGAACCCGCTGGTGCAAAAATAGCCTGTGCAAAATCCGCCTCAAATGTTTCGCCAATGGCCGCAATAATCTGATGAAGTCGTTGTTGCATCATAAACTCCATTGTACGGAAATCATCGGACAAATGCAAGCCGATAAACCCTTGCCCACTCCTCCTATTCCCGTTACAATGGCCTCATCGCCCTTACTTTCTTGATCTCATGCCCTCCTCTTTACTTGCCTTGTTCCGCACACAACAGTGGATGAAAAACCTCTTTGTTTTTGCGCCTCTTCTGTTCTCCGAGCATCTCTTCAATCAAGATGCCGTCATTCGGTCGGTCATCGTGTTCTTTGCCTTTTGCACCGCCGCGAGTTTCAACTACATTCTCAATGACCTTTTGGATCGTCGTAGCGACCGACAGCATCCAAAAAAACGACATCGCCCTCTTGCATCCGGAGCAGTTGCGGTGCCCCCAGCGCTGTTTCTCGCCGCAATTCTTCTCTTGAGTGGACTCGGCATCGCGGCTAGTCTCGGAACCGATGTTTTGATTGTCGTGTCAGGGTATATCCTCCTCAACCTTTGGTACTCCATCCACCTCAAACATCTTGTCGCTGTGGACGTTATCACAATCGCCCTAGGCTTTGTCCTTCGACTGCTGGCCGGAACCGTCGCGATTGATGTAGCCTACTCCCCATGGATTTTCCTATGTGGATTTCTCCTCACCCTTCTTCTTGCGCTTTCAAAACGCCGACAAGAACTCCGCGTCCTTTTCGCTCTTCAACAACCCCCGGAACGCACCCGCCGCGTCCTTCAACACTACAAACAGCAGACGCTCGACCGCATGATCGCGATCACGGTCACCGCCACCATCATCACCTATGTCTTCTACACCCTTCTTGCTTCAACATCGCCAACGCTGATGGTTCTGTCCGTTCCTTTTGTGATCCTTGGCCTTCTGAGATATCTTCATCTTCTACGAGAACCCAAAATATCCGACGATCCAACTGATCTCCTCCTTTCCGACCGCCCGCTACTCATGACCCTTGTCGCATGGATTGCAGCCATCGGCCTAATCCTTTATTAGTTGTCCTGTGTGTTGAATTTATAGCTATAATTAGCAAAAAATTGTCGTTTTTCCTTGACGATTTTCCATCCCTATGCTAGGGTAGACCAAGATCACCCAACCGTTATGGTAGGGTGTTTTGTGTTGGAGGACTTTCAAGAATCCACCTGCCGCGAACCCGGATTGGTCTCCGAGCCCGCCGTCAGAGGAGCTTGAAAATCTAACCCCTAAGGCCACAGTATGACCCTTTCCCTCATGTACTGGGGGAAACAAACATTCAAATGGCTCTTTCTCCATCTTCGCCGGATTCCGCCCATGATGACACAGGCCGAGCGGGTAGGGATCGCGGCCGTACTAATTCTGACCAACCTCTTTCTTCCGACAACCTCCATTGCGGATGATGAGGCGGTGCAGGAACGGGAAACCGTGAAAATGCCGATGGTCATTCAAATGACCTTCCTGCCGCAGATTCCGGTCAAAAGCCCGCGAAAACAACTGCGCGTGACGACGACCGCGTATAACAGTCTGCCGGCACAAACCGATGCAACGCCGAATATCACGGC
>CAYHVQ010000029.1:0-14641 GCA_964360435.1 uncultured Gammaproteobacteria bacterium
TATTGTACCAAAGAACGAAAGCCAGAAGGTAACCCTAATTGCTGCAATTGTAACAAAAATCTGTCAAACAAAAAAAGAGGCCGCACGCGAGAAGCCTCTCAATCGAGAACGAAGACCTCTTGTCCGAGCGGTTCCGACCGCTCCGGCTCCTTACCCTTGACGCGGTGCCCCATGTTGGCCGCGATCCGCAGCCCTTTCCCCCAGAAGGGCTTGATTGTGATCCGGATCTTGTCGCCGATGGCGAGCGGACGCGACAGCCGAACGGTCTGGGCGTCGGACAGGACATCGTCTGTCAGTTTCCGACCGGTCGCGGACAGATCGAATGACTCGATCGGAATCCACGCGTCATCATGCTTGCGTTCGATCTGCACGGTGACGCCCTGGTCGCGCGTGTTGTCCGCGGCAACGATGTCAGGGTAACAACGGATCGTAACCCCGGCGACATCGAAGTTCCAACGATACTCCGTATGTTGACGCCCCTTTTCATTAGACTACCAAGAGGATCCATTGCGCGTCAATACCAAAAACAAAAACGGACTGGATCCTATCGATCGCCGGGACGCAGAGGATGACTTAAGGAGGATTAGTCATCTTCCGCTCCAGCGGCAATCAATAGGATTCAACCCGCTTACACACCACTGAACTTCAACATGCTACCTGCAAGTCTTAGAAAACGATGCAATGCACCATCTCCTAAATCCCCGCGCTTGGATAGGAGGGGTTTCCAAGCACGAAGTCTCGCAAGGCAGCATCCTGGAGTCCAGACCAGTTTTCCCCAAAAGAACCTCGCGCCACTTGTTTTTTTTTGAGTTTGATATATTATGGTAGCAGAGTGAAAGGGTATTGTCAAACCCCTACTGCGTAACATTTCTCGTATTTATCTAAAATTAGCCAAATCTGAATAGTTCAATCCGGACTCCGCATGCAGAACGCGAGGTTTTCGTTTCTTCCTGATGATCAGGAACAAGTCAAGAGACTCCGACTCGCCCTCCAAAAACCGCTAAGGCGCCCGTGGACGGTTTCAGGCCTAACCCACCCCACAGCTCAAGCGGCCTGGATGGCGACCGCCGCCCCTGCTCTCTTACGAGACCAGGGCATCTTGTGGTGCGTTGAAAATGAAAAAGAAAAACGATATCTCATTCGCCTGCTTAACTTTTTCTGCGAAACCCTACATCAGGAAGCCATTGCTTGGAGCTTTGAAGATTTAACAACCGCCTGGCACAATCTCCTCCGTCGCAATCTGGTAGTAGCAACTTGGAACGAACTAACCCTCCCGATCTTTGCGCCATGGGAAAAAATCCAAAAAAATTCGCTGTCGCTCAACCGACACCAACGGATTCCACAATCCGACGTTCTCGCTTGGCTGGAGCAACAGGGATACAACGCACACACCTCCACTCCAGAACCCGGATTCTTTCGCAAACGAGGAGGTGTCATGGACATCTTCTGCTGGACCGAACAAGAGCCGGTTCGACTCGAATGGAATGATCGAACGATTGAGCAAATTCGTTTAGTTGAAAGTGATGCGAAAATTGAAAAAATTACCCTCACGCCAGCCATTCTAATGGATCCCGAAAATCCCGCGCGAACATGGTGGCAGCTGCAGGAGGAAATCCGCGCGATCCCGTGGTCAGCACCATGGACACTTTTGACCAGCAATCTTCCCGATGGGATCAAACCCGCCGGCTCCACCATCCTCTTTAATCCGATCACAACCACAACAACGAATGGAAATCATCATTCTACTTATCACACTAAACACATCCCTTCGCTAGCACATTCCCCCCAACAGCGAGCAGAGACCCTTGCGGCGTGGCAACTGCAAAATGCGACGCTAACGATGGTTTCGATTAACCCCGACCGAGCTCGCGCGCTTCTGGGTGACGACATCTCCGTCATCAAAGTGGATCCGCCCTTCATGAAAGCGTTTGAGGGGTGGCAAGACACTCGAACCAATCAGGTCGTCATTGGAGACTTCGAACTTTTTGGATTCCTTCCTCTGGATCATCACCACAAGCGCGCGGACTTGAGTTTTATCATGGAACTCCGAAAAGACGACTACGTTGTTCATCTCGATCACGGAATCGGCCAATTTCTCGGATCCACGCACAATCTTGTTGAGCATCTCGAGCGCGAATTCATGATCTTTGAATATGCGGATGGCGACAAACTCTTTATCCCCATTGAAACATCGGACAAACTTTCCAAATACATCGGATCCACGCGGCCAGCCATTCACCGCCTGTCTTCTGCTGCATGGTCTGCGGTAACGGAACGCATCCGCAACGAAGCCCTCGACATCGCCCGCGACCTGATCGAGCTCTATGCTCAACGCGCCCGCGTCGGGACAACGCCAATGGATCGAATAACAACCGAAGAACGGGAATTAGCGCAAAGTTTTCCATACGAAGAAACCCCGGATCAGGAACAGGCAATTGCCGATGTGCTCCATGACCTTTCCCAAGACACGCCGATGGATCGCCTGGTGTGCGGCGACGTCGGGTTTGGAAAAACCGAAGTCGCGATCCGCGCCGCATTCCGTGCCATCATGAATGGAAAACAAGTTGCGGTGCTCTCCCCCACCACCATTCTCACGCAACAGCACTATGATACGTTTGCGGAGCGACTCAAAAAATTCGCTGTCGAAATTGGACTCTTGAGCCGTTTTGAAACCAAAGCCGAGCAAGATGAAACGGTTCGCGGGATCCGTGACGGAACCGTAGATATTGTCATTGGCACGCATCGCCTTCTTTCGCATGATATTCAATTCAAAAACCTTGGGCTGATTATTATTGATGAGGAACAGAGCTTCGGTGTCCAGCATAAGGAACAACTCAAGCAACTCCGAAAAGAAGCTCACATCCTAACACTCACCGCAACGCCGATTCCGCGAACACTGCACTTCGCGCTCTCGGGTCTGCGAAACATCTCGATGATTGCGACGCCTCCCGAGGGTCGACTCCCGATCCATACCACCATCCAGCCGCACTCCATTGGAACGGTCGTGGATGCAATTACGCGGGAGATCAAACGCCACGGCCAAGTTTACTACCTTTACAACAACGTCGAAACCATTGAGATAAAAAAACGTGAGCTACAAAAGCTCATTCCAAAAACGCGATTTCATGTAGCGCATGGACAAATGCCGGAACAAGATCTTGCCGAAGCCATGGAAGCCTTTGACCACGGCGACATTGATGTCCTCGTCTGTTCGACGATTGTTCAAAACGGATTGGATCTCCCAAACGTCAACACGCTCATCGTCGAAAACGCAACGCGGTTCGGACTCGCACAGCTGTATCAATTACGCGGACGCATTGGCCGAGGAGAGCGTCAGGCGTATGCGTTTTTCCTCTACCCTCAAAAAAAACTGACCGGAACGTCCAAAAAGCGGCTTCAAGCGCTTCAAGAAGCAAACGAACTTGGCAGCGGATTTGAGTTGGCGATGCGAGACTTAGAAATCCGCGGAGCCGGAAACCTCTTGGGACGCGAACAACATGGAAACGTGAGCGCGATCGGAATCAACCTCTACCTCCGTATTCTCAACCAAGCGATTCAAGAAGTGGAAACCGGAGAACCCATGCCCGCCGTGCGTGATCTTTCGGTGGATCTCCCGCTCGAATATGGCATTGATCCCGTCATTGAACCCGAAGAACCCCGACGACTTAAGCTCTATCAACAACTCGCCAGCCTTCTCACAGTTGAGCAGCTCCGCCAATGGAAAAAAGATCTTGAAGAAAAATATCAACTGGAAAAAGAACTTAAACCCAAAGCCAAAAGTCCGCGCGAGCGATTCGATCACCTGTTTGAATTATTTGAAATCCGCGTCCTCGCGCTCAACACCGAGCTTTCATCCATTGACACCGCCTACTACAAAGATGACAGCGGCCAAAAACATGCGCGGCTCGTGTTAGCATTTGACGATGTATTCCCCCACCGAGAAGTTGTGGAACTCGTTGCCAAATACCCCCAATGGATGATCAAAAACGCCACGGTGGAATGGGATATTCGCGATCTCGCGGTTTCCGAGTGGTGCCCCGCGCTCGAAAAAAGTCTCAAGATTCTTCAAAAGAAAAAATGAACCCGGCCCTGCGACAAGTCGCGGGGTATGACGGGCATGTAATAAAAAAATTAAGAGATCCTTCGTCGCTCCGCTCTCCTAAGATGACATGATCATCTCATCATCCTGAACCTGCCGGCGGGTAGGGCGCAGTGAAGTCCACCGTAGGCGGGCTCGCCTACAGCGGGGATTTTCCTTGACAATCCTTCTAAAGAGACTTATGCTAATCTCGTGGCGTCCAAAAGACGCTATTTATGATCGCAGATCTCATCTATTGGAACGCCCTTCGGCATTGCAGTGCCCTCGACCGAACCATCTTTAATGCTGCCCGCGCACGCAACCTGTTTGCCAAAGATATTTGGGAATCGCGCGAACACGACCTGCACGCGTGGATCGGAAATCGTTTGTTTATCAAGGAACTTACCGAACTTCGCAAACACGCCAATCCCGAGAAGTTATGGAAATCCTTAGAGCGCCATCACATCGCCTGCACCATCATGGATGATGCGCGATATCCGTCCCTGCTTGCGGAAATTCCAGACGCGCCTCCCGTACTCTATGTCCGCGGAACATTACCGCCCGATCCGCCTCGAGCCATGGCAGTAGTGGGAAGTCGGCACGAGAGCGATTACGGACACGGCGTCGCCGAAGCGCTCATTCCCGCCATGATCCAAGAAGGCATGGAAATTGTCAGCGGCCTCGCATTTGGAGTTGATAGCACGGCGCACAAAATCACGATCCGGCATGGTGGCATCACCGGCGCAGTTCTCCCCTCGGGTCTGGACTCCGCGCATCTTTATCCGGTGGCTCATGCGCGTCTTGCCGAAAATATCATCGAGCATCACGGATTCCTTATTTCAGAATACCCGCCGGGCACGACAGCACGGAAGCACCATTTTCCTGCCCGCAATCGCATCATCGCCGGTCTCGCGCATGGAACGTGTGTGGTGGAAGGCCGCGCCAAAAGCGGGACACGAATTACGGCGTTTCTTGCGCTAGAATACCACCGAGATGTGTTTGCGGTTCCAGGTAATATTTTCTATCCGGGGAGTGAAACGCCGAACGCGCTCCTTCGCCTCGGCGCTATCCCACTAACCAATGTCCGCGACATTCTCGACATCTTTGGATGGGAAAGCCAGGTTCTATCCTCTTCCACTCGACTCCTCGATCCGGTTCAGGCATCTCTTCTTAAACTGCTCACGGATCAGCCGCAACACATTGAACAACTTCAACAAAAATGCACGCTCGCTCCTCAAGCCCTGCGCCTCACGTTGACAGAAATGGAATTGGACGGCATCATAAAGCAAGTTGATCCATTAACGTACCTCGCACAATGAACCTTGTTATTGTCGAATCCCCCACAAAAGCAAAAACCATTTCAAAATTTCTTGGCAGGGGAACTACCGTAGAATCTTCTTACGGCCATATTCGGGATTTGCCAAAAAGCACGATGGGCGTGGATGTCGAACATGACTTTCAACCGAAATATGTGATTCCGCCGAAAGCGCGCAGTCGTGTCAAAGCATTAAAAGCGCTTGCGAAGAAAGCGGACATTGTTTATTTTGCAACAGACGAAGACCGCGAAGGAGAAGCGATTTCTTGGCATCTTGCCGAACTTTTAAAAATTCCCGCCAAAAAGGTTCAGCGGATTGTTTTTCATGAAGTCACAAAGTCAGCGATTGAAAACGCACTGAAATCCCCGCGGCCGATTGATCAAAACCTCGTGGACGCCCAGCAGGCTCGGCGGATTCTTGATCGCCTTGTCGGTTATGAACTCTCGCCGTTCTTGTGGAAAAAAATCTATAAGGGATTATCCGCTGGCCGCGTTCAATCCGTGGCCGTACGACTCGTGGTAGAGCGGGAGCGGGAAATTCAAGCATTCAAAGCTCAAGAGTATTGGACGGTCGAAGGTCAATTTTCAAAACCCGCCGAGCAGGAATTGTTTTCGGCAAAACTTTCGGCGGTGGATGGAAAAACATTGAAGAAATTTGATCTGGGCAACAAGGCGGACGCGGACGATGTTCTTGCGCGCATCAAAGGAGTTGCCATCACTGTCGCTAGCGTTCAAAAAAAGGCCGTCACAAAAAATCCGCCGCCGCCGTTTACGACGTCCACCTTGCAACAGGTGGCAAATCGAAAACTCGGATTTTCCGCCAAGCAAACCATGATGCTCGCTCAGCAACTCTACGAAGGCATCCCAATCGGCGACGAAGGCTCCGTCGGTCTCATTACCTATATGCGAACGGACGCAGTCAACCTTTCACAAAAATTTTTGCAAGACGCGGCCAAAGCGCTGGAAAAACTTTTTGGCGCGTCATATCGCATTTCCGAACCCCGATATTACAAAAAAACATCAAAACTTGCGCAGGAGGCGCACGAAGCCATCCGACCAACTGAGGCACTGCGGGATCCGGCATCCGTTCAACCCTTCCTTGATAGTCGGCAGCACAAACTCTATGAACTGATCTGGAACCGTGCGCTTGCAACCCAAATGCCGCAAGCCGAGCTGGATGCCACAACGATTGATCTGCAGGCGGGGAATCGGGATGTGTTCCGCGCCACCGGATCCGTCATCCGGTTTGATGGATATTTAAAACTCTATCGCGATGCCGTCAAGGAAAACTTTTTGCCGGATCTGGTGCAAGGGGACGCCGTAGATGTCCATGATATCCAAGGAATCCAGCACTTTACCGAGCCTGCACCGCGATATAATGACGCCTCGCTTGTCAAAGCCATGGAAGAGCAAGGAATTGGGCGTCCGTCTACTTACGCGCCAACGCTTTCGACGATCCAAGAACGGGGATATGTGGAAAAAGAAGATGGCCGCTTCAAACCAGTGGATATCGGACTAATGGTTAACGATCTCCTCGTGGCACACTTCCCGGAAATTGTTGATTTTAAGTTTACCGCTCGTATGGAAGATGAGCTCGATGAAATCGCCAGCGGGAAAAAAACATGGGTTCCGATCATCCGAGCATTTTATCAACCGTTTAAGGAACATCTTATGACAAAGGATAAAGAAGTGAAAAAATCGGACGTTCTTAAAGACACGACCGATGAAATCTGTGAAAAATGCGGGAAGGCGATGGCCGTAAAAATGAGCCGCTTTGGCAAATTCCTTGGATGCACCGGATACCCCGAGTGTCGAAATCTAAAACAACTGGACTCCAACGGAGAACCCGCCGAACCCGAAGCAACGGATGAAAAATGCGCGCTGTGCGGGAAGGCGATGGTGGTCAAGCAAGGTCGCTTTGGAAAATTCTTCGGCTGTTCCGATTATCCTAATTGCAAAGGGATTAAAAATATTGAAAAAAGTACGGGCGTGAAATGCCCCGCATGCGGAAAAGGCGATATTGTGGAACGCCGCAGTCGCCGCGGGAAGATGTTCTATGCCTGCAACCAATATCCGGAATGCAAGCAGGTATACTGGTCAAAGCCCACTGGCGAAGCCTGCCCAACCTGTAGATCGCTTCTTGTCTATGGGAAACAGAGCCTCATCACCTGCTCTTCAAAGAGCTGTAATTACAAAAAGGAAGTTTCTCCCACCGCTTAATTTTGACATTTCTGGAACAAACGATACAATATCATCACTAATGCCACGACCATGCCGCGGACGATTGATGATATTGTAAAAAAAGTTCAAGAAAACCACCCACAAGCCGATACCGACCTTGTTCGTTTGGCGTACGACTACGCCAAAGAGGCGCATCATGGCCAACGCCGAAAATCTGGCGCGTATTATATTGAACATCCCGTCGAGACTGCATACAAGCTCGCCGAGCTTGGACTGGATCCCATAACCATTGTTGCCGCGCTCCTTCACGATGTCCCAGAAGATACACGCAAAACCCTCGACGACATCCGCGATGACTTTGGATCGGAGGTGGAAAAACTCGTCCGAGGGATTACAAAACTTGGGAAAATCAAATACCGGGGTATTGACCGCTATGTCGAAAATCTTCGACGGATGTTTGTGGCAATGGCCGAAGACATCCGCGTTATTCTCATTAAACTTGCGGATCGGATCCATAATCTGGAAACCCTTGATGCCCTTCCAAAGGACAGACAAAAACGGATCGCGCTGGAGTCCATTGAAATTTACGCACCGATCGCCAATCGGCTTGGGATGGGAGAATTGAGAGGGAATATTGAAGACCTTGCCTTTCCCTATGTCTACCCCAAAGAGTATCACGACCTCAAAGAACGTATTACCCCGCGTCTTGAGGAGGCTCAAAAAAACATGATCTCGCTGATTGAAAAAACAAAAAAACTGCTTGGCGAGCATCATGTGAATATGATTTCCATCGAGGGTCGCGCGAAGCACCTATACTCTTTGTACAAAAAACTCCAGCGATATGAAAACGATCTGGATAGAATTTATGATTTGATTGCGATCCGGATCATCGTCCCCACGGTCAGTGATTGTTATGCCATCTTAGGCCTTGTCCATGATCGCTGGCGGCCGCTCAAAGGACGCATCAAAGATTATATCGCGGTTCCGAAACCGAATGGGTACCAATCCCTTCACACGACCGTCTTTTGCGATGAAGGAAAAATTGTGGAGTTCCAAATCCGAACTCTTGAAATGCATCAGCTTGCAGAATGGGGCATTGCTGCCCACTGGTACTACAAAGAATCAGCATCGCATCAGAGTTCCTCATTCTCAAAAGATCATCTCCCATGGCTGGAGCAACTCGAGAAACTTCACCAAGAATCCGCAAATGAAAAACAATACCTCGAATCTTTGAAGATTGAAGTGTTTCAGGATCGGATCTTTGTATTTACCCCGAAGGGCGATGTTATTGATCTTCCGGAAGACTCCACCCCTATTGATTTCGCCTACCACATCCACTCCGACATTGGCCACAAAGCCATTGCAACCAAAGTCAATGAGGAATTGAAGCCCATGGACACCAAGCTGCGGAGCGGGGATGTTGTGGAAATTATCACAGACAAAAATCGAAAAGGGCCAAATTCCGATTGGCTGAAATTCGTCAAAACACCAACTGCCCGGCGCCATATCAAAATGTGGCTTCGTCGGGAACGACGCAACCCGCTCACGCGCCTCCTCCGCTGGGGTGAGCGGGCATAATGCAACAACCTTAGTTGGAATCCGGATGCAAGCGCTTCAGAATTCGACGCTGAATTAGACGATCCGTGCGAGCACCCAGAACTCCGCGATACCCTTCTTGTTCGGAATTTCCAGTAGCACGCCGATCGTTCATAAGTCCCAGGAGTTCGCGGGCGTGCATTCGCGCCCACAGAATTTGCCTGGGCTGATTTTCGTAATCTAGGCCAAGGTTGAGTTGATCTTCAGACACACCAGCCAATTCGCGACACCGGCGGTCATGCCGTTTCCACGCCTCCAAAACCTGCATGGTCAAAACCAGCTCGCGATCCTCGTCCGTTTGTAATCGTTCATGGAGCTGCGTGTCAAACTCCGCGGTGATCCGATGATAGTCCAAACCCCGCTCAACAGTCACCGTGCGATCATAATGCTGCCATAAATCATCAATCACCACGCGCTCTTCCATCTCTGTATACTCCGGAGTCTCTTTGTCCGGAAGAGGAATTTTCCGAACGTGATCCGGGATGCGCTCGAGTTCCGGCGGCGTGGATTGATCCGGAGTTTTTCCGGGAATTGGATCCGCTGGCGCTCGTCGCAACCGGCGGAGCGGAATGAGCGCAAACAACAATAGCGGAAGCGGAACCATGAGTACGCGTTCCCGTTTTCCTTCATAACTGACTGCCACCTGAACCGACCGCTTACTGGCAACAGCCTGATCCAATACCGCAATCGCATCCGAATCCGTCACTTTTCCGTCATTATAATCCACGACAAGGTTATAAATGCACTCCAAATCATCCGCACCTTCGTACCCAAGCGAGTCTGCAGCCGCAACAAGATCGCGAAGTTCGCCATCGGTAAACTGAAGCTCTTCGGCGTGAATATTGGCTTCAGCAAGATTGAGTTGCTCCGACGTTACCCCAAATTTTTTCAATCCTTCGATTGTCAACACCTCGCCGGCCTCTGCCCGAATATCCGCTAGCTCTAAATTCTCTTCTTCCACATAGCCGGGTTCCAAGGATTCTGAACCCATGTCATTCGGCCCTTCCGGAGACGCGGTGCCGGTGATCTGAATATCCGTAATCTTAAGGGAATCCAAGGATGCGGATCCAGCGCCATGTTTCGTTTCATAGACCCGTTTATTCAGATCAAGTCCGTAAAGACGATCCACAAACTCTCTTTTGAGCTCCTGGTCAATGAACGAAACGAGTTTGTCGTGATCTTCCGGACGCAGAGGCGCTCCCGTATCAAAAAGCCGACTGTACTCATACGGCAGTTGAAAATCCATCTGCGAGGCGATCTGTTCATTTTGAGAAAATTCTAGTTGCACAGGAGCAAGAATAGCCCCTGGCTCAAAGTGTGATGCTCCGGTGGAATCTTTGGAAAAAAAAGTCCAATGCGCTCCGGGCCACTGAATATCACGATCCGTTTGCTCCGTTCCCTCGCGATGCTCCATCGGAAGTCGCTCCGCAATCGCCGAGATTCCTTGAGAATCTGGCGCTGTATTTGAGGAAGGATTTGCCTCTGATCGTGCCGCGGGAAGTGCAGCAGACAGCGCAAAAAGATACGGAGCATATCGCCGGAACCACTGTTGAAAAGAAGTCTGCCTTCCTTCTGGGGACGATGGACTGGACTCAACCGCGGGACGCTCCATGGGGCTTGGGTTCATAGAGGATCATTCAATGATAAATAGTCTAACCTTAGATTACTTCGATTCTTGGGGAACGTCAACATTTAATTCATCCAATACCTCCTGCGCAAACGGATCGCTGGGATCCAGTGCCGCCGCTTTCTCCACGTTTTTCCGCGCCTCCTCTTTTTTTCCAAGTTCCTGCTCGGTCAACCCCACGAGAAGATAATTTTCCTTGCTCGGACGAAGAGCGATGACGCGCAGAAGAATGGACTCCGCCGCAAGCAGAGCATCTTCGCGTTTCGCCTGATCTGCCTCGGCTTCCAGGATCAGCGCGCGCTGAACATGATATTGCGCCAACCGAAGCTGAAGCCCGGGATGCCGAGGGTACTGCTGAATCGCCTGTTCCATCCGCGGGCTCAAGGACTCATAGGATCCGACCACCACGGGCTCAATCTGTGCATACGCTTCAAAGGCTTGCAAAAGATCTTGGGGATGCAAGTGCTTCCGCGCCAGCGCCTTCTCTAAAATATTGTATGCCGGAACAACAATGGGCTCCAAGCGCTTGGCGTCATAAGCGCCCTGCTGTTGAATGTCCACGAACGCCAATGTCGTCAAACTTTCCGCATAGGACAAGGCAAAACTCGGCTCAAATGGAAACCGTTGATACGCCGTGCGAAACGACTGCACGACATCCGGCAGGGATTGCTGCTTGTAAAGCTCCAGCCGCCCTTGGAAAAATGCGCCATGAGCGAGGACAAAAACCCCAATCATCCAGCCGTAAACCAAGACAACAATCACGGCCGCGCCGCAAGCAACGGACCACCCCGCATTCGGCTTCAGACGTTTTCGTATTGTCGGCCGCGGGGAATAACCGATCATGCCAAGATAGAACCATGTGAACCACCACAAGGCGAGGTTCCATGGAATGAACAGAAACGCAAGAATAAGCATCGCGCCAACGGTGGCCGAAAGGAGTGGAATCTCGCGCGGGGATCCGAGAGTCTGGAAGGACTGACGAATGGCAGAGAGCATCACCAAAAACCACAGCACAGCGCCAACCCCGCCGAGCGCAACAATCATTTGAAACCAACCGTTCGACAATTTCATAAATTCCAGATCCCAGTAAACTCCTTGATTGAGGGAATCCGGACGGAAGAGATCAATGGCGTACGCGGCATGATGCGGCCCATACCCTAAAAACGGCCTCGCATCAAACGCGGAACGAAGGATGGCCGAACTCTCGCGCTGGGTCAGTCCCAAATCTGAAACCGGCGGGGATCCGAGCAACGCGGAAACATCAACGAATAAACCAAGAAGAGCGACAAGCGACAACACCGTTGGAGCAATCAGCGCCATGACAGACTTGCGTGCCATGACAGCGCCAAATGCAAGAATTAAACTCGCCGGCAGCAACATCGCCCAGCCAACCCCTTGATCAAACACAAACAAAAAGAACAAATGAAGGGCGATTGCAAGACTCACAACTCCCCGCTCCGAGTAATGCCGAACATGCGGGACAACGCCGACAAGAAGTATCAGCGAAATCGCCACCACCGCGCTCACCGACACTGCCGATTCCGCAACCATCGTGAAACGGTATCCTATGGAAATCCCAAAATACTGGAAAAGATTGACGAGCACGATCGCCGACGATACACACAGCCAAAGCGCGAGGATTCGTTCTCGGAACTGGCGAGTCGCCTGCGATCGAAATAACAGCACCATCGCCGCCAGTGCCACGGTGACAAGCAGTCCTTCATGGTACAACCCGCTCCATCCCACGAGACTTCGATAAAGATCCCACGAAAAAATGGCGCTCAATCCGTTTACCCCAATCCACAAGACAAGGAGAATATCCACCGTGCCCCACTGAAACGGCAACGGCCACCCAAGCGCTCGCTCCGCAAGCCACGCTACCAGCCCAATACTCGCCAAGACGCTCAACACCACGGCCTTCGGCATTTCATAAAGATCTAAATCCGCCGGAAAAAAAATCATCGGCACAAGGGCGACAATCGCAAACAGACATCCCTGCTGAATCCGCTGAAACAGGACGACGCGTTCCCGCGCCGCTAAAATGGTTTTTTCCATCGTTGAATAAATAGTTTAAGATCCTCCGCGGAATAAAATTCGATGCGAATTTGCCCACCGCCGCGCGCGTTGCGTTGAATATTCACGCGGGTTTGAAAAATATTCCGCAAAAATTCCTCCAATTCCATAATTTGAGGATCGCGCGGTTTCGATGACGACCCGCCGGAAGCACCCCGAACCTCGGCTTCAACCGCACGAACCGTCAACCCTCCCGCAAGCAGTTGGGCGAACATCTTCTCCTGTTGAGCCGGATCCTTCACGCCAAGAAGCGCCTTTGCATGACCCTCGGTCATCTTCCCCTGCTCCAACGCCGCCTGCATCGCCGCTGGCAACTGAAGCAGGCGCAGAGTATTGGCCACTGTCGGCCGTGGCTTTCCCATCCGCCGCCCCAATTCTTCTTGAGTTAATCCAAATTCTTCGAGCAGGCGCTGATACCCGCGCGCGGTTTCCAAAGGGTTTAGATCTTGACGCTGGAGATTTTCAATCAACGCCAGCTCCAGCCGCTCCATCTCTGAAAGCGCTCGCACAATGACCGGAATTTTTTTCAAACGTAAGGATTGCGCAGATCGCAAGCGGCGCTCTCCAGCTACTAAGGCATAAAATCCATCATCCGATTGAGTGACAATCAACGGTTGAAGGATCCCGTGACTTCGGATGGATGCGGTTAATTCATCTTGTGTGCGGGGATCAAAATGCGTCCGCGGCTGATGCGGATTGACTTGAACGCGGGAAGGATCAACGTATGTGATCTGCGGGCCATCCGGCGTCCGTGGCAACTCTGCAACTTTAGGCGCCGCGGCCAGCGCAACGGATCGTTGAGGAATGAGCGAGCCCAGTCCGCGACCGAGCGAGGAATTATGAGCCATAAGAAGCGGTGTCAAGAATCTCTTTTGCCAGGCGCGCGTACGCTTTTGCGCCTTTTGAGAGCGGATCGTAAAGGAGGATGGGTTTTCCATACGACGGCGCCTCCGCGAGCCTTACGTTGCGGGGAATAATCGAACGAAAAATCCGATGCGGAAAATAGCGATACATTTCTTCAAACACGGCATCGCTCAACTGATTGCGGCGGTCATACATCGTCATGACAGCTCCCAAAATTTTAATGTCCGGCCGCAACCCCTGCTGAACAAGCTCAATCGTGTGAAGAAGCTGACTCAATCCTTCAAGGGCGTAATACTCGCACTGAACCGGAATCAGGATTTCATCTGCCGCAGCTAAACCGTTAATGGTCAAGAGTCCCAGAGATGGCGGATTGTCCACGATGATAAAATCATAGCGATCCCGAAAACCCGAAAGCGCGTTATGCAACCGAAACTCCCGCTCCGGAATGGAGACAAGATCCACATTTGCGCCAGCAAGATTGAGCGTTGCTGGAACGACATGAAGATATTGGATGGGTTCGTAGGTGGCAATCGCGCGATCCAGCGGCTCATTCAAAACCAGGGTCTCATACAGTCCAGCATGCTCTTTTTGAGGATCAAAGCCTAACCCACTGGAAGCATTGCCCTGGGGATCCAAATCCACAAGCAAAACCCGCTGATCCATGGCCGCCAAGCACCCGGCCACATTAACGGCCGTTGTTGTCTTCCCCACCCCGCCTTTTTGATTGACGATCGAAATCAGTCGCGACATTGTGAGAGTACTATACCATATTTCCTGCCTTCCAGAAAGCCAACATCGTTGACATTCCCCCCCAGACCTTCTACAATCCAACTGCATTACAACAGGTGAAAAAATCTTCTAATGACGAGTAAAGGTTATAGAGTAACCTTTACGATGAGAGGAGAAA
>CAYHVQ010000030.1:0-13744 GCA_964360435.1 uncultured Gammaproteobacteria bacterium
TGCGGTTATCCACCGTATATGGTAGGATAACATCAAGTCAAGTGTGGGCGTCCTCGAAATGGTATTTTATCGTTGAGGACGTTTTTATTATGTCAAATTTAGCTGAAATAATCAAGCGCGAGATGAGTGCGCGGAATTATAGCCGCCGAACGATCAAAACCTATACAGGGATCGCGCGATCTCTCTACCTCTACTTCCGTAAATCCCTTGGCGCGTTCTCCGAAGCGGACTTCAAAACGTATCTTGCCGACACGAACAATCGAGGCGTGTCGAGCGCGACGCTTCGACTCCACGCACAGGTCATTAACTTTCTCATGCGCGAGATCTACAAACGCGTAGACTTTCACCCTCTCAAAACGCCCAAACGTGACTCGCGTCTCCCAGCAGTGCTCACTCGGGGAGAAATTCAAAAGATGCTCGATGCGACGAAAAATCACAAACACCGAACTCTGATTGCTCTGGCCTATGCCGCAGGTCTTCGTGTGGGAGAAGTTGTTCGACTTCGCGTTCGGGATATTGACCTCGCCTCAAATGTCGTCATGGTTCGTCAGGGGAAGGGGCGAAAGGATCGGTTGACGATACTGTCGCCAAAACTTCTCCCTGACCTTGAACGTCAGCTTTCGTTCAAACAGCCGAACGACTTTGTTTTTGCGAGTGAGCGTGGTGGCCGCCTGACCGAAGCAACTGCCCAAGCAGTTTTTTCACAAGCCCTTGCGCGGGCGGGCGTCACAAAACACGCAACATTCCATTCGTTGCGCCATAGTTTTGCAACGCACTTGCTTGAAAACGGCACCGATATCCGTTACGTGCAAGTCCTTTTGGGTCACGCAAACATCCGTACGACTGAACGCTATACGCACGTGACGAATCCAGCTCTGCGCAATATTCAGAGCCCGCTCTGATGGCGAGCCAATGAACCTGTACTTATTTTGCAATGTGCCCTTTCCTTCTTTTATGCGAAGTTGACAGAAAATAAAAGACTTGGTAGGGTGCGGTGTTGGGTGAAGAACTTCGTCCACGCCGAACTTTTTCGAATCGCAGGAAGGAAGGGTCAAATGCGAAATTCTCTCGGTCTCATATTGGCTGTGTCCGTCGCGCTTACTCCGCTGGCTCAAGCGGCGGATGTGAAGGTTGAGGTCGCAGCTGGTGAGGTTCAAGAGCAGATTCCGGCTCTCCTTCGGGGGATGAATCTGGAGCTGCACCAGAAGGACTGGGCTAAGATCATCACGCCGGACGGTGATCTGATGGAGCGCGTTCACGACCTGCTTCTGCCCCTGAATCTGCAGGTCCTGCGCGGGCCGGGTGGAACGCCGTCGAACGGGTACGACTTTTCGGATCGGCGGGGTTGGGTGGACTGGCACGGCGTCTCTATGCGGTACTCGTTCGGAGGCGACGACGGGTCGCTTTCGCCTGAAGGGTTCATCCAGTTCGCGCGATCGCTGGGAGATAGCGTTCGGATCATCTGGACGGTGAACCCTTACCGACTCGGAAACCCCAACCTCTCGGAGACGCTCTGGGCGACTCCCGAACAGGACGGGGAGGCGGTTGCCCGATTCTTCGTGGAGAACGGCTTCGAAGGCGTGCTCTACGAGATCGGCAACGAGGTCTACGCGCCAAGCCAGACGGTCTGGGGACGCGGATCGAACAACGCCGAGAACCGAAAGGAGAATCTGGACAAGCTCAAGGCGTACGCCGAGCGAGTTCGGTCATTCTCCCGCGCGATCAAGGGCGTGGATCCGAGCGCGCGGATCGGCGTTCCGTTGATCAGTGCTCACGACGGTCAGGATGGCTGGCCCGAGCACTGGAACATCCCGCTCCTGTCCGAGGTCGGCGGGAAGGACTCGACTGGCGCGAACATCGTGGATTTCGTGGTGGTACACCCTTACGTCCCGATCCAGGGACTCAAGGGAGTCGTGCCACTCACGGACGACGCGGTTCGTAACACCGCGGCTTGGATTGTCCACATGGACGATCTGGGTGACGTGCGGAAGGCGATGGGTCAGACGTTCGCTCGACTGCCGATTGTCGTCAGCGAGTGGAACATCGTCCGCGACCCGTATGCGAACGATCCGGATCTGACCTCCACGCTCGCGGCCACTATGCTCCAGACCGAAATGTTCTGGGATCTGGCGGCGGAAGGAGCGTCGGCCACGGCCGTTTGGTCCCTTCAGGGATCTCCGTGGTATACTCTGCGACCGGCGGGGGATGGATTCAAGCCCACGGCGCAATACCATGGGCTTCTGCTCAACGCTGACCACGCCGGAACGGAATGGCTGTGGACGAAAGTGGAGGGGCCGGAGTTTGAAACCGCGCACCTCATCCACTACGGACAGGCGTACAACGCCAAGCCGGTCAAGACGCCGGCCGTCGGCGCGTTCGCAACCCGCGACGCCGAGCATGTGTACATCGTGCTCACCAACCGAGGTGGCGATCCCTTGAGCGTCAGGATCGCGGTCAAGAACTTCGATCCTCAACCAGGAGGGCGCCTATCTCTGATCACGGGCAGTGACTGGAACGCGGAAGTCGAGAAGGTGGAGCACAGCAAGATCACGATTCCGGGAGCAACCCTCGAGGTTGATCTTCCTGCCAGATCTGTCCTCGGCCTCACACTTCTCTCCCGACCGTAGCCTGCGGCCGGATTTTTTATTGACTTTCGTCCGGATTTTTTCTACAGTAAAGTCACATGAGACCTTTCTTTTTTCGTATTATCTGCCTTCTTTTCTTCGCGGGGATGCTTCTAGGACACGCCGCGAATGCCAATCCAGTCAAAACACTGGACGATTTATCCTATCCTCGGGTTGCGAACTACTATTTGAAGTGGAAAATATCGAATGCGGAAGCCGAACAACTGGCGCGCTGGGATCTGGTCATTCTCCCAGTCTGGACACCGTTTTTTAACAATGAGGTTATTCCCATTCTCCGCAAAAAAAATCCCAACATCGTCATTTTAGCCTATGTTTTAACCGAGGAGCTTCCCGTCACCGCCGTGAGTTACCCCGAGGGACATCCTTATCGCGCGTTGTACGAAGAAGTGGATAAAAATAACTGGTGGCTCTATAACACGAGCGGCGAGCATGTGTATTTTTGGCCAGACACCTGGATGGTGGATGTCTCGAATTTCACCGCGCCGAATGCCGCAGGTCAACGGTGGAATACCTATCTGGCGGAGTTCATGCACGAGGAAATGAAAAAGGGAATCTGGGACGGGATTTATTATGACAATGCGTTTGAGGTTGTGGATTGGGTGGACAGCGGGGCATTTGATCTCAATCGAAACGCCGTGGCCGAAACAGATGGGGAAGTGAATGCGATTTGGCGAGAAGGGATGCGCGAACTCCTCTCGCGGGCGCGGCATCTGGAAGGCGCGAGCGTTCCGATCATCGTCAATAGTTCGAGCGCGTACCATGCGTACACGAACGGGCGACTCTTTGAATCCTTTCCGCTAAGTTACGACGGCGGATGGACGGGTGCGACCCAGCGGTATTTTGACGCGATTGCTCAACCACCCTACAAACCGGCAATCAGCGTCATTAACACAAATACAGTAAATAAATTTGAACCGGCGGATTACCGAAAAATGCGGTTCGGTTTGGCGTCAGCGTTGTTGAATAACGGCTTCTATTCCTTTAGTCGAGGGGATCAAACCCATGGCGAGCAATGGTGGTATGATGAATATGACGTGGATTTGGGAAAACCGCTTGGTCGAGCCTACCGAATTTCTGCGCCAAATGACCCCGATGTTGTCTCGGGCGTGTGGCGACGGAATTTTTCTCGGGGGATGGCACTCGTGAACGCAACAGACCGATTGCAAACCATATCTATTGAATCGGGCTACGATTTTCTTTCCGGCGCTCAAGATCCCGAAGTGAACAAGGGTGGGGAAGCGCGATCCGTGACGCTCGCGCCGGAAGATGGTATTCTTCTTATGAAACGATTGGCGCATTATCCCGAGCTTGTTGGACCGAATCAGACCACTGGCCGCGTGTACACCGCGCAAGGATTCGAGTTGCGGGCGTCTTTCTCATTTGAGCATGAGGGGATCACGAAGGGAACCGTGTTTGCCACGGACGATCTTTTTCATACCGGCCATGAGAATATCATTTTGAATAATGGCCGCCATATTTATGTCTACAACTCCGACCGAACTCTGCGGTTTACGTTTGATCCGTACGGAACGTCATATCGCGGGACAGTGCATTTTGCGCTGGGGGACGTGGATGGCGACGGATGGACGGAGATCATCACGGGAACATCCACCGGCTTCAGTCCGCATATTCGGATTTTTAGTCGCGATGGTCGGCCTCTTGGGAAAGGATTTTACGCCTACGGGGAGAATTTGCGGGTCGGTGCGTTTGTGGCGGCGGAAGATTTTGACGGCGATGGAAAGGACGAGATTGTCACGGCGCCAGATCGTGGCGGCGGGCCGCATGTGCGAATGTTTCTCGGTGACGGTTATTTAAAACATCCTGGGTTCTTTGCGTATGATAAAAAGTTTCGTGGCGGTGTACGCATCTCTTCTGGGGATGTGAATGGCGATCGTTTTCCGGAAATTGTGACTGCACCGGCATCGGGCGGCGGGCCGCATATCCGCATTTGGAGCCGCAATGGCATTTCGCTTCCGGGTGGGTTTATGGCAGGTGATCCGAAAAATCACGCAGGAGTCATTCCGCTGGTCGTGGACGCGGATGGGGATCAGACGCGCGAGGAAATTATTGTCCTCTCACCTTCATAGTTTGTCCGCTTGTGCGAATTGACACCAGAACGAACCCATGGTAAGGTTGCGAGCTTTGAATTTTGAGGAGCGCAGAATATGAAGATTGCAATGATTGGCCAAAAGGCATTGATCGTGGCATACAGCGGCATTGAGCGGCATGTCACAGAGCTTTCGATTCGTCTCGTTCGCCAAGGACACGAGGTCTTGGGATACACACGTCCTCGCTATCTTTCCTCGAAGATCAAAACCCACCGCGGCGTTCGGCTTGTTTCCATTTGGACGATTCCCACAAAACACTTGGATGCCATCGTTCACGCGTTGCTGTGTACGCTCGATGCGATGCGTCGACGCGTTGACGTCATTCACTATCACGGCGTGGGGCCATCGCTTGTCTCGTGGATTCCTCGTGTGGTTGCGCCGAACATTCGCGTTGTCACGACCTTCCACAGCATTGATCGCTACCATCAGAAGTGGGGGATGGTTGCACAGGGGATTTTGCGTCTCGGTGAGTGGAGTGCCACGCATTTCGCCCATGTGACCATTGCGGTCTCGAAAGATTTGCAAAAGTACTGTAAAGAGGTTTATCATCGCTCCACGATTTATCTTCCGAATGGCATTACTCCTCGGCCAAAGCGTCCACTTTCCGAAATTCGCCGGCGGTTTGGATTGGAAAGTGGAGAATATTTTTTAATGGTTACGCGTTTGGTTCCGCACAAGCGAGTGGAAGATGTAATCCGCGCGTTTTCCCGCCTGCAAACAACGAAAAAGCTCGTCATCGTGGGGTCTGGCGCGTACACAGATAATTATATTCAAGGTCTTCACGCATTGGCTCGATCAGATGATCGCGTGCTTTTTTTGGGGTTTCAGGACGGGAAGGTTTTGGACGAATTATATGATCACGCTCATCTTTACATTCATGTTTCGTTGTTTGAGGGATTGCCGACTGCGCCGCTGGAGGCGATGGCGCACGGATGCCCCGTAATCCTTTCCGACATTCCCGCGCACCAAGAGCTTGTGAAAAGGGGTATCCAATGGGTTCCGGCGCGCAATGTTGCTGAACTGGTTTCTGCGATGCAGTTTACGCTTTCCCATCCAAAGACGCTCCGTACTCGCGGGGTCATGTTGCGCCGACAGGTGTTGAAGGCGTTTGCGTGGGACGATCTTGCCAAAACGATTGGCGAGATTTATCAAGCCCTCCTCCGCGCTCGTCAGGTGGACGTTCCTGCCGACGCATCCTTTCTCGCTCGGCATCCTTCTTGAGACAGACTTTTTTGGCTAGTAGGGCCGAGCAGGTTGCTTGCGGCGTCTTTTTTTTGTATAATCAACTTCCATGATCCAAAAGATTGCCCAGTATGTTCGAGAGCATCCGTTTGTTGCCCGGCACGTCACCGTTCGGCAGTTTATTAAGTTTTCGATGGTTGGAGTTGTGAACACCACAACTGATTTTTTTGTCTACTTCAGTCTGACCCGGTTGTGGGACTTTTGGCTCGAGCAGTATCTTGTAGCGGCATTGGTCGCATTTGTGACGGCAAACATCGTGAGTTTTGTCTTAAACCGCCGATGGACGTTTCGTGATGAACATGCTCGTATCCATCTCCAATATTCGAAATTTTTTCTTATCAGTCTTGTGGGGCTCACGCTGACGTTGTTTCTGATGTACGTTGCAGTGGATCGTCTTGGAGTATGGGATGTTGTTGCCAAACCGATCATCGTATTTGTGGTGTCACTATGGAATTTTGGCGCAAATAAATTTTGGACTTTTTCCTCTCCCGCGTTGTCAGAAAAGGGATAATTTGATATGATAGGCGCAAGCAACAGCTATGACACAACGAGCCATTTTCGACAAAAAGAATATTTTAGTGACGGGTGGCGCTGGATTTATTGGATCGCATTTGTGCGACGCGCTTGTCAAAAAAAACAAAGTCATTTGCGTGGATAATTTTTTGACGGGATCGGAGGAAAATATTGACCACTTGTTGCGTCATGCGGATTTTGAATTTATTCGGCATAATCTGACGGAGCCGTTAACTCTGGAGTCATTCCGTGAGCTGGAAAAATTTCGTGTGAAGTTTCAAGGCATTCAAGAAATCTACCATCTGGCGTGTCCAACGTCTCCAAAGGATTTTAACCGTGTTCCGATTGAAACCTTGATGGCGAATGCGTATGCGACGCGCAATGTTTTGGAGCTGGCTGTAAAGTATCACGCAAAAGTTCTTCACTTTTCAACCTCTGCGGTTTACGGAGAGCCCTTAGATGACCATCCGATTGAAGAGCAGTACTGGGGGTATGTGGATCCGGTGGGCGTGCGAAGTGCGTACACGGAGGGTAAACGATTTGCCGAGGCCATGATGATCAACTATCAGCGTCAGCGGAATGTAGACGCAAAAATTTTGCGGGTGTTTAATACCTATGGTCCGCGGATGCGGCTCAATGATGGTCGGATGATCCCGGATTTTATTGTCTCCGTTCTTGAAAACCGTCCGGTGGAAATCTATGGCACGGGAGAAGAAAAGCGAAGTTATTGTTACGTGACGGACGTGGTGGAGGCGGCGATGCGGATGATGGAGTCTTCGGAGCACGGGCCGTTTAACGTCGGCGCGGAGGAGCATGTGCAGTCCATGGACATTGCAAAGAAGATCATGCAAATTGTCGGGACAACGGTGGAAACCGTTTTAGAGAAGCCGCCCGAAGCATACGCGGCCAAGCAATCACTTCCGGACATCCGGCTGGTGAAAGAGAATCTGGGCTGGTTCCCGATTGTGAGTTTAGAAGAAGGTCTTGTCCGGACGGTCAAGGATATGCAAGGGCGGAGGGTCGTTGGTTTTGGCGACGTGAAAGTATAGGCCTCATCCATGTAGGCGATCCGGGATGACAAAGGATAATATTACAACATTTTTGTACCAAAAAGGAAACCCCAACCTGAGAGACTAAGTCTCCAAACAGCTGAGTTGATCTTTCCTCGAGTCTTTGCTAAAATAGCGAGCGAAATGACCGGTTTGTTCTAACATTTATCCACAGGGTTTTTATGAAAGAGCGGCACATTTTTACATCCGAATCGGTGACAGAAGGACATCCGGATAAGGTTTGCGATCAGATTTCCGACGCGATTCTCGATGCGTTGCTGACGCAGGACAAAGAATCCCATGCAGGAATTGAGACGATGGCAACAACAGGCTTGGTTGTAGTAACCGGCGAAATTCGTACCGAGGCGTATGTGGATATCCCCAAGATTGTTCGGGAAACCATTCGAGATATTGGATACGATCAGCACCACTACGGATTTCACTGGGAAGATTGCGGAGTCATGATCA
The DNA here is from genome assembly GCA_964360435.1 of uncultured Gammaproteobacteria bacterium. Classification (GTDB taxonomy): domain Bacteria; phylum Patescibacteriota; class Patescibacteriia; order CAYHVQ01; family CAYHVQ01; genus CAYHVQ01. Next base: position 8,026 of record CAYHVQ010000030.1, read on the forward strand.
GCATTGACGAGCAAAGTCCGGACATCGCCCAAGGGGTCGATGCGGGAAAGGGAAAGTATAAAGAGCAAGGTGCGGGTGATCAGGGATTGATGTTTGGATATGCGACGGATGAAACACCGGTCTTGATGCCGCTTCCGATCATCTTAGCGCATCGGCTCACGGAGCAGCTTGCACGCGTTCGAAAGAATAAGACCCTGCCATATCTTCGCCCGGACGGAAAATCCGAGGTGGCGGTGGAATACTTTAATGGAACGCCGACGCGGGTGGATACGATTGTGATTGCGGCACAGCACGATGAGGAGGTCTCTAGCCGAAAAGTCGAGCAGGATATTATCAACAAAGTCGTGAAGCCTGTTTGTAAAGGGTATTTGGATAAAAAAACGAAGTTTTTCATCAATGCAACCGGACGCTTTGTGAAGGGCGGTCCTCCGGCCGATGCAGGGCTTACGGGTCGGAAAATTATTGTGGACACGTATGGCGGGCAGGGCAGTCACGGCGGAGGCGCGTTTTCCGGGAAGGATCCATCAAAGGTGGATCGCTCGGCGTCCTATGCCGCGCGTTATGTTGCAAAGAATATCGTGGCGGCGAAACTTGCAAAACGATGCGAGGTTCAGGTTGCCTATGTGATAGGCGTTGCGGATCCTGTGAGCATTATGATCAATACATTCGGAACAGGGGTGATTCGAGATGAAGATCTCGTTACGCTCGTTCGCAAAAATTTTGATCTCAAACCGGCGGGAATTATCAAGATGCTGAATTTGAAACGGCCGATTTACAAAAAGACGGCGGCATACGGGCATTTTGGACGAACCGACAAGGACTTCACTTGGGAGGTGACGGACAAGGCTGCATTGCTCGCTCGCGCCGCTCGGAAGTATCGGTAATTTTACGCGGGGGGTGAAGGAGAGCCCCTTGAGACCACGGCAAAATGCCGTGGTTCCTCATATTCTTAAATTTTTTTATGAAGATTTGTGTTACTGGAGGAGCGGGATTTATTGGATCTCATCTCGCTGATCGTCTAGTGGAGCGAGGAGATGATGTGACGATTGTTGACAATTTGCTCACAGGAAATCGCAAATGGGTCTCCCCCAAAGCTCGATTTCTTGAAATGGATATCCGCGACCCGAAAATTCCGGATCTTTTTGAGAAGGAGCGATTCGATCTGCTCGTTCATTTTGCAGCGCAGATGGATATTCGAACGTCCACGCGGGATCCGAAATTCGATGCCGACATTAACATCCTCGGAGGCTTGAATCTCCTGGAATCTGCGCGGAAGACAGGAGTTGGACGCGTCGTCTTCTCCTCAACCGGCGGCGCGTTGTATGGAGACGCATCCGTCATGCCGACGCCGGAGGATTACCCGGCCTGGCCGATGTCGCCCTACGGCGTCGCGAAGTTGACAGTAGAGCACTATTTATATTATTATAAAACCGTTTTTCATCTTCCATCACTCATCCTACGGTTCGCAAATGTCTACGGCCCCAGGCAAAATCCTCACGGAGAAGCCAATGTGGTCGCTATTTTTATTCAGAAGCTTTTGACTGGAGAACAGCCCATCATCAATGGCGATGGGACGCAGACGCGCGACTTCCTTTATGTAGGAGATCTTGTGGACGCCGCCATGCGGGGCATTGAGCAGGGTTCGGAAGGCACATTTAACCTTGGGACAACCATTGAGACGAATGTCAATCAAATTTTTGACCGTCTTGTCGCCATCAGCGGAATAGCAAAAGATTCTGTTCATGGGCCAGCAAAAAAGGGCGAGCAAATGCGGAGTCAGCTCGCGATTGCGAAAGCGGAGCAGGCGCTTGGCTGGAAGCCGAAGACGACGTTGGACGAGGGGCTGAAGCAAACGCTGGAATTTTTTCGAGGGCAATGTTCAACCTGATTTATTTTTTAAGAAGCAACGCGAACCTATGAACATTTCAGTCATTGGTACGGGATATGTTGGTCTTGTCACCGGCGCGATTTTTGCGGAGAAGGGGAGTACGGTGACCTGTGTTGATATCGACGAAAAAAAAATTGAAAAACTGAGGCAAAACATCATTCCGATTTATGAACCCGGGCTCCAAGAGCTTGTTGAAAAGAATCAATCGGCCGGTCGGCTGTTATTTTCTACAAGTACGGCAGAAGCGATCCAGTCATGCCAGGTGATTTTTATTGCCGTAGGAACGCCGTCGGACGTGGACGGTCGAGCAGATCTTCAGTTTGTGAAGCAGGTTGCGCGCGACATTGGGACGAATATGAAGGACTATAAAGTCGTTGTGAATAAGAGCACGGTTCCGGTCGGCACGGGCAATATGGTTGAAAGTATTATTCGCGAACATTTTCAGGGGGATTTTGATGTTGTTTCCAATCCCGAATTTCTTCGCGAAGGAACGGCGATCAATGACTGCTTAAATCCGGATCGCGTGGTTATTGGGAATGCGGCCGAGCGGGCAAAAAAGGTGATGGAAGAACTTTATGAATCGTTTAATTGCCCGATTTTGTTTACGGACGTCAAAAGCGCGGAAATGATCAAATATGCCAGCAATGCCATGCTCGCGACACAGATTTCGTTTATCAACAGCGTGGCAAATATCTGCGATCGCGTGGGCGCGGATGTGACCAAAGTCGCGGAAGGAATGCGTTTGGATGGTCGGATCGGGCATCGGGCGTTTCTGGACGCTGGGTGCGGCTATGGAGGATCCTGTTTCCCAAAAGACGTCAAAGCCTTGATTCGCACTGCGCGGGAAGTTGGCTTTGAATTCAGTATTTTGGACGCGGTGGAGGATTTGAACGAATATCAAAAGCGCTCCATGGTGAAGCGCTTGATGAATAAACTTCCGTCATTGGAAGGGAAGACTATTGCCCTCTGGGGGCTGGCCTTCAAGCCTCGGACCGATGATATGCGCGAGGCGGTTTCGTTGGTTGTTGTCGAAGAGCTGATTCGCAATCAAGCCAAGATCCGCGCCTTTGATCCGGTTGCGCAGGAAGTCGCAAAGCGAATGTTTGTCAATGGAGTCAACGGGAATATTTCTTATGCAGAGACCCCGATGGACGCCGCAACGGATGTGGATGCGCTGCTGATTTTGACGGAATGGGATGAGTTTACCCAGATTGATTTAGCCGCGCTAAAATCCACGATGCACAGCCCGATTGTCATTGACGGCCGGAATGTGTTTGATCCCGTCGTCATGAAGGCGCATGGATTTGATTATCAGGGAATGGGACGTTCATGATTCGGCGTTGGATTAAGTTATTGAAAGAAAATACACTCTTGCGGAGCGGTGTGATTTTTTTCGTGAGCACAATGCTCGTGAATGTGGGGAATTATATCTTCCAAACCCAGATGGGAAGATTCCTTACGAAAGAATCTTACGGCGAATTGGGTGCGCTGATGTCCATTTTTTATCTTTTTTCCGTTTTCGGCGGTACCCTTCAGAATGCGGTGGTTCGGTATGTGGCGACTTACAAAGCGGAGAACAACATGGCGCGACTGCAAAATGTCTGGCGATACCTTATGCGCCTAATGTTTGGATTGGGTGTTGTTGTTTTTGTGCTGAATATCGGCGCAAGCGGATGGATTGCGGATTATCTGAAAATCTCTAATCGTCTTCCCTTGCTCTTTTTAGATTTTATGTTTGTGATTATGTTTGCAGCTTCTCTGAATCGCGCGGTTCTGCAGGGGCTGCAGCGTTTTCTGGCGCTTTCTATCAATCTCGTCATAGAGGTCGTTGTGAAGTTGGGGGTGGGACTTGCTCTCGTTTTTTGGGGCTGGTCGCTTAACGGCGCGGTGGCGGGCGTGATCGTCGGGGGCGGCGTCGCGTTTATCGCAACGCTCATTCCTCTTCAGTTTTTGAGATCCACAGGAACGCGGCAGGAGGTTCGGATTACTCGGCATCATGTGGAGTTTTCTGCGCATGTTTTTTTGATCACCCTTTGCCTGACCGCATTGTATAATTTTGACCTTCTTTTAGTGAAGCATTATTTTACACCCGAGCTTGCGGGGGATTACACGACACTCTCTTATCTTGGCCGAATTATTTTTTTTGCCACGGGCGTGATCGCCATGGTCGTTTATCCCATGGTCTCGGAACGCCGCGCTCAAAGGCAGGCGCATCGGCATTTGCTCATTCAGTCATTTTTACTTGTTGGCGTTGCGTCGACATTCGGGGTTCTCTTTTATTTTCTTTTTCCAACACTCGTCATTGATCTTTTTTACAGCGAGAAGTACTTTACCGTTGCCCCGTATCTCGGATGGGTTGCGCTTGTCATGGGTGTTTATTCGCTCATCAATCTTTTGGTGATGTATCTTATGGGGATTCATCGGTTCCAATTTCTTCCGGTGCTCGTTGCGGGCACGTTTGCTGAAGTCGTGCTGATTGTTTTGTTTCATGATACCCTGATGCAGGTTCTCTGGTCGTTGTTGGGAGTAATGATATTCATTCTTCTGGGTTCGATTGCCGCCGTTTATTTGACCCGCCGGGCAGCGCCTTCTTTATCCTGATATGAAATTGACGATCATCATCCCTGCTTATAATGAGGAAAAGCGCATTAGTGGGATGTTGGAGGATTATCTTGCGACGTTTTCGCGCGATGTGGAGTTTTGGGTTGTATTGAACGGTTGTCGAGATCAAACGCGGCAGGTGGTGGAGGCCTTTGCATCGCGGTTTGCGAATCTCCATTTTGCGGATATTCCGGAAGCGATTGGAAAGGGCGGCGCGATCATCGAGGGATTTCGGCGCGCGTCCGGAGATGTGATTGCGTATGTAGACGCGGATGGCTCAACACAAGCCAATGAACTGCGGCGGCTTATTGGCGAGATGGGGGATGCGGACGGTGTGATTGCATCGCGCTGGATTGCCGGCGCGACTGTCAGTAACCGGAAGTCGGTGATGCGGAAGATTGGAAGCCGCGGGTTCCATTTTTTTATCAAATTACTTTTCGTTCTTCCATATCATGACACGCAATGTGGCGCAAAAATTTTTCGAGCGTCCGCAATCTCTCGCATACTCCCTCATTTACATGTAACGGACATGGCGTTTGATGTGGATCTTCTCTATTGGGTACATCGGATGAACTTTCGAATCCGTGAGATTCCTACCGTTTGGGAAGATCAGGAAGGTTCCGCAACCCTTGGCAATCCGGTGATTTTTGTCAAAGCAAGCTGGAAGATGGTTCGATCTGTTGTTCGCTTGCGACTCAAGCATTCACCTTTTGCTGTCTTCCTATGAATATTGGCGCATTGAGTTGGCGAGATATTACCCATCCGTTTGCCGGTGGTTCGGAAATAAATTTTCACGAGCAAGCGAAGCGATGGGTCGCTGCAGGGCATACGGTAAGTCAGTTTGCCGGCGCGTATCCGGGTTGCCAGTCGGAGGAAACTGTTGATGGAATCCGGATCATTCGCCGTGGCGGGCGGTTTACGGTTTACGCGTGGGCGCCGTTGATTCTCTGGCGTTATTTTCGCAATGCACAGGTTGTGCTGGATATTCAAAATGGCATCCCTTTTTTTTCGCCGCTGTTCCGCCGCCGTCCGATCGTGGGGCAGATTCACCATATTTCCGGTCAGCAATTTTTTCACGAATTTTCTTTTCCGCTGAATGTTATTGGATTCGCGATAGAGCGATGGATCGCGCCATGGTGCTATCGCCACGTTCCCATGATCGCGGTCTCGGAAACCACTCGCGCGCTGATGGATAGGTTGGGGTATGCTTCCAAGCACGTGACCGTGATT
>CAYHVQ010000031.1:0-12757 GCA_964360435.1 uncultured Gammaproteobacteria bacterium
CCGGATCCGTCGGCAGACTTCGCCCGCATTGGAACAGATCACGGCGTTCCAAACCGGCGGGATCCCGCGGCATATCCACCAGTTCGCGTACCGCGAGCGGAGACCCTAGAGAAGAAGAATGATTTCCCTCAAACTTCTTCTCTCTTTTTTTCAGCATCGCACCGTGCGTGCGGCCTTGAAAAAAAGTTCACTTTCCGCTAACATAAGTCCCATATGCAAAAACTTCGGGAAGAAATCACCGACCTCGCAAAACAGCTGATTGACCAGCCGTCCACGCGGGAAAACCGCGCGGCGCGGGACGCGTGTTTGAGTATGCTGGAGACCTATTTTCAGGATGCGCCGGTTGCGGTTAAAAAATTTGAAACGAACGACTATCCGGCCCGCCTGTTTCTTGTCAACGATCGAAAAGATCTCGACCTTCTGCTTTACGGACATGTGGATGTTGTGGATGGCCACGCAGAGCAATTCGTCGGAAAAGTGGACGGCGACCGATTGCTTGGCCGTGGCGCTTCGGATATGAAAGGGATGGTTGCGATGGAAGCTGTGCTCTTCAAACAGCTTGCGAAAAAAAATCCTCACCTGAATATCGGGTTTTTGGCGGTGACAGATGAGGAGTGGGGGAATGCCGGCGGCGTACGGAGTTTTTTGAACGAGGGATATGTTCCGCGAGTGACACTTATGCCGGACGGCGGCGATCATTTTGAAATTGTGCTCATTGAGAAAGGCGTTGTGTGGTTTGAGCTCACCGCCAAGGGCGATTGGGCGCATGGGTCTCGACCGTGGCTGGGTAAAAATGCGATAGAAGTCATGATGAGCGCGCTTGACCGCATTAAAAATTCGTTTGAGCTTGCCACGGCAGATGATCCGGAAAACGTCAGCATGAATATTGGCCACATCAACGGCGGGGATGCATACAATGTGGTACCGAACCGTGTGACCTGCTGGGTTGACATTCGACACACGCCGACGCATACTTCCGATCAGATCATCGAGATTATCCACGCGGCCGCGGGAGAGGATGTGGACGTGAACGTCACGATTGCGGTTCCCTCGTTTTCTGTGGACAAGAACAGCGAGATGATTCGGCTGATGCAAGAGGTCATGAAAGAGCATCTTGGAATGGATCCGGTTTTGCAAGTTTCGTGCGGCGCGTCGGACGCCATTCGATTCGCAGAACAAAATATTCCGGTGGTGATTACGAAGCCGCACTGCGGGGGGCATCACGCCGATCCCGAGTGGTTAGACATGAAATCCACGATGGATCTATACCAGATCTACGAGAAATACATTGAACGTTTTGTGAAATTGATCAAGAACGGTTTGTGAGTGTATCGGGCTGTAGCGCAGTTGGTAGCGCGCACGCTTCGGGTGCGTGAGGTCGCGAGTTCAAATCTCGCCAGCCCGACCAAGGTAGACTTTCGGGAAATGTAAGGCAGTCCCGCACTTTATGAAAGTGCGGAGCCAGCCCGATGGAGGAAGAAATTCTATGCATTCGGAGTGGAATGACCGGAAGATTTTGATCGCATTTCTTGCCTGGCGCGGATGGTTGTTTTTGATTGCCGCAGTCAGCCTTGCTCTCATCGCGATTTATGCCCCCGATGTCCCGCGTCAGTATCTGAATAACGCAACGCCAAGCCCACTTACGATTTGGACGCGGATGGACTCCGCTACCTATCTTGGCATTGCACAAGAAGGGTATCACGCCAAAGGGCATTATGCGGGGTTTTTTCCGCTTTATCCGTTGCTCATTCGGTGGCTCGCGATCCCGCTGGGCGGGAATGTTGTTCTTTCGAGTCTTGTTATTTCGCATGTTGCGCTGTTTTTTTCCCTTCTCTATCTATACCGACTGGTGCGATTGGATTTCGGAGAAAAAATCGCGCAGCGTTCGATTGTTTATCTTCTTCTTTTTCCCACATCCATTTTTCTGGTTTCCGCTTACACCGAGGCCCTGTTTTTGTGCTTAAGCATTCTCTCGTTTTATTTCGCGCGAACGGGTCGCTGGGGACGATGCGGCGTCTTTGGTTTCTTTGCCGCTCTTACGCGGTTTTCCGGAATCCTCCTTTTTCTTCCATTCCTTTATGAATATCTCGCTCAAAAAGATTTCCAACTGAAGCGCCTGCGCGCGGATCTGTTTTTACTCCTCCTCATTCCCGCAGGCATCGCGAGCTTCTTTTATTTCCTTCTGCGCGAGTTTCACAGTTTTACGAAATACTTTGAAATGCAGGAAGTCTTCTACACACGAAACTGGACATTCACGGCTCCGATCGAGTCTGTGCGGGAGATGATCGTTGCGCTGACCCGTTCTGTTGTTGCGCAGAATCAATATGTTCTTGCCGCAGAACTCGTGATCTTCGTGGTGTTTTTTGTACTGATATTTTTTGTTTTTCGCACGCAGCCCCGCTCGTATGCATTGTACGCGCTCCTCGGTATTCTCGTGCCGTTTTTTTCGGGCAATGTCGTTGGAATCTATCGCTATGTGTTGGTGTTATTTCCCTTTTTTATCCTGTTTGCTGACTGGAGTAGAAAATCAAGACCGATGGCGTGGTCGCTGGGTTTAGTTTTTGGAGCTTTTTTGATTTTAGTTGTCGGAATTTTTGTGAGTGGTCTGCCGCTTGTTGTGAAAGAGGTTTAGCGTGGGGAGCTGGCGCGGAAAGGCGTTATTGTTTATAATAGACGAAGAGTCCTGTGTGGTCACTTTACCTTTTTGTTCAGCATGAATAACCCCCCAGATTTTTTACAGAAACCAAGCAAGGCGATTGTTGCGTTGATTTTTGCGTTCTCGATCGGTGTCATGCTTTTTTCCACAGAAAATTCTGCGGACACTAATAAAATCGCCGCGGGGGTGAGGAGAGGAGTGGTTCAGGAGGTTCTATCCGAGCGGGAAATTCAAGAAGAAGATGTTGCGTACATCGGCGCAACTGTGGAACAAGAGCTGCGAGTGGAGATTGAGGAAAACGGCGCGAAAAAGCAGAATCTGGTAACGAATCGGTTTGTGCGCGTTGACGTTGGGGACGCAGTCTACGTTCAAACGTCCTTTGTTGGGGATGAAGAAGAAACCTTTGAAGTTGTTGAGATTTCCCGGGCGAACGGGTTGTTTTGGTTGTCTCTCTTTTTTATTTTTCTAGTGCTGATCGTTAGCGGACGGAAGGGGCTATACGCGTTGGTGGGGCTCGTCTTTAGTTTTGCGGTGATTTATCGTTTTATTGTTCCGCAAATTCTTGCCGGCCGGAACGCGGTTTGGGTTGCCATTCTTGGGGCCTTTCTTATGCTTGTGGTGACGCTTTACACGTCACATGGAATGAACAAAAAATCGATTGCTGCTTTTTTTGGCATCGCAGGCACATTGCTCTTTGTAGGTCTGATGGCGCAATGGACAGTCGGTGTACTCCATTTCACAGGTTATGGAGCGGAAGAGGCTTCGTTTTTGAAACAAGAGGTCGGCGACAATCTGAACTTGATCGGGCTGGTGGTTGCCGGAATCATCATCGCGGCGATTGGCATTTTGGATGACGTTGCCGTCACGCAAGCATCAACGGTGTTTTCGCTCGCGACGACAAGCCCCCTCCTTCGTCGCTGGGATTTGTTTCGGAAGGCAATGGAGGTGGGGAAAGATCATATTTCCGCGGTCATCAACACGCTCGTCTTGGCATATACTGGCGCGGCACTTCCCCTGACACTTCTTTTTTCCTTACACTCGGCTCCTATTCAATATATCACCAGCCTCGAATTTGTCACAGAAGAAATCGTCCGGACGGTGATCTCTTCCGCGGGCTTAGTTCTCGCTGTGCCACTGACAACGCTCGTTGCCGTCTTGTTTGCTAGTCGTCCAGAAGAAAGATAGAATGGAGTTGATTCCATTTTCAGACCTCAACGATCAAAGAATTTTATGCAAGATTCGTCAAACGATGGATCTATTAAAAATCAGCTCATTCCCATTCTGCTGACTGTTGTCGTTTTCGCGGCGTTGGTCGGTATCCTATGGGGCGAGGTTGTTATTCTGAACCTATGGACAACCCAGGACATCGTGCTTCGTGTCCGCTGGGTGGATGTTGCCATCGGGTTAACTATTTATCTCAAAACGTCTATTGATTTTGCGATCACGATCGGGAATTTGATGAGTCAGAATGGTGGTTGGAAAAATCGGGTCGCGATTGAAATTGGCACGGCGGTTGGGAACGCGTCTGGGACATTCGTGATATTGGCAATCTGGGCTTTTTTTAAGGAGGTGCAATGGCTTCTCGCGATCATGATTACGCTTGCCGCGCTCGTTCTCTTCCGGCTCGCGGAAGAAGGTTTGGAACACGCAAAGGTTGAATATCAGCGTTATCCGAATTGGTTTAAGCAGATCGTCAATGTTTCGGAAAAATTACTGGAGCGATTGAATCAGGCGACGTTCCCTGTGTTGCGGTTTGTTGTCCCAAACATCAGCATGCAGACAAAGGGCCGTTTGAAGTTTTGGCCGCTTTTCGCGTTTTCCTTGACCATCCCGTTTATTTTAGGACTCGATGATTTTGCAGGATACGTTCCGCTGTTTAATGTGGTGAATGTACTGGGTTTTGCGATTGGAGTCTTTGGCGGTCATATGATTTTGAACATCATGCTGTATCTTTCCCCTCAAACCACGATCCGCGTCGTGAAAAATCCTGTGATCTCGCTGTTCGGAAGCGCGGCGTTTGTGTCCTTGGGGATTTGGGGATTGAGTGAGGTTGTGAAACTTGTTGGCGAATAATTTTTTTCATTGCACCGATGTTAGATGCAATCATCCGCGTTGAAGACCTACAGAAAATTTTCCAAACAGATGGCGATGCTGTTCGCGCCATTGACGGTATTTCGCTAACGATCCCTCGCGGAATGTTTGCGGCGATTATGGGTCCGTCCGGATCCGGAAAATCCACACTGCTGTACTTGCTCGGACTGCTGGATCATCCTACAAGCGGATCGTATTGGTTTCATAGTCAAGAGGTAACAACGATTTCCTCACGTGAGCGCAGTCGTCTCCGTCGGGAAAAGATGGGTTTTGTTTTTCAGGATTTTAATCTTCTTCCGCGTTTGACTGCGTTTCAAAATGTGGAGCTTCCGCTCATTTATCGAGGTCTGCGGTCGGGGGAGCGTCGCAAAAAGGCTCATCAGGCGCTAGAGTCGGTGCAATTAGAGCATCGGATCCACCATCGACCCAATCAACTCTCCGGCGGGGAGAAACAGCGGGTGGCGATTGCGCGAGCGCTTGTTGTTCAGCCGGAAGTGATTTTTGCGGATGAACCGACCGGGAACTTGGATTCCAAAACCGGACAGGAAATTATCGGGATGTTGGGCAGGATTCACACTGAATTTCAAACCACCGTTGTGATGATTACCCATGATGCGAATGTTGCGGCATCGGCGACGCGGATCATCCGATTACGGGACGGAAAAATTGATGAACAAAATATTGACGAATCACGACAATGAACAAATGGATGGAACATGTCAAAATCGCGTTGAGCGCGATTTGGGCAAAAAAAACACGGTCGTTTCTCACGATGCTCGGCGTGATCATCGGCGTCTTTACCGTGATTGAATTGCTTGCCGTTGGGCAGGGGGTGAAGACGGCGTTGTCGAAGGAAATTGAGCGGATGGGTTCAAATATTTTAGTGGTCGTTCCGGGAAAATTGGAGCCCGGTCAGTACAATCCTTCGGCGACGTTAGGGGTGAGCACCCTGACCGTGGGGGATGGCGTGGAGCTGAAGAAGAAGATTTCTGCGATTTCACATGTTGCGCCGCTCATGCTCATCTCCAGTCCGGTAGAATCCGAAGGAAAGACGTTAACCTCGCCGATGGTTCTGGGCACATCCGCGGATTTTTTTGGGGCGACGGAGACCACATTGGATTCCGGACAATTTTTCATTGCGGAGGACGACCTGGCCGCGCGCCGCGTTGCCGTGTTGGGCTATCCGGTTGCGCGGGAACTGTTTGGGGATGAGTCGGCTGTGGGAAAGCAGGTGAACATCCGCGGGGAAGCATTTGAGATTGTGGGTGTTTTGGAGGAACCCGAGGAAACGATTTCAGCGTTCGGCGGGCCGAACTTTGACACCGCGGTGTATCTTCCTTTCAAAACTGGCGAGGCAGTCACAGGGACGAGTCAGGTTTTTCGTATTCTGCTTCGCGTCCGATCGGCGGAAGAAATTCCAGCGGTGAAGGAAGGTATTCTTCCGCTCTTGAAAGCGTCGCATGATGGAAGTGAGGACTTCACTGTGTTTACGCAGGAAGACCTTGTGGGATTATTGGGATCGGTTTTGGATCTCATGACCGCGCTGTTGGGAACGTTGGGAGCGATTTCACTTTTGGTTGGCGGTATTGGGATTATGAATATGATGTTGGTTTCGGTTACGGAACGGACGCGCGAAATCGGGATCCGAAAAGCGATTGGCGCATCGTCAGCCGATATTCTTTTTCAGTTTCTCATCGAGAGCGTGGTGTTGTCGGTGCTTGGCGGCGTGATCGGCATTGGTCTAAGTCTGGGATCGGCGTGGATTGTTGCAAGTCAGGCGCCGTTCGAACTCGTCATTACCTCGGATGCGATCGTTCTGGGGTTGGGTTTTTGCCTCGGCGTCGGCGTACTTTTTGGAGTGGCACCAGCGATTCGAGCCGCTCGGCAAGACCCGCTTCGCGCTCTGCGCTATGAGTAGAAGTTATCTCAAAAAAATAACACCGGCAAAAGTATCGCCGGTGTTATGAATACCGTTCCTATTTATGCGGCTCTTCTATCTTACACTTTTCGCAACCGCAAGAACTCATGGCGATCTTCCACAACCCAAGAAGGATCACAAGAACAGGAAGGAGCCAATCCCAAAACAGAGTATCCATAATCCCATAATTTGTGAACCACCAAAGTATCCCAACAATGATCAAAACCCCTCCAAACACCTTGGATGTCATTTTTCCGTGCGGACTTCCACACATCATGTCATCACCCCCTTTCTCAGACCGAGTCGAATTTTGGAAATCTTTAATGATATTTTATTATAACACGATGAGCGGCGGCGATCAAATTTAGTCATCAATAGTGGATTTTTAACAAATATTTTATGAGCGACGAAGTATCCAATATGGAGCGAGGGGTGTTCGGAGGAGGTTGTTTTTGGTGCACGGAGGCTATTTTTCAGAAACTCCGTGGCATCCGATCCGTAACGCCAGGCTATGCCGGTGGAACAATACCAAATCCTTCCTACGAGCAAGTTTGTTCTGGCGCCACCGGGCACGCCGAAGTGGTTGAGGTTTTGTATGATCCCGCACAGATCTCCTATCAGGATTTATTGACCGTCTTTTTTGCAACGCATGATGCGACGACGCCGGATCGTCAGGGTCAGGATGTTGGCGCCCAGTATCGTTCGATCATTCTTACGACCACCGCCGAGCAAGAACGCGCGGCGAAAGCGTTGATTGGGCAGATCAATAGGTCGTCCATCGAAGGCGGTTCCGCAGTCACGCAGATCGCGCCGCTCACCGAATTCTATCCTGCCGAGGACGATCATAAGAATTATTATGCCAAACATCCGGATCAGGCGTACTGCCAGCTGATGATCCATCCCAAACTTCAGAAGGTGCAGGAGAAATTCCGCGCGTTGGTGCGTAAGCCCACAAAAATTATTCGCTGACTTGACGGTTGGCGGCAGCTTTGGAAGTGTGATAAGATGAACTCTATGTCAATGGGAAAACGCATTATCGTGGCCGCAGGAATCCTTCTTCTTGCCGGAGCGTTGCTTATGTGGTGGCAGTGGCCGACGCTTGTTCGTGTGTTGAAGGGCGGTGCCATCACGCTTCGGGAACCGATCCTGACCGTCTCCCCCGGTTCGGTTATTGATCACACCTACGGATTTCACCCCGCGATTTGGGGAGTTTTTCCGGACGGAGAAGATGCGGATCGCGTGTTCGATCTTGCGGCGGAAGTGGGTGCTCCATATATGCGCATGGGGTTTAATCGGAAGTGGTTGAACCCTCGAGAAGGGGAGTATCAATGGAAGATGACCGACCTCGCGGTTGAACGCGCAAAAGCTCGTGGGATCAAACTCACGCCGAGCATTCTTTTTGGGAACGATGATTGGGCGGCACGGCCGATTCAGCGTGAAAATCGCATTTATTCCGTTACCTCGGCGGTTCCTGCGGATCTTTCAACGACATGGGATTCGAAAAATGGATATAGCAAGTCGGTGACTGCCTTTTACGAAGCTTTTCTTCATCGGTATCCGAATACGTTTCCCTATATCGCCATTGGAAACGAACCGAATGCGGAGAAATATTGGGCGGGTACTTACGAAGAATATATCCGCGTGCTTCAAACCGCGGCACAAGCGATTCATCGCACCGATCCGACCGTCCGCGTCATTGACGGTGGCATTGCATCGGAAGCGTGGGGGTGTATCGCGTTTGATCGCGTCATGTCGGGTGTGTGGAGCGAAAAAGAGGGTGTGGATTTTCTCCGAACATATTTTGCGGCGTCACGGCTGGGAAGTCAGTTTCAATCCGCAACCGATGAGCAAATCATTGCGTACAAAAATAAGCCCGAGATTGTCGCGGAATGTGAGGCTCGCGAGGGATATTTTAAGGGGCTCGTGGGTCATGTGGATGCCGTGAATTTTCATTACTACGAAGGTTTAGACACGCTCGACGACGTCATTGTCTATTTGCAGGAAAAGATGAAAGCGAACGGATGGGAGGATCCGGTGATTGTGACGAATGAATTGGGGAATAAGCAGTACAAAAATCCGTCGTATGATGTTGCGGGCGCGCAGCAGGCGCAGGATTTGCGGAAGAAACTTGAACTTGTGACGGCAAGGGGGTTGCCGTTGATCGTTTGGTTTTCCGTCAACGGAGAAGATACTGTGACGGGCGGATTTCTCTCGACGCACGCGAAAGATGGCACGCCGTACGAGGCGGCGCTGGAATACCGACGATTCCTCGAAGAGCAAGCACAAAAAAATTAACCGTAGGCCATGACACAAGAAAAATGGGAGGATGCCATCTCAAAGATTAAGGATCAATTTCATGTCTTGGAGTCCGATCTTCAGGAGGAAGATCATGAGCACCGTGAATGGATTGTTTTTGAAGGGCCGATGGGAAAATTAAAACTTGAGCGGATTATAACTCCGAGAGTGGTTGGTCGTAAAGCGATCGGTTCGAGGAGAATTGGCGGGCAGTCACATGAAGAATTAGTATACTCGAAGGACGAGCTGATTGATCGGATTGTAGTTTCCAAGTGGTCGGAGTACCTGGGGGAGTGGGAGGGGTTTCACGGGGGAGATCAGCTGTTTTCTTGATATGCTATCCTACGACTTTCATCTTCATTCCACGTTTTCTGACGGCCAGTCGAGTCTCGAGGAAATTTTGGCGCAGGCGCGCTCGCGAAACATGACTCATCTTGCGCTCACCGACCACGACACCACGGCGGGACAGCGGATGTTTTTGCGTGAGGCGGCGCGCGCGGGGATGCACGCCGTTTCAGGAATTGAGATGAGTACATGCGACGGCGATCTTGAGTTACACATGCTTGGTTACGGATTTGAGTGGTCGGATGTTCGGTTGGAAAAGTGGCTACGCCAGCAGAAGGCCGCTCGGCTTGCACGGGCAAAAAAGATCCTTGCAGCTTTTCGGGCGGCGGGATTTACCGCGGGTCGTTTGACCCAGAAAAAAACCACAATCGGCAGGCCACATATCGTTCGAGAGATTTCGCGGTATGCGGAAAACCGACGATTGATCCGGGAGCGCTACGCGTGCGAGCCCGTCCTCCATGATGTGATTGCACAACTTACGCATAAGCCCGGTCAGCCGTTCTATATCAAAAAAACCATGTTGCCCATCCGAACGGCGATTGAGACCATTCATCGGATTGGAGGCATCGCGGTGTTGGCGCATCCGGGATACTACGAATTGTCTCCGCGGAAACTATCCACACAGGTCTCACGTCTTGCAGATATGGGACTGGATGGCGTGGAGGTCTTTCATGCCGACTATGCGCGTGAGGTGTGGAAGTCGTATCTTCAACTTGCGAAAAAAAATCGTCTGCTTGTTTCCTGCGGTTCCGACACGCATGATCTTTCCGAGGGCGGTGTGGGAGCGATCATAGCGCCAAAGCGAGTGGTCACGCAAGCGTTGCAGCCGTTTCTCAATCGTTTGTGGGGCGATCGTTAGAGGATGGCTAGACGGAGCAGAAGGGTGAGAAGAATGCCGCAGATCATCCCGACAAACCCCTGTGCGTAGGTGTGCCCGAGTGTTTCACGGAGCTCCGGCAACCGATTCAATTTTTTTGAGTGAAGTTGATCCACGATTTCATTCACCATCTCTCCTTGTTCACCGAGATAGCGCCGCAACCCAACGGCATCGCGGATCACGATCACTCCAAAGACGAATGCAATGGCAAATGCTGCGGATTCCACCCCTTCTTCCAGGCCGGTGATCATCATCAGGGAGGTGACAAAGGCCGTGTGGGATGATGGCATCCCTCCGTAGCCGTTGAGCTGTTTCCATTCAAAGGACTTCGTCTGGAAGGATTCCAGGGCGACTTTGATGAGTTGTGTTATAATGATGACGGCGATCGGGATCCAGAGGAGTTGGTATGTGAGAATAAAATCGTGCATGGTTAAAAAGGAAGGGTTATGATTGTTTCAGTTCTCTTGTCCATCTTATTTGGAATGATCCAGGGAGTCACGGAATTTCTTCCGATTTCGTCTTCTGGACATCTCCTCCTGCTCCACGAATGGTTGGATCTGGAGATGACTTCGGTATTGAGTTTTGATGTTGCCCTTCATGTGGGGACGCTCCTCGCCGTCGTGATGTATTTTCGTCGGGATCTTTGGGGGATGGTGCGTGCGCTGCTATTTTCGCCGCGCAGTGAGGAAGGGATTCTTGCCGCTTCGGTTGTGATTGGGACATTGCCGGCCGCCGCCGCAGGTTGGTTTTTGGAGGATTGGATTACGCTCGTTTTTCGGAGTCCGTTCATTGTTGCGGCGATGCTGATCCAGATCGGCCTTGTGATGATTTTCGCAGAATGGACACATCGCGCCACGCGGCCGATTTCTACCTTAACGTGGAGCGATGCGATTCTCATGGGATGCGCCCAGGCCGTGGCGCTGATTCCTGGGACATCCCGATCGGGTGTGACTATTATAGCAGGAATGGCGCGTCAGATAAAGCGTGCGGATGCGGCGCGGTTCTCTTTTTACCTTTCCGTGCCGGTCATTGCGGGCGCTGGATTTAAAAAAGGGGTTGATCTTCTTTCGATCCCTCTTTCATTTTCAGAAATTCTCCTCATGCTTATTGGCATCCTCGCCTCATTTTTGACCGGAATCATCGTGATTCAATGGCTGTTGAGTTATTTGGGTCGGCGTTCGCTCATTCCGTTCGCGATCTATCGCATCGCTCTCGGGATCGTGGTCTTTGCAGTCTTGAGGCTGGCTTGAAACCCCGCGTAACCCGTGCTATCATAGTTCCAATTTGACACTCCATCTATGAAAATAATCTTTCTTGCGGGCGGAGGGGGGACGCGGCTGTGGCCGATGTCGCGACAGAAAAGCCCAAAGCAATTTCAGGAACTCATTGGAGAAAAGTCCATGATTCAGCAGACGCTGGATCGTTTTCGGGGAAGTTTTCCGGGCGACGATTTTTATGTTTCCGTCTCCAGCGCGTTTTTGAAACTTGTCAAAAAACATCTTCCGGATATTCCCGATTCGCACTATATTATTGAACCACAGAAGCGCGATACAGGTCCGGCGTACGGATTTGCGGCGGCAATGTTAATGAGGATTTGTCCGGACGAGCCGATCGCATTTATCCCCACCGATCATCTTATTAAAGAAGTTCCGATTTTTTTGCGCAGTCTGCGGGTGGCAGAGCGCATGATCCGTTCCACAGGAAAAATGATGGACATTGGCGTTGTTCCCACATATCCGAATGTCAATCTGGGGTATACGCACATCGGAAAGAAGGTCGGTGAAGATGATGGCGTCGCGATTCACGAATTTTTGGGTCACAAAGAAAAACCACCGCTTGAAGTTGCACAAACGTATTTGAAGGATGGAAGCTATCTGTGGCACGCGAGTTACTACATGTGGACCCCTCGGAAATTTTTGGAAGCGTATGCCGAAAACGCGCCCCAGATCTATTAACATCTTGCAAAGATCCAGGACGCCATCGGGACGCCAGGCGAACAAGAGGTCATTGCGGCGGAATATCCGAAGATGGAGAAGATTTCCATTGACTATGCGGTGACGGAGCAAATGAACCCAAGGGATGTTTTGATCATTCCTGCCTCCTTTTATTGGAGTGATGTGGGGGCGTGGCGCGTCATAAAGAAAGAATTGGAGGAGAATCCGCAGGACAATGTGACGCGCGGGGAACATGTGAGCGTAGATACGAAAGACTGCTTGATTTATGGACAGCCCAAGAAACTCATTGCGACGGTTGGTTTAGAGAATATGGTGGTGGTTGATACGCCGGATGCCTTGCTGATCTGCCCGAAAGATCGGGATCAAGATGTTAAGAAAATTGTGGAACAACTCCTTGAACGCGGAGAAAATGATTACCTTTAACGGAGCATGAAGAAACTACTCATTATCCTTTTTAGTCTTGTCGTCCTCGGCGTTGCAGTCCTCGCCGGTTTTTTTATCTTACTCTATCTTCCGAATGGCGGCGCACGTGGGATGGTGACATTTCGCATTGTTGAAGGAAGTGGAGTGAATGCGATCAGCGGAAATCTTTACAATGCCGGATTGCTCCGGAGTAAATT
>CAYHVQ010000032.1:0-8792 GCA_964360435.1 uncultured Gammaproteobacteria bacterium
GCAAGGGCAGTATTGTTAGAAGCGGTATCCCTGAGGATGTTTTTACAGCGCCTGTGGTCGGTTTTATGACTCTGATTATCCTGCCCGCTCGTTTGCCAAGATTCAAACGTCATTGGGGATCCATCCTTGATCACGTCCCCTTGGTGGGACTGGTAAAGCAGGTTGGATCGAATGGTGGAGGATGCAAGGGAGGTAGTGTCAGTGACATAAAACCGATCTGCATTGACGATGATATTGTTTTCGATGCGGGAGGAGTCCGAGGTCGTTGTGAGGACGATACCTGCGGCGGTTCCGGCACTGGAGCGAAGATCAAATAGGGTGTTGTTGATGATGACCGCGCGCTTGGAGCGATTCGTGAGGATAAATCCGCCATGCCCGTTTTCGCTCGCGCTCGTTCCATTGTCGTAAATTTTGTTATTCGTCAGCGTGACATCTGTGGATTCGCTGGCATTTACAGCGGCGTTGTCCGCGTCATGAATCACGGATCGCGTCACCGTGATATTCCGGCTATTGGAAAGCTGAATGGCAGAAGCAGTGACATCACGGATTTCAATGCTTTCAAGGGTGATGTAGGATGCGCTCGTGAGGGAGAACGCCGTGGAGCGCAGGTCAGATCCTGTGACGATTGCTAAAGATCCGTTGGCGTTTTGAGGTGCGGTTGTGATCTTCAGCGGAACCGCGGAAGAACCACTATGATCAGCTCGGATGGTCACCTGTTCCGGAAACGTCCCGGATAGATAAATTGCCTGCGTTGTGCCGCTCAAGACATTTGAAAGGGCCTTGGTGATCGTTTTGAACGGCGCGGAAAGAGATCCGTCGCCCGTGCTATCGCTCCCATTCTGGGCATCGGCATACAGCACGTTTGCCGTTGCAGAGAAGCTCGATTCAAAAGCACCTATATCCACATTATTCCCGCGCGGTCGGATGTTTCCATCAATGTCGGACGACGGCGCGCTCGTGGTTGTTCCGGCATCAATCACCAGACTTCCCTCGTTCAACTGATAGGTGTTGGTGTATTGTGGATCTACGGAAACCGATCGGTCGTCCTGCGCGGATGCGGCTTGCCAGTCTGAAAGGGAGGGATGCGTTGTGGATCCGATCTGCGCGACCTGCTGACTCGGGCTGGTGAGATCGTTAAAATTGGAAACGAGTGTGCGCAATGAAGCGCTGTCTGTGGACAGGGCGAAGGCTCCATTGGCCGTCAAAAGATTGTTTCGCATGGTGACCGAGGGTGTATTCGTGACGACAGTGCCGGATTGGACGTTGTCATGTAGCGTATTGTTGGTGAGTGCGACCGCGTTCGTGTTTAATATTTGAACACCATGCTGGTCATTTGATCGGCTGACCGTGTTCGTGACGGTGATGTCATCGCCTCCCGAAATTTTAATCCCCTGCTCGTGGTGATCGTAAGTATGGATTGCGGTTAGGGTGATGTGAGAGCTGTTATTGACTTGGATTCCGTCATTGCTCGCGTTGCGTATTGTGAATCCTTCAATCCAAACATAATTTGCGCCATTGAGCGTGATACCGGTGGAGCGGCCGTTTGCGTTGATGATCGGACGTTGACGAGTTTGATCTGTCCAAGCGATGAGCTTGGTGTAAGAGCTTTGGGCTCCGCTCTGGGAAGAAGAAAGAGTTACCTGCTCATTGAATTCCGTTTGAGCCGAGCCTGAGGTTGCGTGAATGGTATCTTCGTCTGCGCCGCCGCGAATAAATCGCAATGCGGTCGTGATGGTTTTCCATGGCTTTGTGATGGTTCCATCGCCTGTCGCATCGCTTCCTGCCGCAGCATCCACATATAAATTTCCGAGGGCGTAGACGTATTCATCCGCGCCAATATCATTTTTGCCGCCGTACGGCCGGGTGTTTCCATCTAAATCTGTTGATGGCGCGCCGAGGTTTGTTCCAGCATTGATTGCGGCAGAGGGGGTCGTGAGGTGATAATTTCCTGCCGCAGCATCCACGAATGCCGGAGAGCTAGAAAGATCATGCGGGCGAAGGGAGAGGCCGTTTGTAAAATTGCCGGAGGGGTTGTTCCAATGAAGATTATAGTCAATATTCGTAACATCTAGCGCAGGATCGAGGCTGACGGAAGCAGCGCCAACTGCATCGGAAAAGATATTATTCGTGAGGGTGAAGGTATTGGCTGTCCCAAGAATAGAAAAGTTTGCGGCACCCTCGCCTGTACTATTTTGGCTGATGTTTTCGCTGACTGTATTATTGGAGAATAAAAGACTCATGTTACCGAATCCATAGATTCCACCTCCATCGCCCGAGGAGGCGTCTGTTGCCGTATTCCGATAAATGCGGTTATTCGTCATCGTCACTTGCTGGGTTTGGGATTGGTTCAGGAAATACATGCCGCCTCCCCATTTTGCGGTTCCATGATAAATGGCATTGTTGTCAAACAACGTGCCATGCAGACAGTTTTTGCAGATCACATTTCCGCCGCGGCGGAGAGATACTCCGGCATTAAACTGATTCCCGCGGACTTCGGCTCGACCTTGATAAATGTAAAGATTCCCTCCGTGGTTCCAATCATCATTCACATACCGTCCAACGCGGTTGTCGTGAATTTTTGAGTTTGTGAGGGTTAAGAGGTTGGCGGAGTCTCCTTTTCCGTCAAAGAAAAGGCCACCACCACCGTCCCAAATCACAGAGGTATGGATCTCCACATTGTTGACCGTTGGCGATCCGCCGGAAAAAAACATCCCCGCGCCGAAGTAGCGGTCGCCATTTGTGCGCGGCCCTTTAATTTGCGCATCGCGGACAAGCACGGTGTCAATCGTTGGTGATGCGCTGACAGAGCGAATGGCGCCGCCTTCCCAGTTTGCCGGAGTTTCCGATGTCGCGTCATTATCTCCTCCTCCGGTCATTTCGAACCCTTCAATGCGGCTGTTGTTTTCAATGGTGATGAGGGCTCCATCCCGATCTCCGACCGCCCAGAATCCGTCGAGGATGACGCCGCCGGTTGTTGTAGTTCCGTCAATCTTTTGTTGGGTCACGCTGACGTTCCCGCGGAGGGTAATGGCGGGGCTGGTCGGGGGAAGATAGATTTTTGACTTGAAACTGGGGTGACTGCTGTGTAAATAGTACCTGCCGTCCATAAACTGGATGGTGTCGCCGGAACTCGCGCCATTGATGGCAGATTGAATATCTGTGGTGTCGCATCCTGAAACCAGTGTCGGGCACACGGTGACGGTAGAGGCGCCCCGGGAGGTTTCTGGAAAAGTTAAAAAGATCGTGGAAGTTAAGTAGATCGAGACCGCAAACAGGGAGATAGTAATCGTTGCGAGTGAGAAATTTCGCTGGCGGATGTAGGTTGTGTAGGAAAAAAGAAAGTTTCCGTGGTCATCTCGGGGCGCAAAGCGCTGAAATCCAGCAGTGGAGTGGAAAAAGAAAAAATACGGGAGGGCAGCCAAAAAGCTGAAAGCATAGTAAAAACCGAGCCGGAATAGTTGGAGGAATGGAGGAAATTTTGAGAAAAATAGCCGGCGGCTTTGTCGTTGGAGCACCAAAAAGGACACCTGGCGCTGTTGGCGAAGGCGTTGCTGAATATTCCGTGTTTGTTGGAGGAGTTGAGCGCGAAAACGAGACATACACGAGAGCTGACTCCATCAACACGATGTCCCTCGGCCAATTTTCCGAAGGAATATCTGCTGATGTTTAGTTTTTATTTTTGTTAAGCTCATTATACCTTAAAAAATTGGTTTTGTCAAATAAATCTTGCGTTTTTTCACGTTATATTGTAGATTTAAAGCCATCTATGAGTCGTCATCATTCCCCAGCTGTTCCAACAGCATCAAACTTAGAGCATGTGTCCGAAGCTCACGATCTCCATGCGTCCACAAGCATTGATTTAATGGGCGTGCTTTTCTGGACGCTCTGCTGCATTGGGGTTCTTGCGGTTGCCTATGCCGCCCAGACACGTTCAGAGCTTTGGAACCCGCTTGTGGATCGTGTTATTTCCCTGATCGGGCAGTAACCGTTTCTATTGGGGGCATTAGCTCAGCTGGTAGAGCGTCGCATTCGCATTGCGAAGGCCGCCGGTTCAATTCCGGCATGCTCCACTCGGTCCTTTTTTTCGTTACCCCTTACCTTGGAGGTGAGTCATGGGCGGCGATCGGAGTTTTCGCCCTCTGCTGACAGACCGTCAGATCGCAACGAACACTCTTCTGTGCGTCGGGCTCGATCCTTTGGTCGAGAAGTGCCCGAGCGTGGTTCTCTCGGTCTGCAGAACTGACGCAGACGCAGTATTTCTGTGGATGCAGGAGATCGTCAACGCGACTGCGCCCTTCGCTTCCATGTTCAAGCCGCAATTCGCGCATTGGCTCGCGATTCCAGGCGGTTTTGTGGCGCTTCGGGCACTCATCGCGCACATCAGGGTCAAGTATCCGGAGATTCCGGTGCTTGTGGACTGTAAGTGTGGGGACATTGATCGCACTCAGCGGCAGTACCGCGAGGCGCACTTCACGCTCATGGGCGCGGATGGGATGAACTACAACGGGTACATGGGACGGGACACGCTCGCAAGCCTCATTGATCCCAAGCAGCCCGGACGCGCGCTCGTGGGACTGGGGCGGACGAGTAATCCCGCGGCATGGGAGATTCAGGACGCAGTCATGGCCGACGGACGCCATTTCTGGGAGTTCATGGTCGAGCGCCTTCTCGTCTGGTCCCAGGAGCGCGGCGTGGTGGAGAACGCGGGAGTAGTCATGGGTGCCGCACACAAGGATCCGGGCGAGCCTAGCAGGATCTTCGACTGGCACCTCGAGCAGGCACGCCGGATTGTCGGGGACAAGCTGTGGTTCCTGATCCCTGGCATCGGCACGCAGGGCGGGTTCGTGGAGGCAACCGTTCAGGCGTCCTATCGTGGCCCGGGTTCGATCGCCATCAACTCCTCCTCCGGAATCAACTTCGCATCGTCGGGAGAGGACTTTGCGGAAGCCGCGGCGCGCGAGGCCGAGAAGCTCTGTGTCCAGATTCGGGAGGCCGTCAGTCGGATCACCACTTGAGCCGACTTTTTTATTTCCAGAACGATAAAAAAAGAGGGGAGCGCGGCAGTGTGCATCTGCGGCGCTCCCCGATTTGTATGTGACCGATCGTTTTACGCGGATCGGTCGTACGCGTGCAATCGAGGCTCTCCTACACCGAATGTTCATTCCAGTTGGTTGACCTCCTTGAAAAGCTCATCGAGCGTGATCTCCCGGGTGGGCATCCACGTGCTGCTCATCAGCTCGTACGACTTGATGTGATCCGGCACACCGAGCAAGCGGTGGATCTCCTCCGGGAGTACGCCAGACTGCGCGAGCGCCAGGACAAGTCCCTTCACGGACGCTTGCCGGTGCGGCGCATCTTTTTGCATGAGGATTTCCGGAATGGTGCCTTCGCCACGGATGCACTTACGAATGTAGTCCCTCATTGACTCTTCCATCTCATCCTCCCTCTTGATGTGTTCTCTATCGGACCCATTCCGAGTTTGAACAGCACAGTGTGCCATAAAGCTGCAATTTAGTCAATGCAGTATATATCATATATTTATTCTACTGTAAGAATATATTGACACTATTATATTTAATTGATATACTTACTATTGACAACAAACCTTTTATGCAACTTGAAGAACAATTAAAAGACCTTCAACTCACCAAATCCGAAACCAAGGTTTACCTCCATCTGCTCGAACAAGGCCTTTCGACGCCTCCACAAATCGCTCGTGGAACTGGCATTGCTCGTACAAACTGTTACAACATCCTATCAGAGCTAAAAAACAGTAGCTTGATTGAGGAACAGGAAAAGGGCAAGCGCAGGGCGTATATAGCTAGTGACCCTGAAGCGCTTTTGCGAGCGATTCAAAAGAAAAAAGAGGCCGTGGAGCGGTTACTTCCTGACTTGCGTGCTTTGTATACGGTACAAAAAAATAAGCCAAAAATTCGGTTTTACGACGGTTTTGAGCAAGTGAAGGAGATTTACTGGCAGGCAACGAATACGGAAAAACTTCTCGCCCTCGGGTCCACGAAGCACCTCGCAGAAAGGGACCCAAAGTTTTTTACCGCGTGGGAGCGTGAAATGCAGAGGAAACAAGTTGTTTTGCAGGATTTGATCACCAATCCTTCGCAAACAGTTGGAGTCAACGAGACCCAAGAGATGCTCAAGGGGCTATACGATTTTCGTACACTTCCGGAAAAGTATCGCGATTTCCCAACGGATATACTCGTTTGGAACAACAATATCGCTCTCATTACATTAAAAGAGCCGATCTTCGGCACCATGATCACCAGCGATCTCCTTGCCCAAACCTTTCGATATGTACTCGAAATGGTCTGGGAGGGTGTCGCAAGAAGATCGTAATCTCAGCAACTTTACGAAATTCTATGATTAGGACATAATAGGCATAATAATATAGTCACCCGAGCCCTCGTAGCTCAACATGGATAGAGCACGGCACTCCTAACGCCGAGGTCCCCGTTCGAGTCGGGGCGAGGGCACAATTTGGCTAATCTTACTATATATTATAATATATTATTGACATTTAAGCAATTAAGTTTTATAAAGTTCTTTACAAGGAAAGCTTTGTCGTGTTAAATTCTTCATGTACATTTCATTGGGTCAATTGTTCCACGTGGAACAATGAGGTCATTATTAAAGAAAAATTATGGAAGAAATGAGTCAAGGATCGAACCATGCTGAAAACATCCAGTCCACTGCGTCAGCGCAGGCGCCAGTAGCAACAAAGAAGGATCGAACTTCAATCATCGCCTTGGTTTTTGCAATTGTTGGACTTGTTCTTTTCTGGATGCCATACGTTGCTGTTGTTGTTCAGCTCCTGGGCATTTTTTACGGGTATCGTGGAATGAAGACGGGGGATAAGAAATTGGGTCAGATCGCCCTTGGACTTGGCGTGCTTGGGCTGATTGTGACGTTATTGTTTTACCTTTCGTTGATCCCCTGGTCTTTCACGATGGAGTCAACTGTTAGCGGATCATAGCAGGCTCCTCAATTGTTCCACGTGGAACAATTGCGGCGGCTTGGATCGGTTTTCATTCGGATACCGTTCGCTACCTGTCATTCCGGAAGCCATGGGCAATCCGGAATCCATGACTGGATCCCGGGTCATTGCCCGGGACGACACATCCCAATTATCGGATTCATGAAGGTATATTGTTCCGCCCCGCATCAGGCGCGGGGCAGGCTGTGGAACATAGGGGCTTGTAGCTCAGTTGGTTAGAGCGCCTCCATGGCATGGAGGAGGTCAGGGGTTCGACCCCCCTCAAGTCCACCATAAGATCGAGGGCATCCTCGGTTTTGTCTTTTTGAATGTTCCACGTGGAACAGCTGTGTTGGCTTGCAGAAGCAGTTATTCCGAGCAGTATAAAAAATACGTAGCCTCTAGGATGCCATTAAGAGAATTGTTCCACGTGGAACATTCAGCCCCGCCCTGATCGGCGTGCAGTCTTCTTTTTTTTGTGCGTACTTGGCGAGCCCCCTCCTTCCTCTGCGCCTTCCTCAATAATCGTTGAAAGCCGATCGCGGTTTTTCTTCCATTCCTCAAGATCCCAGAGCGGAACGAGTGCCGCCATGGGGCGGCCAGCACGCTCAATCACAAAGCGGTCTCCGCGGTAGAGGACGGCCTCAAGAAGTCCACCGAGGTTTTTCCGTGCCTTCATCGCGCTAATGGTTTTCATCGTGACCATGTTAATTGATATAGTTGATATGGTTGTATCAATTATATCAATTGATGTAATTATGTCAACACGAATAAGATCGGTGTGTGCGGTGTGTTGACAGCGACTTCGTGTTATCCTATTATTGGATGTCCGTAGAGTGTTTTTGTGGAAGTACCAAGTGGAGGAAGGTAACATGAGACGGATCGTGTGCATCGCGATGTTGGCCCTGCTGTGGACGGTGGGTTCTCTGTCTGCATCGGCGCAGGAGTCAGGGGAATCCAAATCGACACTGCAGCAGGAAGTAGGCGCTTCGCCGACGACTGAAAATCCGAGCGGGCTCACGCCGGAGGACGTGAAGCAACTTCAGGAATCCGCTCAAGGACTGCGTCAGGTGTTCGGAATCGAGCAGTCGGTCGCGCCGGTCTCTGTACAGACGACGACCCCGCAGGCGGCATCGAGGCCGACCATGGCCGAGGTTGCGGACAAGGCCGTGGACATCGTCAATCGGATGGTCGTCTCGGCGGTTGAGAGCATCCAGAAGGTTGCGCCGGACGTCTGGCGCATCATGATTAAGCAGCAGTACGCAAGGGCCGCAGGCGACCTCATGGTCCCGGCTGGACTGCTGATCACGGTTCTCGTCCTCAACGCGACCTACTTGCGAAGACTTCGCATGCTCTCGACGGAATGCAAGGAACGGGCAGTCGAGAAGAAGAAGGCCCGTGACACCGAGACGTCGGATGGTAGGCGGAGAGGTCTTGATGACGAGATCAAGCAGGCGGAAGGGAGTCGTGAGTGGCTTGGGTTCCTCGGCTATGGTGTTCCGGTCTTCGGATACCTCGTCAGTATCATCTGGACGTTGAACCGCCTTTCGGAATCGGCCAAGTACCTCATCAATCCCGAGTTCTACGCGATTCGGGATCTCCTCACCATGCTCCTCAACCGCGGCCAACCCATGCCGTAGCGTGAGCGCAGTGTTCTTGCCGGACGGTATCCCCTTCCGGTTTTTTTTCCGTTTTCACACCCTCTTTGACAAAATCAAAAAACTCATGATACCGAATCGCATGCAAAAGATTTCCGACATGACCGCCTCTGTCACTTCCCGATAATTCTTCATGTTGGGAAAAA
>CAYHVQ010000032.1:8802-9815 GCA_964360435.1 uncultured Gammaproteobacteria bacterium
GTTTTTTTGTTGTGCTTGATCTTCGCGGGTGAATCCGGTACAATAGATTTAATCATTTTTAATCATACGTTGAAGTATGTCCGAGGTGACGCTGTCGGATCAGAATTTTAACGCTGAAGTCCTTCAGTCGCCGATTCCGGCGTTGGTGGATTTTTGGGCACCATGGTGCGGGCCGTGTAAAGTCGTGGGACCGATCGTTGAGGGGCTCGCTGGCGAATACGCGGGAAAACTTAAAGTAGGAAAATTGAATGTGGACGATCATCCGAAAACCGCAAGCCAGTATGGCGTCATGAGCATTCCGACATTGATGGTCTTCAAGAGCGGAAAAGTTGTTGACCAGTTGATTGGCGTGCAATCGAAAACAAAACTCCAAGAAGTCTTAAACAAATATGTCGGAGCGTAACGCGGATGTTTTTGATGTGACTATTGTCGGTGGTGGCGCCGCAGGGTTAGCCGCCGCTCTTTATACATCTCGTCGGGTTCTCCGGACGCTGGTGATTTCAAAAGATATTGGCGGGCAGGCGGCATTGACGGATGAGATTGAAAACTACCCGGGGCGCGGTTTGGTGGATGGGGTTACGCTCATGCAGGATTTTAAGAAACAAGCCGAAACATTTGGCGCGATCATTCAAAGCGGAGATGTGGTAGCAGTTGAGTTGAATGAGGAGGATGGGTTTTTTATTCGGACAACCACCGAGACATTCCGATCCAACTCCGTGATTTTGGCATTCGGCTTGACCCCAAAAGATTTAGGCGTTCCCGGAGAATCCAAGCTCAAAGGCCGCGGGGTCTCGTATTGCGCGACGTGCGATGCGCCATTTTTTAGAGGTAAGCGCGTTGTAGTGGTTGGGGGTGGAAGTCATGCACTCGATGCGGCGGAAGTTCTTTCTCGACTCGCGAGTCATGTTTCGGTTTTTAATGAAAAAGAAAAGTTTATCGGCTCAAGCACCATTATTCAAACCGTGGAGTCGTCTCCGAATATTCAAGTCCGAAATCAGGCGCGGGTTCTGCAA
>CAYHVQ010000033.1:0-9443 GCA_964360435.1 uncultured Gammaproteobacteria bacterium
TTGCCCAGCATCCGCTCTTCTGCAGCGGCTTCGGAACGCCAGTCACCTTTCTAACCGAAGATCCGCGGGCGATTTCCAACGGGGAACGGATCCGAAGGACGTATCTTTTGGAATGGGGACTGATGGGACTTTGGATGAAGCTTGGGCTCCTTGGCATTGTCACGTTTTACGGATGGCTCGGGTTGCTTATGGTCAAAACCGCCCGCATGATCCGACGGGAAGTTCACGGGCCTCTAAATCCCATTGCTGGCGCGTTTCTGGCGGCCACGATCGGGATTATCGGCGTTGACTTTTTGACGCACTACCTCAATGAGTCGGTCTTTCTCATTTGGCTGGTGACCATGGCGGCATTCATCGAAGCCATTCGCGGAGACGCCAACTCGTCACCGTTCGGCGCGAACGAATGATCCGTCGCTTACGCAGCATTGCCGGAAGTCCTCTTATAAGCGAGTGGATCGAGCGAAACGTGTGTTGTTCAAAAAAGAGAAGATAGAAGAGTTTTTCAACTTCGTAAAAAAGGATCCATGGGGTGTGAAGCAGGAGGGTGAACCCGTCTTCGTTTTTGACCAGAACCCAAAAGTGATTGCGGTACGAGAGCAGGTGGATGAGCGGAGTTTTCCCTTTTCGATTTTTTATGGCCCCGATTGTTGAGAGGTCAGTTTTCCGTGCGGCGCCGCGCCAATGGTGGGCAATCGCATCGTGGACGTAAACGGATTTCCATCCGTTTTGTTGGAGCCGCCAGCTTAGATCCACATCCTCTTTATAGGCGGTGAACATCTCGTCGAAGTATTCAGAGCGGCCGTCCTGGAGCGGAAGAGCGACTTCCTCCAATGCCGCGCGGCGGTAACACGCCAGGGCGCCGGAACCACCAAACACCTGGTGCGTGTTTTCGTACCGCGCGAGATCTTTTTCTCCTTCTCCGCGATCAATCATCCGCCGAGATCGCAAGACCTGAATGCCGCATGAATCAATCAGTAGTCGGCCATCCGCGGCTTTTTCCATTTTGAGCAACTTTCCGCAGAGACTGCCGACACGTGCGGTCAAGATTTGACCTCTCGACAAATGTTCCAAAAATGTCGGCTCCAACACAATGTCGTGATTACAAACTAAAATCCAGTCGCCATGTGATTCGCGAATGCCGATGTTGTATCCTTTTGAAAACCATAAATTTTCTTTTTGCGGAAAAATTCGTGCCGTGGGAAGCGTCTGATGCGCCAGCGCGAGCGTATCATCGCTTGATGCGTTATCCACAACAATCACTTCATGCGGTGGGAGGGTTTGTCGCGCAATGGATTCCAGGAGCGGGACAATGTAACGGCTACTTTGATAGGTGACGATGACGATAGAGGTTTTCATGCTGTTATCCTACCAGAGTGGTGAAAAAATTCAACCTTTGTGGTATAATATATTCGACGTTTAGATGATTCATTCGCCAAAAGATTGAACTATGGCAAGGATTGGAATTGACGCGCGATTTGTTGGGCCGGAAGGAAAGGGGCTGGGGAGATATGGAGAAAAGCTCATTGAGATGCTTCAGGAGTTGGATTCCACAAACGAATATGTGATTTTTTTGAGAGATCCTATTTTTTCGCAGTGGAAGCCCGCGCGATCCAATTTTCAAAAAGTCGAAGCGCCGTTTCGGTGGTACACGGCGGCAGAGCAGATTCATCTTCCACGACTCATTGCCCGACACAAGATTGATCTTATGCATTTTCCGCATCTGAATGTCCCTTTGCTCTATCGTCGGCCTTTTGTGGTCACGATTCATGACCTCACCTTGACGCATTATCCAACCCAGCGAGCCACAACCCTTCCGCCATTGCTCTATAAAATAAAACAATTTGCTTATCATCGCGTTATGGCGCACGCCGTTCACCGCGCCGCAAAAATCATTACGGTTTCCGGTTACGCGAAAAATGATATTTTGGAATTTTTTCATGTCCCGAAAGAAAAAATTACTGTGACTTATGAGGGGGCAGCATCGCTAGGTTCACCGCACACGCGACCGGAGGATGTCTTGGCGTCACATGGTATTCGTCCGCCGTATTTACTTTATGTTGGGAATGCTTACCCGCACAAGAATTTAGAGCGTTTGCTCGAAGCGTTTGCAATTCTTCGCAAACAACATTCAGATTATCAGCTGGTTTTGGTTGGGAAGATGGAATATTTTTACGAACGAATTGTGCGATTATCCCAAAAAATGGAGCTTGAGGACGCCATCCGGTTTCCGGGCTATGTCCCGGATCACGATCTTGTCGCGTTTTACCAAAAGGCCGCGGCATATGTTTTTCCGTCGTTATCGGAAGGATTTGGTTTACCGCCATTGGAGGCGATGCTCTACGGAACGCCAGTGGTGTCCTCGAACGCAACCTGTCTTCCGGAGATTTTGCAAAACGCCGCGATCTATGTGGATCCTAACGATCCCGAGGATATGGCAGATGGCATCCATCGCCTTTTATCCGATGACCATTTACGCCAACAGTTTATTGAACACGGCCGCGTGCGTGTGAAAAATTTTAGCTGGAAGAAAATGGCGGAAGAAACCATTGTCGTCTATCAATCCCTTCTCAAATCCCCATCGTCATGAACGCCAATCGCTCCATCCCTTTTCAGCGAAAAAAAATCTCGGTTCCGCGGGAGAATATTTTAGATTTGCGGGCAGTGCTCCAGGCGAAGGAGGATGCAAAGACGCGGAAAGCAGAGGAGGTGAAGACGAGTCAGCGCTGGGCGAAAATTTTTCGCACATCTTCCGCGGGCGCGAGTGTTCGTTCGGATCCGGAGCGCGTGAAAGCCTACCACGAGCGCGAGCAGGCGTTGGAAGATTTTTTTCAACAGGAAGAGCCCGTGCAGAAGGATGTGAAAGAAGAGAACGTCATCTCGCGAGTGGCAAGACAAGTGCCAACGCTTTCGACAGAGCTGGATTATTCCGAGCTTTCGCGGCCTTCGTTTCCGTCGTCCAGGATCCTACGAATCTGGATAATTCGAGGCGGAGTGATGGTCGGATTTGCGGTTGTGGTGATGGCGTTGTTTTTGGGAGGCGGGGTCTGGTATTCTCAAGCGCTTGCGGTTAAGGAGCGCGTATTGGGAATTTCAACCACAGCCGTGGACTCTTTGGACGACGCGCGGGATCATCTTGTTTCGTTTGCCTTTGAAGAGGCGGCAGGAGATTTTCGCACCGCGCAAGAGGCGTTCCAACTTGCGCTGGATGAAATGAATGGCATCCATCGCGTTGTGACATGGATTCCTGTGAAAGGCGGGGAAGTTCGGAGTGCAGAAGCATTGCTTCAAGCAGGGGTGCATCTCTCGAATGCCGGAGCCGCCGCCACTGACGCTGTTCGGTCTCTCACCAGCATTCATCCGGAAAGCGTGAAAGGCGAAGGGGAGGGGTTAAATTTAACGGATGGCATCCTTCTTGCTTCCGCGCAAATGGAACCAGCGCTGACGCATTTGAAACTCGCAAACATTTATCTCGACCGCGTGAGTCTCCGTCACATTCCAGAACACTACCGCGCAACGCTAGGAACCGCTCAGTCGCAGTTGCCCGGACTTGTTCACCAAATGGAACAAATGCACGAGGTTACAGACGCACTTTTGGGGATTTTTGGACATGAACGTCCGCAGAAATATCTTTTACTTTTTCAAAATAATGATGAGCTTCGGGCAACCGGCGGCTTTCCGGGAAGCATGGCCGTACTGAAGATGGATCAGGGTCGGATGGAAGAGCTCGAGATCCCTGGCGGTGGCATCTACGACATCGCAGGACAAGTGAGTGAGCGGGTCGTTGCGCCACAGCCGATGCATCTCGTCAATCCCCACTGGAATATTCAGGACGCGAATTGGCATCCGAATTTTCCGGATTCTGCAAAACGCATTTTGGCATTTTATGAAAACGGCGGCGGGGAATCGCTCGATGGTGTGATTGCGCTCACACCGAATCTCGTGGAGAATTTGCTGAAGATCACCGGACCGATGGAACTTGGAGCGCCGTACAATGTGACAATCACAGCAGAAAATGTTGTTGCATTCACGCAAGAAGAATCGGAAAAGAAGCCGGAAGATACGACCCAGCCAAAGGCGGTGATTGCGATGCTCGCCCCACTTCTTCTGAATCGCGTTTTTGCGCTTGATCCTGCGGTTTATCCAAATTTGTTTGATGCGTTTTCAGATGCGTTGCGTCGCCGTGATCTCCTGATGTATTTTTCAGATCCGGCGCGGCAGGCGCTTGCCGAGGCATGGGATTGGGCGGGTGCCGTAAAATCAGTTGAGGGAGATTATCTCATGGTTGTCCGAGAGAATATTGGAGGAGGAAAATCAGATCAAAACATCGAGACGCTCATTCAACATCAGGTGGCGATTCAATCGGACGGTCGGATTTTGGATACGGTCACGCTGACCATGACGCATCGCGGTGTTGAGGGGGAGGGGTTTGGCGGTGTCATGAATAATACGTATGTGCGATTTTATGTGCCAAGCGGTAGCCGCCTCGTGAGCGCGGAAGGGTTCGACACCGTTAACCCGGATCTCTTTTTGGCGCCGGATGTTTCGGCGGTAACAGATTCCATGCTGAAGGCAGTGCAGGGAGAGGTGTCGGTGGATGAATACTCCGGAACACGGACGAATACGGAAGCCGGGAAAACCGTTTTCGGCAATTGGATAGTGACGCCAACCGGAAAAACATCCCGTGCAGCCATCACCTACGAGCTGCCGTTTCGCGTCAAGCTCGATCATTGGCGGCATCCAGCAGAAACGTACACCTGGATGGCGCAACGCCAACCCGGAACCGAGCATACCGTCCTTGAATACACGGTTGAGGCTCATGCCCCATTTCGTCTCCGCTGGGCAGAGCCGAAAGAAGACCAACAAGCCGTCTCACCAGTGACGCGATCCTGGGTGTGGCCGTTTGAGCAAGATCGAACGGCTGGGGTGATTATTGAACGATCCGAATGAGAGCTTTTTGGAAATTATTGCAGACGACCGTCGGCGGCGGCGCGATTCTCATCGGAACCGCGTCGGTGTTATCCCGTGTGGCGGGGCTTGTTCGGGATTTTTTGTTAGCGTCTCACTTTGGCGCGGGGCGGACGCTAGATATGTATAATGAGGCGTTTCTTTTGCCGGATTTTATTTTTAAAACAATGGTCTTGGGAGCGCTTTCTTCTTCTTTCATTCCGATTTTTTTGGAATACTGGATGAAGAAAGACGAGCATAGTCGCGAGGAAGCGTGGCGAATCGCGAATGGCGTGTTGAATACGATTTTGCTGGGCGCGGTCACGTTTGCCACGGCTGTGTTTTTTTTCGCCGATCCGCTCATTGCGCGCATGGCGCCGGGATTCAGCGCCGAGGAAGTGGGTATGACAGCAGGTCTGACGCGGATGATGCTGGTGAGTATGATTTTTTTCGCGGCCAGCAATGTCGTATCAAGTATTTTGAATGCCCTGCGAAAATTTGTCAGCTACGGGTTGGCTCCGATTTTTTATAATCTCGGAATTATCTTTGGAATCATTGTTCTTGTACCGCTTTTTGGTGTTTACGGCCTCGCGCTCGGCGTCATCCTTGGCGCGTTTCTTCACCTCGCGGTTCAGATTCCCTCGCTCATTCGCGCTGGCTTTCATCTTCAACCAGTCGTCGGTTGGCGGCATCCGGGAGTGCGGAAAATTCTCGTCTTAATGCTCCCGCGTTCCATTGGTTTGGCGATTCAGCAGTTAAGTGAGTTTGTCGCCAAAGGTATTGGGTCTACGCTTGTTGTCGGTAGCATCTCCGTTTATAATTTTGCGAACAACTTGTTGTATTTTCCGATCAGCGTTTTTGGGATTTCACTGGCGGTTTCGGTTTTTCCCGTTTTTACCGAGGTGATGATCCGTAACGACCACACGGCATTTGTTCATCACTTTTCAAAAACGATCCGGCGGATTCTTGTTGTGCTTGTTCCGGTTTCCGTTCTCACCATTCTCTTGCGCGCGCAAATTGTCCGGCTGATCTACGGTTCCGGACGTTTTGATTGGGACGATACGAGCCGGACGGCCGCCGCGTTGGGTGTTTTTGCGATTTCGCTGGCGGCTCAAGGGCTGATACCCGTGCTCGCGCGCTCCTTCTACGCGTTGAAAGATACGGTGACGCCGGTGGTCATTAGCTTAATCGCATTTGTGGTGAACATCGCCCTCTCCTTTCTCTTAGCATCTCGTTGGAGCGTATCCGGACTGGCGTTTGCTTTTTCCGTTGCGGGCATCGTTCAAATGATATTTTTATACGCGGTTTTACGGAAGCGTATGGGCTCACTGGATGATCGTAAAATTTTCGAGTCGCTTATGCGGATTATTTTTGCGTCTTTGGTGATGGGGATTGTGACGCGAGGAGTTTTGGAATTATTGTCATTGGTCGTGAATATGCAGACGAGACTTGGTCTTTTTCTGCAAGCAAGCGGCGCTCTTTGTGTTGCTGTCGTGGTTTACCTTGCGATTGCGTACTGGCAACAATTTGACGAATTGACATTATTGTGGCCGTTTTTCCATCGGCTAAAAAAGATGCTGGCGCGTCCGGCGAACGGTTGACAGGAAGAGGGGGGGTGCGTAAAATGATCCCCAATACGATGAATCAGTCCCACATTCGAAATTTTTGTATCATTGCCCACATTGATCACGGAAAGTCGACCCTCGCGGATCGTCTTTTGGAATTGACGCACACCGTGGAAAAGCGCGAAATGAAGGAGCAAATGCTGGATCAAATGGATCTGGAGCGGGAACGAGGGATTACGATTAAGCTCCAGCCCGTTCGGATGATGACAGAAGTTGGGGGCGAGCCATACGAATTGAATCTCATTGACACTCCCGGTCATGTGGATTTTACTTACGAAGTGTCTCGATCGCTGGCCGCTTGTGAAGGCGCGCTCCTTGTGGTGGACGCGACTCAAGGGATTCAGGCGCAAACCCTCGCCAATCTTTATCTTGCGCTCGAGCAGGACCTGGTGATTATTCCGGTCATCAACAAAATTGATCTGCCGAATGCCGAGCCGGATCGCGTCGCACAGGAAATGTGTAAGCTGATTGGTTGTGATCTTTCCGAAATTCTTCGGGTTTCCGCGAAAACGGGAAAAAATGTTGAACAGATTCTTCAGGCAGTCGTGGATCATGTCCCGCCGCCGGATGGAGACCCGAGCGCGCCGGTTCGTGCGCTTATTTTCGATTCGAATTACGATGATTATCGCGGAGTGATTGCGTATATTCGCGTTATGGATGGCGCGTTGAAGAAAAACGACGCGATTGCGTTGCTCAAGATCAAGTCCAAAAGCACTGCGTTGGACGTGGGAATTTTTCATCCCGCTATGATCCCAACGGGAAAATTGGAGACCGGGGAGGTGGGATATATTGTCACGGGGTTCAAAGATGTGACGCAGTGCCGCGTTGGCGACACAATGACATCTGCGACCACGCCGGCGACCACGCCGCTTCCGGGTTACAAAGAAGTGAAGCCGATGGTCTTCGCGGGAATTTATTGCCAAGAGGGGCATGACTACGAACAGCTTCGCGACGCCATGGGAAAATTGAAGTTGAATGACGCCGCGCTGTCGTACGAACCCGTGCACGAGAAAGCGTTGGGGTTTGGATTCCGGTGTGGGTTTTTGGGATTGCTTCATTTAGATATCGTTCAGGAACGGTTGAAACGGGAGCATGGATTGAATCTCATGGTCACCGTGCCATCGGTTGCGTATCATGTTTTTCTGCGAGGCGGAAAAGAAATTGAGGCTTCGTCGCCCATGGATCTTCCCGACCCCGCGATCACGGATCACCTTGAGGAGCCGTGGATGAAGCTGGACATCGTGTCTCCGGCATCATCGGTGGGAAATATTATGACGCTCGTTCAGGAAAAACATGGCCGGTATCTCACGATGGAGTATCTTGATGAGGCGCGCGTGCTGATGCATGGCGAGATTCCACTAAGCTCGATTCTTGTGGATTTTTATGATAAACTGAA
This sequence comes from uncultured Gammaproteobacteria bacterium, assembly GCA_964360435.1. GTDB lineage: Bacteria > Patescibacteriota > Patescibacteriia > CAYHVQ01 > CAYHVQ01 > CAYHVQ01. The sequence continues at coordinate 7,966 of CAYHVQ010000033.1, forward strand.
AGGAGTAACTTCGGGATACGCCTCCATGAACTATGAATTCGCTCGGTATGAGGTGGCACAGGTCGTGCGATTGCGGATTTTGGTGGCGGGGGAGGAAGTTGAAGCGCTTTCAACGGTTGTTTATGAAGAGGAGGCGTCTCGTGCAGGTCGAAAAATCGTCGAGTCGCTTAAGGGCATTCTTCCTCGGCAGATGTTTGAGGTTCGCCTGCAGGCCGCACTCGGAAGTAAAATTATCGCGTCCGAAAAAATTCCACCGATGCGAAAAGATGTCACGGAAAAATTGTACGGCGGAGACGTGACGCGGAAACGCAAGCTGCTGGAAAAGCAAAAGAAGGGGAAAAAGCGGATGCGGGCGATCGGAAAAGTGGACATTCCTCAAGAAGCATTTTTAGCCATGTTAAAAAGATAATTTTTTGAGATGTTATGGCGATTAAGAACAAAGTCCTTCGACGGGCGTGGATCGTGGTCGCGGTGCTCATGATTTTGAGCATGGTGATTTTTACCGTCCTTCCAGCCTTTCAATAGCACATTGAATCTCATGTTTGAACAACGGATTCGCGAACACTTAAAAGATGGCGAGGAACAAGTTGCGTTCATCCGCCAGTATATTGTAACGTTGTGGCCGGCGATACTCCTTTCGGTTTTTTTTATTCTGGCACCTTTCTTCTTTATGGTTCCGTTATTTCGCCGAGGAACCGGTGGAGTTGCGATCTTCTTGACGCTGATCGCAATCGGGGTGCTTGCGGGAGTTCGGCAGTGGATTTTGTGGAATTTGAATGCGTTTTTGATTACGAATCAGCGGATTATTGATTTTGATCAGTCGGGGTTGTTTCATCGCCGTGTTTCCGAGGCTAGCTACGAAAAAATTCAGGACGTGAGTTTTTCCCAAGACGGCGTGTTAGCAACCCTGCTCGATTACGGCAATGTTCATGTGCAGACCGCCGGAACCCAGGCGCAGCTCGAGATTCTGTGCGTCCACCGTCCCAAAGATCTTCAGGCGCTCATCACCGAAACTCAACGGAAGAATGTCGTGGCGTCCTGACATCAACCCTTTTATCCTGGCCGATCATTGCATCCCGGGCTTGACCCGGGATCCATTCCACAACATCTTCTTGTCTGCGGGGGATCTCTGGCGGTGTGGATAACTGACTTGATGTTTTTCCATCAAGCGATATAATTCCTACAAGGCGTCCAAAGCGGCAAGAATTGCTTGCCCAACTCGGGACGCTTTGTTGTTTCACAAGAAGGAGACACCGATGAAACGGTGGCTGGTCACCCTCTGCGTGGTTTTGGGGTGCGGAGCGGGCATTGTCGCGTGCGACGAGCCGCCCTCTACCTCGCCGGAGCCTGCGGCGCTTGACGATTCCGGAGTCCCTGCGGATTCCGGGAGTTTCGTCCCCGACGAGAGCCCGGACATCTCGCTACGTCTCGGTAGCAACGATCGCGAAGCCGTCAAGCTCGAATGCTTCTATGCCCTG
>CAYHVQ010000034.1:0-9439 GCA_964360435.1 uncultured Gammaproteobacteria bacterium
CCTTGGATTTTTTTCATGAGTTTCTGCATGTGCAAAAATTTCCGCAATAATTGAAGATGGCCGGATGTAAAATATGCTGGCAACACCTGCGCGTCCAGCGGAATCCATTTCCAGCCCGTATGCTCATCGGAAACCTGAATCTCGCCACCGTGAAATGCTGCGCGGAATAAAATAAGAACATAGCGGTTTTCCGGCCGAATGCCCAGATACCAATCTAAAGCCAGTGGGTGATTGTCGAGCGTCCATTGAACGCGCTCTCCAACTTCTTCCTTTAATTCGCGGGTAATCAGATCCTCATAACGAGCCATAAATTCATCCGCATTGATCCGCCCGCCGGGAAGATCATAAAATCCGGAAAGCGCGCCGTCTTCCCGCGCTTTCAAACCCAAAACTTCGTTGTTCGGGTTGATGAGCGCAACTTTAAGCGACACAAAATAACGGTCCGGAACGGAAGTGGGTGACATGAGAATTTTTTAACATTCATGCGAAGACAAACCATCCCCTCGCGTGAGGGGATGTGTTGTGAGCTGGCAACGGTTAGAGAATGGAATCCTTGGCAGCTTTTGCGACTCGGAACTTTACGACAGTCTTGGCTGGGATCTGGATCTGCGCTCCGGTTGCAGGGTTTCGGCCCATGCGCGCGGCTCGCTGTTTCTTCTGAAGCTTTCCCAGGCCCGGAAGCGTGACCTCCCCGCTGGACTTGGTCTCGTTGTATGCGGTCTCCACCACGAGATCCCAGAGGGTTCCAACGTCCTTTTTGCTCATCCCAGACTTCTCGGCCAGGTGGGCGAAGAATTGAGACTTCGACATACCTTTAGCCATAAGGATATGCGTGTTAAGAATGATGCCCATAGTATAGCGTTTTCTCTGATTTTACTCAAGATTTGCATCCTATCTTCCTGAACGAAGTGAAGGATCTCATGTACAAAATGGAATACACGAAGACAATGCGAGACGGGCAAAAATAAAATTTGTACTAAAATTAGCCAAAATTTCAACCTTCTGCTTGACAAAAAGATTGGGGCGTGGTTCGATGCCCTGTTCACGCTGGTGTGGCAAAGTGTCACAAACAGCGCGAGCATGCACAGCCAGCCGGCGCAAGGCATGGGCACATGCCCGTGTTCCGAGGCTCAAGGAGGCAACAATGTCGGAGCGAATACTGGAGGTGCGCGAAGTGCGCACAGGTTTCAGAAACGGTGTGCAGACGATCTGCACCCAAGACGTCTACGACATGTACACGAAACAGCAAGAGATCATCAGGGCGATCGAGAAGCTGTACATCTCAGACCCAGACTTGTGCACCCGCGCGATCAAGGCCGCCAGGGGTGCGATGCCCGCGGCCAGTCCCATCTTCACGTTCGCCGAGGCCGAGCGCGTATCGCAGTCGCCGTGGTTCACCGGAACCCATGAAGACTGCCGGAGCCTCCTGACCCACCTCGGCAAGTTCTTCGAGCTTCGCATGCACGATGGCCTGTTTGTGCCGTTCTCAAGCGGCTCCGAACTCGGCCAGCACGGGCTCGAGGCGCTTGGGTCCGAGTACGCGTTCGTCACGAGCCCGCAGCAGTTCCGGGAGACATGGGGAATCTCCCTCAAAGAACTCCGCGAGTGCTACCCCAACCCCCCGCGCACGTAGCGCGATTCCGACCCGTTCCCGCACTTCTGGCTGACGCCAAGATGCGGGACTCTTTTATTGCCGAGGATAGCGAGCGAAATGTGAGCTTGCTCACATTTCCGAGCGACGCAGGCAACAAAGGGTAATACCCCGTCGGCTTGCGGCGTTTCATCTCGATCCGCTGAAGGCGGATCGGAGTCCAGGGCAAGCCTGGGGTGCATACCCTTCATTGTGGAAATTCAAAATTCCCGCGGACGAGAACTTTCTTCGGATCCCGTCCGAACCAGTACTTCTGCCACATCTCGAGTTCGCCGATGGTTTCCAAATGCTTCACGCGATCCAAAAGCAACACCCCGTCCAAGTGGTCTATCTCATGCTGAAATACGCGGGCAGGAAATCCGGAAAGCTTGTATTCCACGGGCACGCCATACCGATCCCATCCGCGCACCACGCAGGATATTGGCCGAGAAACCATTGCCCGAAGATCGAACGACAGATCCCCCTCCCAATCTTCCTCCGTGGCCTCTGAACGGTGCGAAACTTTCGGATTCACAATGATCGTTGGCGGAAATTCCGCGGTTGAATGTTTTTGGAGCGCTTCTCCAGCGATATTCACCACAATCACCCGACGATTTACCCCCACTTGCGGCGCCGCAATCCCCACGCCTTCATAAAGGATACATGCCTTGATGAGCGCGTCAAAAAACTTCTGCACCTCGGGTTTTTTTAACTCACTCTGATGAACGGTCTTAGATTTTACCCGAAGCGAAGGATGACCCAACCGCACGACTTCAATCTTGCCTGCCATAGTTGAATCTCGCTTACCGCGTCCCAAGGATTTGATAATATGCTGTTTCGCCATCCAGCACCGTTGTGCCAGCTTGTGTTTTGAGGTCGTAGGCCACGAGCGCCTTTTGACTGTTGTAAAAAATCTTTCCCTCTACCGCGGCCGCAAACGTTTCCGGCTCGTTCTCCAAGTCAATAGCCGTCAAAACCTTTTTGTCCAAATCCACCCACTGCAACTGCTTCTCCCCCGTAATACTGTACCCCAACTCGAAGCGAATAGAATCCACTTTCTGACTCAACACCGCCAGAGTGTCCGCATCCGCCCATCTCACATCATGATACCGCACCCCGCTTCCTCGCTGAATCAGCGTCACAGCTCCATCCGCAAGCGACTTCACAAGAATCAGGCTCGATGCGCGACTGGTTTGCTCATCATAGACAAACGTGACCATCGCCAACTGTTTCCCATCCGGTGAGACAGAAAACGCTGTTGCTGTAGGATCGGTTTCCACGGTTGTCAGCGTCGCGGAAACAAGATTGAGGGTATACAGCTGGGGGATAAACATCTGACCCTCCGTGGCTTCATAACCCTCTCCGAGTAAAAGAGTGTTTGCGTCCAAAAGTTTCCGAACGACTTTAAACGCCTGCCATTTTCCTTTTTCGGTATACAGCGTTTTTTCCTCCTTGGTGGCCAGATTGTACGATTTGATCACCGTGACGGCAGATTCCGCATTAACCGCGCAGGTGGCCGCACATTCATCGGCGAAGTAAAAAGTTTGTCCGTCGGTTCCCTCAGCAAACCCTCCAACCCAATGCTTTGCCGTCAAAGAAAATAATGGTGTTGATGTTTTTGTTGCAAGATCATCCGCATAGACCGTCGTCTGTGTGTTATTCTCCGGAGATTGCGCATAGACGATCTTTTCTCCCACTATCGCCCGCGCGCGCACGTTCTTCTTGGAAAAAATCTGTTTTCCGGCGGTGAGACCAGATAAAGGGACTTGATGAATGATGTAATTAGGATCATCGTCCATCTCCCAATACGTCGCGTACACATTCTCGATTTGCTCCTCAACGTCGGCCAGTGTTTCCGTCGCTATTTCTGCGTCATTTGTGATTTCTTCGACATCAAGATTCAAATTTTCCAAATCAAGGATCTCTTCGGTTTCCGCGACGGTTTCTTCCTCATCCGTCTCGTCTAATCGAACAGTTCCAGCCGCGACAATCAGCCAAGTTAAAAACCCGACAACCCCCGCAAGCAGGAGGCCAAACACCATTCCTAAAAGAAGCGTACCGGACTTTTGGTTTTCGCTCATAAGAAAATCAAAAATAATTAACTTACTTTTTTGAATGCTGATAGGTTTCAATCGCGGAAACGACTCTGGAGTCCGAACGAAGCGGCTCCATAAACAACACATGATCCCGATTGATGATCATGCGGTCGGCCGGGCCGTGAATCTCTTCTCCCAGTTTGATTAAAGAAAGTGGCGAGTTTGTGGCGCCATCCCCCTTTTCCTCTGTGGGTGTCGTGGATTGAATCGGCTCGTTTTGTTGGAGATAGTAGATATTGTCCAAAACGATCGAGCGCCGAGTGGAGTTGGCAATGGTTCCAAAATAGACTTGAGTATTGGAAAGAAAAACCGCGTAGTATGTGCTGGGATCCTCCGAGGATCGTTTGGCGCGGATCACTCCCCATGTCCCGACCACGAGCACAAGAAACATCACGCCCGCAAAAAGAAAAACCATTTCTTGACGCTTCCAGATCGAGGGGGATTTGATTCGTTGATGATCCGCCATAAGTTTTTTGATTATAACACAAATAGATCAAACTGTCCTCGTTTGCCCTGCTCCGTGAATCACCCACTTATAACTCGTCAGCTCACGAAGCCCCATCGGTCCGCGCGCGTGGAGTTTTTGGGTGCTAATGCCCACTTCTGCTCCTAATCCAAACTCAAATCCATCGGTAAAGGACGTCGGCGCGTTCACATAAACTGCGGCCGCGTCAATCTCGTTCACAAAACGCTGGGCGATCTTTTTATTCTTGGTCACAATGCTCTCGGAATGTTTCGACGTATGGTCACGAATAAACTCAATAGCGGCACCCGCGTTTGGGACAACCTTCACTGAACACGCCATGCTCAAAAACTCACGGCCAAAATCTTGCGCGCGGGCTTTGGTGAGCAACTCCTTTGGATACAGGGATTGAAGGATCGAAAAACTCCGAGGATCCGCGTAAATCATTACCCGCGAAGCGGCGAACGACGAGGCGATAGCAGAAAAAAACCGTCCGGCAATGCCCGCATCCACCACGATCGTATCCAATGCATTACACACGCTCACCCGCCGTGTTTTTGCGTTGACGACAATGTCCACAGCCTTCTTCGAATCCGCAGATTTTTCGATATAAGCATGACACACCCCTGCGCCGGTTTCAATCACAGGAACCGTCGCGTGGTCTCGGACAAACTGAATCAACCGGTTGCTCCCGCGCGGGATCAGCACATCAAGATAGGCATTCGCGCAAAGAAGCTGTTCCACGAGCTTGAGCTTCGTTGGATCCACCATGACCACAGCGTCAGGAGAAACGCGATGTTTTTTTAAAACCGATCGAATGATCTGAATGAGGGTGGTATTTGAATACAAAGCCTCTTCCCCGCCTTTCAACACCACGGCATTGCCCGTCTTCAACGTGAGGCAGGCAATATCCACCGTGACATTCGGCCGCGATTCATAAATAACGCCGATAACGCCAAATGGCACACGAACCCGCTGAATCTTGAGTCCATTCGGCCGAACTGTGGAATCCAACACTTCTCCAACGGGATCCGGAAGGCGAATCACCGCACGAACGCCGGAAATGATGGCATCCAGCCGCGCGGGCGTGAGCTGAAGGCGATCGGTTTTTGGATCTTGGGGATCCATTTTTTTAACATCCTGCGCATTGGCGTGCAAGATTACCCCCGCCTTCTTCTTGAGTGTCTTTGCAATCGAAAGCAAAATCGCATTTTTCTGCGCAGTCGAAAGTCGAGCAAGTTCTTGAGATGCGGCTTTTGCGGCCGAAAGTTGGCGCTCAAAGGCAGTTGTCATACGGATATGATATAAAAAAAGAGGCGAGAACACAAGCGTTCCGCCCCGCCTCCGAGAAGGTCAGACCCCGGACGTGCCGGTCTGGGGATAAAGCCTGTTCGACAACCAGGTCAGGAAGGCCTTGCCCGGATAGACGAAGGCGAATCCTTTGATGTCTTCCAGCGTGAGCTGACCAGTCGCCATCGCGACGCCGATGATCGTCTCCGCGTACGGGTGCAGGTGCGCGTTCTGACCCGGAAGACCGAGCTTGTCGAGGAGCATGGCCTTGTGTTCCAGCTTCAGGGTCGAGACGACGAGCGTGGCGAAGTCTGGATCCGTCAGGGGAATCCCGGACTCGCCTACGACCAGTCTGAAAAACCCAAGAAGAAGTTCGTGGAGTCTCCGCTCCTGCGCAGCGAGCCGCTCGATTTCGGGCATGACGATGCCTCCGTGTCAGGGTGCCCGGATCCCAACCTCGACCCGAGCCTAGCACAGTCTTCTGAAATTGAAAAGACCGGCAGCGGAGCACCCATAGGAAGGATACTCGCGCCGCCGGCCGTGCCACAATGGGCTTCAAAACCGGAATCGAACGGAACGGGCTAGATCACCGCCGACTCCGCCGCGTGGTTGAACGAGCGGCAGGGATCGAACGTGGTCAGCGAGACCTCATCCCTCTCCAGCATCATGGAATCCACCGGCTCCCCTGCGGCCACAAGCGCCAGCAGGATCTGCGCCGTATAAGGGGCGTGCATCAGGCCATGCCCCGAGCACCCAACCCCGTGAAGCAGGTTGGAGATCCGCGCATCGTATCCGATGAGCATTGTATGGTCGGGCGTGTCCGCGTAGTAGCCGGACGTCGTCGCCACCAGCCCACCGTGTTCCACCAACTCCGGAACGAAGTCCCGGACGTTCATCAACAGCTGAACCCCGTAGTTCTCCAGGCCCTGATCGTGCCCGAAGCCGGACTCGATCTTGTCCTGGTCCTCATCCGAGAAATCGGGCTCGGGCGAGGTTCTGTGGGCCCAACCGAGCATCAACTGCGACTTGCCCTCGGGACGGCTGTACGCGCCCCGATCTGCCGTCATCCCATAGATGGTCATCGGGAGGCGCTCGAAGGCCTCCGGCGAAAACCCGTTCTCCGGACGGGTGATGAAATAGAGATACCGCTTGAGGGGAACGATCGCGAGATCCATTCCCCCGAGGACGCGAGAGACACGGGGCGCCCAGGCGTTCGTGGCGTTGATGACGACATCCGCGGGGATGACGTCGGTCTCGCCGCTCGCGCGCTGGACGACCACGGCGCTGATCTGATCTTCCTTCCGGTGGACACCGACGACCTCGGCATTGAGCTGGACGCTCACGCCGAGTGCGCTCGCCCGTTCGTGGGCGATCGCGAGGATATTGGCAGGGTAGAGGAAACCGTCCGTCGGTCCCCAGGTTGCCCCGAGGAGCCGCTCCGACACGATGTGCGGCCAGCGCCGGCTGATCTCGCGGGGATCCAAGATCTCCACGGGCAGGCCGAGCGTCTGGTGCATCACCGCGGCGGTCTGGGCATCGGCCCAGCGCTGTGCGGCTTCCATAGACCCGTTTTCGTACAGGAACAGGTATCCGTTCTGGCGGATCACCGGGAGGCGTCGGTTATCGTCGGATGCCTCCAGGCGGTTGTGGAACTGCTCGTAGAACCGAGTCGCCCACCACAGTCCGAGCGCGGTCTCCCGAACGGAAAACTGCGAACGGATGCAGGCGGCGGACCGGTTCGTGGAACCGTTCCCGAGATTCTTCTTCTCCAAGACGGTGACGCCGTACCCGGCTTCGGCCAGCTGGATGCTGGTCAGAAGGCCAGTGGCGCCGCCGCCGATGATGACAACGCGAGGGAGCGGCAGATGCCGCGGGGACATGTCGAAGGGCGGAGGATCGTCCATGACTGGACTCCTTCGAAGGAGAGTGATCTCCTTTCTCGTGGACAGGGTTGTGAAAGATCGACTAGGCAAACCGCGCGATTGCCTCGTCAACCGAGATCGTCACGCGATTGCCGGTTTTGCGCTCCTTGAGCTCGATCATGCCCTCGGAAGCGCCGCGACCCACGATGATCTGCCAAGGCATGCCGAGGAGATCGGCGTCGGCAAACTTCTCGCCGCCGCGGAGTTCGCGGTCATCGAACAGCAATTCGCAGCCGCGATCGGCGAGCGTCGTGTACAGACGCTCGGCCAGTTCACGTTGCGTGGCATTGCTGACGTTGACTGGAACGATGATGACTCGGTAGGGCGCTACGGCTTCGGGCCAGATGATCCCGTACGCGTCGTTGTTCTGCTCGACGATCGCCTGGATTACTCTGGAAGTCCCGATGCCATACGTCCCTGTCCACGGAACCTGCACGCGTCCCGTTTCGTCCGTGAAGGTAACGCCGAGCGGCTCAGTGTACCTCTTCTGCAGCAGAAAGATGTGTCCCACTTCGATGCCGCGAGAGATACTGAGCGTCCCTTTTTGGCATTCGGCACACCGGAAGCCTCCGCGCGCCGTAGCCAGGTCGTGATAGGCCTCGGGCTCGGGGAAGTCCCGACCGTGATTGACGTCGAGGACGTGGACGTCCGCCTCGTTCGTCCCGCACAGGAAATTCCGCATCGGCTGAACCGATGCATCGAACAGAACGCGCGTCGCCTTCGGCAGGTTGACCGGACCGGCAAAGCCGACCGGTGCGGCCGTGGCAGCCATCACCATCTCGTCCTCTGCCGGCTCCACCGTGGTGGCCCCAAGCAGGTTCGTGAGCTTGGTCAGGTTGACGTCGAGATCCGCGCGAATGACCACCGCAACCGGTACGCCATCTGCGTTGAACACGATCGTCTTGGCCATGTACTGTGGGGTCAGCCCCGGAAAGAACGCCGCGAGCTCTTCGACGGTCCGAACGTGCGGGGTCGCCTCCTTGTGCATGGCCTTCTCCTCGCCGGAAAAGTCTACGCTCGGGATCACGGCCACGGCCTTTTCGACGTTGGCGCCGTAGCCGCAGCTTGCGCAGGTGAGGAGGGTATCCTCGCCCACGTCGGCCAGCGCCATGAACTCGGCGGAACCAGACCCGCCGATCGCGCCACTGTCCGCGTGCACCGAGATGAACTTTAGCCCACAGGCCGTGAACACCTCGGTATAGGCCGCGCGCATGTTCTCGTACGTTGCGCACATGCCTTTCTCGTCGACGTCGAATGAGTACGCGTCAGACATCCAGAACTCTCGTCCACGCAGGAGCCCGAGGCGGGGACGGATCTCGTCTCGCCACTTGGGCCCGATCTGATGGATGATGAGTGGGAGATCCCGCCAACTTCGGAGGAATCGCGCCACGAGCATCGTGGCTTGTTCCTCGGCTGTTGGTGCGAGACCGTACAGCGCGCCGCCGTGGTTCTCACGGCTCTGGAAGATCGTATTGGCGCGCACATACTTGTCCCACCGCCCCGTCTGCTGCCAGTCCGATGCGGGCTGGAGCATGGGGAGCAGCATGTTCTGCGCGCCGTGTTCTTCCATCACGCGCCAGACCAGGCGGTTCACCTTCTCCAAGACGCGAAGGCCGAGGGGCAGGAAATACCATATCCCCGCGGCCGACGGCTTGTCGGCGATGAACCCGCCCTTCTCGAGAAGCTCATGCGAACGGAGAAGTCCTGACCGGACATCTCGTCGCGTTCCCGGAAACAAACGTGACATGCGCATGGCGATGTCTCCTATGGCGATTTAGAACCCTTCTCGAGCCGGCAAAAGGATTGACGTCTCTGAAGTTGGCCTCATTCTAGCGGAGATTTTTGGCTCTGTCCAGTGCTGCAAACCCTTCATGCCAAGTGACGTTTATATCATCCTGAACGCATATGTCATTCTAAGGTCGCCTCCTCATGTCATCCTGAACGCAGTGAAGGATCTCTTGTCTAAGCATGAAGTTGACATCTTCTGTTACAATTGCAGCAATTAGGGTTACCTTCTGGCTTTCGTTCTTTGGTACAA
>CAYHVQ010000035.1:0-9386 GCA_964360435.1 uncultured Gammaproteobacteria bacterium
CATTCATTTATCCACAGAAGGTAACTGGAACTCTGCAACAGTACATTGTTTGACAAAAATCCGGTCTTGTGGTAGCATAGGCGTATCATTTTTAACTCTGCGCTTCTTTGGCGAAGGGCGATCCCCCGCGCTCAAGATGTCGCGAATCCATTCCGCACTATGTTGACGAAGGAAAAGAAGAATAAGATCATCGAGAAGTTTAAGACCCATCCAAGCGATACTGGGTCAACCGAAGTCCAGATCGCGATCCTTTCAGAGGAAATTTTGGAACTTACACAACACCTTCGGGATCACAAAAAAGACCATTCCTCTCGGCGCGGACTGTTACGCAAAGTGGGACAGCGCCGTCGCCTGCTCAAGTATCTCGAAAAGGAGAATGCCCAAAGCTACGGAGAATTGCTAAAAAAGCTTAAGCTCAAGCCCATTACCACCTAGCTCCAGTTCGGGGATTTCTTTGAATTTATGATGACATCCGAAGAACGATATCAATTTCAGCGCGTTGGAGTCTTTGTGGATATTCAGAACATGTATTATTCGGCAAAGAATCTCTACAACGCGAATGTGGATTTTGGAAAAGTGCTCGAGGCCGCTGTGGGAAATCGCGAACTCATCCGCGCGTTTGCCTATGTGATCAAGGCGGATATTAAGGAAGAGGCGAGTTTCTTTGAGGCGTTGGAAAAACGCGGGTTTGAAATTCGCGCGAAGGATTTGCAAGTTTTTTTTGGTGGTGTGAAGAAAGGCGACTGGGATGTTGGAATTGCCATGGACATCATGCGGATGGCGTCAAAGCTGGACGTGGTGGTGCTAGTTTCCGGCGACGGAGATTTCACAGAACTTTTGAAGCACGCGAAAGCTCTCGGATGCAAAGCCGAGGTGATGGCCTTTATGGAATCTTCTTCCATTCATCTCCGAGAAGCGTGTGATAAATTTTTTGACCTGTCCAAGCACCCAGAATTTCTGATCCGAAAACGGCGGAAAGCAATTCTTCAGCCGAGCGTTGGCAGTGCGAGGTTGCAGCGGCCAGAGGCATCCGTCATAGGAAAATCGGCATGAGTTCAAAAAAAACAGGGACTTCATTTATCCTTTTTGTCGCGGTCGTCCTTTTAGGAATTGGGATGTATTTTTTTTGGAATCGTCCGCCTGTTTCGTCAGAGGTTCAGAACGCGAATGAGAATGTGAATGAAACCCTGCCCGAGGGCGTTGGGGGTGCGGACACCGAGGAGGGATTGAATGAAGATGAAGCGGAAGAAGTTTTGGAGGACGCGGGGGTTAATCGCAACCTTAATGCAAATCTTGCCAATACCAATGCAGTGGGTGACGACAAGAAATTAGTCAATGAAACATACGGATTTCTTCTAAATCTTCCGGACGGATGGATCGCAAAGGAACAGGCTGGCGGCGAGATCTACTCCATTGATTTTTCCGACGGATCCACGATGTCGGTTCTTTCGGCGGATGAGGAAGAACTCGTGCGCGATTCATTCACAATCATCATCGAGCGAAGCGTGCTTGTTCGTGGAACGGCGGCGACTCGGATCAGCGCAACAAGTTTAAAAGATGGTTCCGCGGTCGAAGTCCTCTTTGTTCCGGATGATCCGTACGTTTACCATTTTCGTGGGACAGGTGTATTTATTGATATGATTCAAGAACAATTTAGCCTTAACTAATTATTGTCGGCAGACTGGCGGCGAGACGGACTGGACGTTCTCCTTACATCTTAAGGAGTGTTCAGGGGTATCGCGGTCAGGGTGCCGCAGAAGGAATGTTATGAAGAAACCCCAACGGTTTGAGATCGAAATTGCGGGCCGAAAGCTCGCAATTGAGGTCGGGAAGTATGCAGGGCAGGCGGACGGAAGCTGCACGGTTCAGTACGGAGATACGGTGGTCTTAGCAACGGTCTCTAAAGGTGGCGTTCGTCCGGAAATTGATTATTTTCCGCTCATGGTGGATTATGAGGAGCGGTTGTATGCGGCAGGGAAGATCAAAGGCGCGCGATTCGTCAAACGCGAAGGCCGTCCCACCGATGAGGCGGTTTTGACCGGTCGGCTCGTGGATCGTGCGATTCGTCCGCTGTTTGATCAGTCCATCCGCCACGATGTTCAGGTGATTTTGACGGTGTTGTCCGTGGATCAGGAAAATGATCCAGATTTTCCGTCGCTCATTGCGGCCTCGACCGCGCTGATGATTTCGTCTATTCCTTGGGGCGGGCCGATCGCTGGAATGCAGATGAGCTACTTGGAAAATGCATGGATTCTTAATGCAACGTATGAGCAGAAAGAAAAAGCAACGGCAAATATTTTTATTTCTGGCACGCCGGAGAAGTTGAACATGATGGAGGCGGATGCAAAAGAAGCGCCTGAAGAGATTGTTGGCGCCGGAATCGAGCAAGGTCTTTCCGAGCTTAAGCCGATTCTGGAGCTGATTGGCGAGGTCACAAAAACCTGCGGGAAAGAAAAGGAGATTCCAGAAACACTTGTGGTCACGGATGAACACAAAAAGCGTCAGCAGGATATCGTAAATGTTGTGGATCCGTTTGTGAAAAAGAATTTTGATCGGATTTCAAACATTGCAGACAAGATCGAGTTATCTACTGCTTTGAAATCGGTAAAGGCAGAATTGCTGAAAATTTTTGCAAGTCAGGAGTACGCCGATCACGATCGCGCGTTTGCCACCGATGCATTTGAAGAGGCCTACGCCAAAGAAGTGGCGCGGATGGTGTTGGAAACCGGCAAGCGCGTGGATGGTCGGGCACTGGATGAGCTTCGACCCTTGAGCGCGGAAGTGGCGGTCTTGCCGCGAACGCATGGAAGCGGGTTGTTTGCGCGCGGGGAAACGCAGATTCTCTCGGTGGTGACACTGGGCTCTCCTGGAGATGAACAGCTCTTGGATGAAATGGAGCTGGAGGGGAAAAAGCGATTTTTCCATCATTACAATTTTCCTCCCTTTTCTGTGGGAGAAGTGAAGCCGCTCCGCGGTCCAGGTCGGCGCGAAATTGGACATGGCGCGCTCGTGGAGAAGGCGCTCCTTGCGATGATTCCAGAAAAAGAAGCGTTTCCTTACACGATTCGAATTGTTTCTGAAGCATTATCCTCGAACGGATCCACGTCGCAAGCGTCTATTGTTGCATCGTCGCTCGCATTGCTTGATGCCGGAGTTCCCATGAAAAAGCCCGTCGCGGGGATTTCCATTGGATTATTTTCAGACGAAGCACGAGGCGCGTATAAGACTGTCGTGGATATCCAAGGGATTGAAGATCATTCCGGGGATATGGATTTCAAGATCGCGGGAACGCGAGATGGGATCACGGCAATTCAATACGATACCAAGATTGCTGGCATTCCGATTGCCGTTGCCATTGAGGCGTTGACGAAAGCCCGAGCGGCTCGGTTTCAAATTCTTGACCTCATGGCAACAACGATTCCAACACATCGAGCGGAACTTTCTGTGTATGCGCCGCGGATCGAGGTTCTGCATATTGATCCTGAGAAAATTGGCGATCTGATCGGACCCGGCGGAAAAATCATTAATAAAATCATCGAGCAGACCGAGGTGGCCATTGATATTGAAGATGATGGCACAGTCTTTGTGACATCTGAAAATGCGGAGATGATGAAAAAAGCGCTTGGTCTGATTGATCAAATTACCCGAGAAATTATGATTGGGGAGGTGTACGAAGGAAAAGTGACGCAGATCATGAAGGATCGGAATACGGGAAGCGAGATCGGCGCCATTGTGGAGATTATGCCGGGTCGGGACGGGATGGTGCATATTTCCGAGATCGCGTGGGAGCGAATCCCGAACGTCTCGGATCGCGTGAATGTTGGCGATGCTGTAAAGGTGAAAGTCGTGGATGTGGACAAAGAGCGCGGGAGGATCGGGCTTTCGATCAAAGCGCTTCTTGAGCGCCCGCAGGGCGCTGGAGATGACCACGGATTCTCCGGCCGGTCAAGCGGCTTCTCCCATGGAAGTCGAGATCGGCGTCATTCGCCTCATGGCGGGTTTAGAGATCGCTCCGGCCGACCTTAAAAGGATAAGCAAGACCCCGACAATACGTCGGGGTCTTTTTGATCATTCATGTCATTTCGGGCGCTGGAGGCGATCTTTGGTTGCCTATGGCGATCCGGAATCTATCACTACATTGTATTGACGCATTGTCATTTTGATGGCATTCTTAACGGTATGCATGCTGAACATTTTTTTATCATCTCCGGTCCATCTGGAGCGGGGAAAGGTCGTGTCGTACAGGAATTATTCCGTAGTGGTTTTGATGGGGTTTTAGTTGTGACGACAACGTCCCGCACGCCTCGAGAGGGGGAGAGCGACGGGCATCCGTACTATTTTATTTCCCATAAGGCGTTTCAGGACAAGATCCGTGCGGGGGAGATGGCGGAGTGGCGGGAGATGTTTGGAGATTATTACGGTGCGACCAAGGAAGAAATTGAGCGTGTTCGCGGAACGGGAAAGACGGTTGTGTGGAAAGTGGACCCGCGCGGCGCGCGCGCGATTTCGGAACTCTATCCCGACTCCACGACGATTTTTATCGTCCCATCCTCTTTCGATCTTTTGGAGGAGGCGTTGAGGTTGAGCGACTCTAGTGTGGATCGGCGGGTCAATGAGAAATTAAAGAATGCTCGTCACGAGATGGCGCATCTCCTCGACTGGGATCGGGTTATTGTCATTGAACCCCATCTCCTAGAAGATGCGGTTGTGCAGGTTTGGGATTACATCAGATCGCAATCATGAAAATAGCATTTTGGAAGATCATGACGTTCACGATCATAGGATCGGCCATCGTGGGTGGCGTTGTCTGGTCTTTGTTTGCGCAGTCGGATCCACTGGCGAGGCATGTTCCACGGGACGCGAGTTTTTATCTTCGCTGGCGAAAACTTCCGGAGATGGAATCCGCTCAAGCATTAGATCACTGGATGGAACGTCAATTCATGGTTGCGAGCGATTGGAAAAGACTCGTCTCGTTCAGTCACGACCTCGCTTATGCCGCTTGGACAAAAGATGGTCAGCCGGTTCGTGTCTTTCTTGCGCGCGGTTCCAAGGAGCTCCTTTCTTTTACGCACGTCCTTTCGCCGGATGATCTTCGGTTGACATGGAGTGATGGAGTTGTGGGTTGGATGACACCCGAGCGTGCACGGGGCGATGTTCAAGAACTAGCGCCAGAGGCCGCGCTCGGTTCGATGATCTCATTGGATATTTCATCGTGGACTTTATGGACAGCAATGATCGCGCAAGATTTTTTTGTCATTCCGGGAACCGAAGTATTCTTTTCTGCTCAACCTCAACAGTGGAGGTTTGATGCGGGAGAAGATCGAATGATCTGGAGCGCGTTGCAGGAGAATTCAGCTTCAATTTCAGGTGGTGGCGCAATGGCTCGGTCCATGGATGAGGTTTTGGAAATGATTCCCAAAAATTCACGCGCGATTCTTCACGGAGGGGAGCCTGGAGCGGCGCCGTTTACACTGAACACACCCTCTCCGATCCTGAACACACCACCTCTGCTCCCTGATCACATTTCGTGGTCAGAGCAATTTCGCCATCCTGGGACGCTCGCGCTCCTTCCCATGGAAGAACCTTCAGAGAAGAAAGTCACTTCGGATGCGCTCGGGATGATTTGGATTTCTTCAGAAGTCAAACCTGAAGATCAGTGGAAGGAGGTGTTTGAGTCCGAGTGGGCGCGGGTGATGGCATACAAAATGCCGCGGCGGGAATCCTCGACCCTTCAAGATGGATCCTATCGTCTTGACCTCTATCCCTCCATCCAACCCGCTCTCGGAACACCAATCACATTCGAGGATCAGACGTTTTACAAAACCGATCGCGGATCGCAACCGTTTCTTTACGGTGTGATGAAGAGTCGTTTGGTTGTGGTGAGCGATGAGCGGCTTCTTTCGCGGATGCCATCGGAGCCTTCAGCGAGCGCAGCGCGTCTTGAGATTTTCGAAACATGTGGTCGGGCAAATAATCTTCCGTTTCTCTGGATGGAAACGCAGGGTTCCAATCTTGATCACAAGCTTCCGTTTGGATTTTCGTTGACAGCACAGCAATTGTGGGAGGCACGCCCGTCTGGAGAGGTGGTAAAAGTGTGCGGCTGGACGAAAAAATAATTGTTGGGGAAAAGTGTCATTGACAGGATCGTCTTTCCGTGATATACTGTTCTCATTGAAGTGAAAATGCTCATTAAAAAATGATGAAATACCTCGTCGTTCTCTAAAAACGACGTTAGGGTGAGCAGGGAGAAGACGATTCAACACGCACGCGTGTGGCGCATGGTCTTGTCCCTACTAACCGACACGGTGAACCGAGCACCGGTTGTTTCCCAAAAGAAAACAAAAATCAAAAAGGACAGCTCTTGATTGCTAGACAGTCGCCTTATAAGGATGACTTGCTAGAGCAACAACGGGAGATTGTCCACAAAGGTGGTAGGGGTATCTTGCTCTTCCGAAACTCGGCAGGAAAGCACTTCAGTCTTTGACACTCAAAATCGACGAACATTCTTCAACCATGGAGCATTGTCGTCGTGAGACAAAGACTTGGGGTGCAGCAATGCCCTTGAAATCATATTCACCGGGGCGCTTGCTGCGCCCCGTTTTTGTTTGTATAATAGAACTGTTCAGTGAACAACACTGTTCGATTTAATTCTAATGATATGATATGGAGAAAGCATTTTTGAGTGAGCAAAAAGCAAGGCTGGAACGAGAGGCAGAAGCGATTCGAAAAAATCTTTCTGGATTTGCGGATCCGGATACCGGCCACCATTCCTCCGGCGCTTTTGCTAGTCGGTTTCAAGACATGGGGCGTGCAGAGGACGAGAATGCGGGGGAGGTGGAGATGTATCAGAATAACCTTTCCTTGGAGGCTGACCTTGAACACTCCCTTGGCGAAGTGGAGTCTGCATTGTTAAGAATTTCCCATACGACGTACGGCACGTGTCAAAAATGCGGAGAGGAAATTCCCGTAGACCGGCTCACGGCTTACCCCGCCGCAATCACCTGCGTCAAATGCAAGACGACCTTGTGATTCGGAAATGGTATAATTGCGTCGTTGTTTTTTTATTGGGTGTTGATCTTCTGTTACAGCGTTTGGCGCTCACCGGGGTCGAAGTTGGGAATGATGCCGTCCGTTTTGCTCTTCTCAAAAACGACGGAATTTTTTTTCAATGGCACCCTTCTATGGTTGTCGTGTGGGTTGTTATTTTTCCGGTTGCTGGTTTTGTGGTAGCGCTCTGGATACATTCCCTTCGGCAGACGTCGGTGCGGGAGGCGGCAGCATGGACGATGGTGATTTTAGGCGCTGCGAGTAACATCTTAGATCGTTTGCTTTTTGGATTTGTTGTGGACTATATCCATCTTTGGATTTTTCCGGTGTTCAACCTTCCAGATCTTCTCATTCTCGGCGGAGTTTTATTTTTGTTTTTTATTCATCGTGAGCAGAACCTTCCAGCGTAGAGTTGAAGATTTTACTTGCGAGTCGTGTGGCGCGCAGGTCACGGGCGATGGGTACACGAATCATTGTCCGCAGTGTTTAGTTTCAAAGCATGTTGATGTTTACCCCGGGGATCGTGCGTCCGATTGCGGAGGAATGATGGTTCCTGTTGACGTGGTGGGGTTGGCGGGTGAGGAGATGCTGATCCATGAGTGTGAGCGATGCAGGGCGTGTCGGAAAAATCGTATTGCGTCGGATGATGATCGAACGGCGCTGGAGCGGCTTGCGCAGGAGCGAGGGATGTGATAGATTGATCGTGCTGGGAACGGGCGTCACAAACCGCCCGTTTTATGTCCACAAAAATTTATTCGACGGCTCAAGAGGGAATTCATGCTCGCCGCGTGGAAGTCGAAGTGGATGTCTCCCCCGGACTTCCGGCATTTGTGATTGTGGGATTGCCGGATACCGCCGTTCAAGAATCGCGGGAACGCGTTCGAGCCGCGATGCGCAATAGCGGCTTGAAGTTTCCGCAGACGCGCGTCACGATCAATCTCGCCCCCGCAAATATTAAAAAACAGGGGTCGTCATTTGATCTCCCGATTGCGCTTGGGATTTTATTGGCAACTCGGCAGTGCCCTGCTCCGCCGGGGCGATTTCTCGCTGCCGGTGAATTATCCTTGAGCGGAACCGTTCGCCCGATGCACGGGTCGCTAGCTGCTGCACGGTTTGCGCGGGAGGGGGATTGGGACGCATTCTTTTTTCCAGCGCCGAATCAAGAAGAGGTTGCCTACCTGGGAGGTGTGGCGAGTTTTCCGGTGCCGTCCCTTTATGCACTCGTTCAGCATTGCCGCCAAATTCAACCTCTTGTGATGGTTCAGACGCGGGGGTATCAGCCGCGGGCGGTTCCGGCTGTGACGTGGCCGGCGATTCAAGGTCAACTCCATGCAAAGCGTGCGCTGGAGATCGCGGCCGCCGGAGGGCATCATGTTTTGCTCTCCGGACCGCCAGGATCTGGCAAAACCATGCTTGCTCGCGCGCTTCCAGAGATTCTCCCGCCGCTGTCTATCGAGGGGGCTCTTGAAGTTTTGCAAATTCATAGTCTAGTTGGGGAGGGGGTGTCAGCGAAGACACTGCCATCCCAACCGCCGTTCCGATCCCCACATCATTCTTCCTCTTCCGCTGCCGTGATTGGCGGTGGTCAGCGGATTCGCCCGGGGGAGATTTCCCTTGCGCATCGCGGCGTGTTGTTTTTAGATGAACTTCCGGAGTTTAATCGCATGGTGTTGGAAGCTCTGCGTCAGCCGTTGGAAGAGGGAACGATTACGATTGCGCGAGCCTCGGACACCGTTCAATATCCTGCGGACGGTTTATTTATCGGGGCGTACAACCCTTGCCCGTGCGGATTTGCGGGTGATCCAGATCGGATGTGCGTTTGTACACCCATCCAGCGTCAGCAATATCAAAAGAAACTCTCTGGACCCATTCTGGATCGGATGGATCTTTTTGTTTCTGTCCCTCGTGTGACGTTTCAGGAACTTCACGCGTCCGTTCACGCGGCGGGGGATTCAGCAAGTCTGGTGCGCGATCGCGTGATGGCGGCGCGAGCGATGGCCGAGCAGCGCGCCAAGGTCAGCGGAAAACCAGTCGTATTGAATCGGTCATTTTCGAGCGAGGATTTAAAGGCGATGCCAAAGGATTCAGCAGTAATGCCGCTCTTGGCTCGAGCGACCGAGCGTCTCCATCTTTCTGCTCGCGCGTCGCATCGCCTGCTTCGAGTTGCTCGTACGATCGCGGATTTAGCGCAATCGGAAGTCGTGCAACAGGAGCACTTGGCCGAGGCGATCCAGTATCGTCAGGTTCGGGATGAGACGATGTCTTACTGATTGTTGAGTCGGAATTTTTGACAAAAATCTGTTACAATTGCAGCAATTAGGGTTACCTTCTGGCTTTCG
>CAYHVQ010000036.1:0-9057 GCA_964360435.1 uncultured Gammaproteobacteria bacterium
AAAAAATCATTAACATCCTGCGTAATCGTTGTGACGCCGAGATAGTATTTTCGGCATCGTTTCACAAGCGCGAAAATGAACTTTGCGGAATCTTCATTCATCATTAGCCACCACGCCTCATCAATGACGAGAATGCGTCGCTTTCGCTCTGATCGTACCACATTCCAGATGTAGTTGACAATGGTGTAAATCGCCATTGGACGCAGTTCGTCTTCGAGATCCCGAACGCTGAACACTACAAGCTGGCTCTTCAGATCAATATTTGTCGGGCTGTTAAACAAGCCGCTAAATGTTCCGTCCGTGAACTTCTTTAGGCGCAATACAAGATCTTCCGACCCCTCCATCCCCGAAAGCACGGATTCAAAATCTTTCATCACCGGCGCTTCGATATTGGAAAAATCCGCATCCGCCGTAATATCTTTCACGGCAAAAGTTTCCAGCAAGGCGCGATCAACGATCGAATCCTCCACGGTCGTCAATTGACCCAAGAGCAAACGCATGAGCCCTTTCAGCGTAATCACCGCGGAGCGAAGAATATCCGCCGGTCGAAAATCCTGATCAATGGGTCGCGGAAGATCAAACGGGTTGATTTTTTCTTCAGAGTTTAGAGAAATGTTAATAAACGTCCCGCCAACGGCGTCGGAAAGATATTTATATTCTTTTTCTGGATCAATAATAATAACCTCCGTTCCCAACATAAGATGACGCAAGACCTCCAATTTTACGGCATAACTTTTCCCAGCACCGGATGTGGCAAACACGACGCTATTTGCATTTTGCAGACTGAACCGATCAAAGAGAATTAGGCTGTTATTATGCCGGTTAATGCCGTACAGAATGCCGTCTTCGCTCGTGAGTTCGGAAGAGATAAACGGAAATGACGATGCCGCCGGCGACGTATTCATGTTGAACGAAATCATCAGCTCGTCATTGGCAATGGGTAGGGTGGAATTCAGCCCCTGCTCCGCCTGATACAGTACCCGCTTCGTATAGACGAGTTTGGATCCGAACATGTTTTCAATCTTGTCATGAAGATCATTCAGCTCTTTCTCGGTATCCGCGTAAAACGTCACATAGAGCGAATATTGGAAAAATTTTTCACTCCCCTGCGTGAGGTCGTCCCGAAGGCGCTCGATATCTTTCAGCGCGGTTTCCCGAAGCGGATCGCGCGCCGCTCCTTTTTCCGCATCCGCCATCACTTGAGCCTCCAGCGCTCCGACTTTATTTTTCAACTGCTTCAAAATCACTTCCGGACGAACCGGGTAAAAAAACATACTGATATCCAACGGAACATTCATCCCAATGACCGGCGCAAACCACCCGACATTGATATAGCGCGGATATGCAACAACGAAAATCGTGCTGGCGAGCTTGCCATTCAACTCAATGTATCGCGAGTGAACCTTAAAAGCCGCCGGCGCGATCAGATCCCGAACGGTCACAATCCCCTTACGGTAGATCTTTGCGGCCTCCAATTCGGACAGCTCCTCTTGCGGCTCAATCGGCGTTGCGGGGGCAGAACCTGCCGACGCAGACCCCAACCCGAGTGTCACCGGATCCGTGAAGTGCGGCCCGCGGTCTTCTTTCGGAAAAAAATTGATCGTTGCCATGAGAATAAATAAAATCTAATTTCCTTCGATCTGTAGCTGGTGAATATCCTCGAGGGGCTGATTCTCGGAGATAATGGGATTATAGCTGTTGTAATACAGCTCAATCAGCGCTTGCGTTTGCAGACGCACGGAGTTCAGCCCAATGGATGCCAGTCCTTCCGTCACATAACCCACCCTCCGATCCAATTCCTCGCTATGCTTCTCCCATTTTTCCTTGTTCAAACGAATGGCGGTCGCCGGACTCATTACCTCGCCAAGTCGCTGAAAAAAAGACTTTTGCCGACCCTTCATGGGTGCATACTGAATGACGACGTAAAAATGCTTGCTCATGATCTCCCCAAACTCCACCAACTCCCCGACATACTGACGGTACGCCATCGTCTGCATCTTGAGAAGCTCGTTCGTTTGCGCCCGCTCCACCGTCTTCAGGCGATCAAGGTAGTCTCCCACATCCAGCCGTCGAGATTGCACAACGATCTGAATCATGAAATTGAGCGAATTGAGAAAATTGATATACCCCTGCACAACGGCTTTTTGCTCTTCTTCGGACTTTAAGGAAAAATTCATGGAAGAAACGAGCAAAACCGCGCGCAATCCCCCGTCTTTCATCGCCACCACGTCATCGCGAATTTCCAAAATATCCAAATAGCGTTGCGTTGAAGGCGGTCGAGACCCTCCTTTGGATTTCTCCTCCACCCCATCCATCTCGCCGGTTTTCTTTTGCTTCGCCATAGAATCGTTTCAATGTTAAATCAGATCTTCCCGTCGCACCTCCACCTCCTCGCGCTCCCCTCCAACATACGCTCCCCCGGTGTCCACAATCAGAGAGAGTTGAGCCAGCCGCGATGCCGTCACATGTTTTGGCAGCAACATCATGGAGTGCGCCTCCGCTCTGTCCTGCTTCTTTTTGAGGTCGGACAAATCCACGCTTTTGTCCCAAATGCGAACGCCCGGTTTCTTGATGGTCTGCAGAAGAACGAGTAAAAAATAGTGCAAATTCTGCCCATTGACTTTCGCAAACGCAATCGCAACAAAAAAGCCCAGCTCGACGACCATGACAAACACCGCGGTCGCGAACTGGAGCACGACATAAGTGGCAAACATGAATCCCACGCCGGCCAATAGCACGACAAACTGACGGACGGAAATCGGCCCGATAATTTTATCCTCTACATCAATAAATTGTGGAACCATGAATCGCATTGCTAGTAGCGTAAATGCTTATTCAAATCTGCGATGGCATTGAACTCCTCCATGAGTAAGGTTTCCTTCTGGCTAGACGCGCGTTCTTGAATAACGCGTTCCACGGGAACTGCGCGTTCCATGCTTTCCATTCCGATGCGGACATAGAGCTGATTCAGCGGAGATCGTTTCCACGCATTCACGCCTTCTGCGCGGCGAGTCCAAGAATCTTCTTCCAGAAGCTGAAACTTTTCAAGAAGGTGCTGGGTGCGATCCGACACGGTTCCCGAAAACCGCCGAAAATCCACAATCGTGACGGTCTGCAATTCCCCTACCGGACCAATGGGTCGAGAAAACGCCCCGGGCTTAATGTCTTCCAAGATCGGCCGAGCAGGATCTCGGTGATCACGACGAATCCTTGGAACCGAGGGCTGTGACTCACTGCCGAGCGCGACGTCTTCCGTGAGAGCCGCAGGTTCTTTTAGTTTTTGGATTTGCGCCATAATCGCTTGTTGTGCACTCGCGGCGGATGCGCTCGTTGCATCCGCGAGCACTGGGGCATGATCCGTAGGCGAAGCGGGAACCTCGTGCGCCTGCTGTTCCGCCTCCGCAATTTTTTTGATGATGGATTGCCGATACCGATCCGTAAGCGAAGAGGACGTGGAAACCGCGGAATCCTTTACGCCCGCTGGTTCTGCCGCAAGATCTAGCCGCTCTGTCACGGACGACGCAAGGAGTTCACTCCACTCAATGCCTCCAACTTTTTTTGGCCGCATCAGCGCTTCCCGCGTTTGTCCGGATGTTCGCGCATTGCAAAGCCGAGACCTGGCAATATGCAAGAACCGTTGACGAAGAAGATCACTTTCAAAGCTCAAATGGAGATCCGCAATAATGCGATGAATGACAGAGGCAGATCCCTCGGGTTTCATCGTCTGCGCGAAAGGCGCTGAAACCGCTTCTTGTACAACGGGCGGCACCTGTGGCGAAGACGAAGATTTTTTCGATAACGAAACAATTGCCGCGGTATCCGTTTGATATTGCTGAATCATCTGATCAATCTGATGCCGCGCTTCTTTCTGCAGAGCCGGATCCACACGGGGGGTTATGCGAGGCTGACGCTGGGATGGAGCGGGTCGTGGAAGAGAATCTTCCGGCTCCACGCGCTGGGGTTGATCTGGGGCTGCTACAACAGACGGCGGGGGTGTACGAGGCTCCTGCGCTCCCGGAAGATCCACGGTTATTTCCTCATTCACAATCTTAAAACCGGATTGATCTTTCATGAGCAAATCCGCCTCGCGCAGTAAATCGCGATCCTCTTCAAAATAAGAATTCCCCTCATCCTCGCCAGGAAGGTCGAGGTCGGTGTTTATGGATTGTCCGTTTTGTGTATCGTCCCCCATTGCTTTTTATAGAATGTCCGGGGTAAAATTTTTGATTATCAATGTGTAAATTATAACACAAAATGAAAATGCTGCCAACTGACAGGAATTTTTTGATGCAAGAGATCCTTCGACTCGCTCCGTTCGCTCAGGATGACATTAGGATTTTTAGGATGACAAAGGCGCTGCCCCCCCCCTAACTTAGAGCCGCAAACTCCACCGATCATTAAAAAATCGCAAGCCCGGCATCATCATTTGCTCCACCGGTGAAAAATTATCTGTGAAAAGAACTGCATCCTCTCCGGGATCCACCGACGTTACGATCTTGTCCACCCACTCCCCGACCATCGCGGGATCCTTGGCCGCCACTGCTCGAATTTGCTCCAAACTTGGCGGCGTTCCCTTGGTTGCAATGACAACGAAATTCTGAACTTCATCTCCTCCCTTGGTGGGCACGATCCATACTGCATCAAAAACGGACTGAACGGTCTTCACATAGCTGCGAATGAGCCGAGATTGTTCCGGCCTTCCCCATCCGTCAATCAAATTGGTGACCATGACTCCGCCGTCCGTAAGATGATCGTACATCTCCTGATGATATTCCTTTGTGACTAGATGAAACGGCGGAGAAAGAAGACTGTCGAAGACATCCACGGCAATCACATCCACCGGCTCACGCAGGGATCTCCATGTTAAGCGTGCGTCCTGATTTTCCACAGTCATCCGGTCATCTTCCCGAAAATCGAAAAAAGTTTTTGCTGCTTCCGTGACCGCCGGATCAATTTCAACGACTCGAATCTTCGCTTGAGGGAATAAATGGTCATGAAAATACATGGGCGAAACATGCGGGCCACCGCCCAAAAAAACAACCGCGCGTGCATTCGGCTTCCAGGCCTTCACGAGCGTATAGGCTTGAGTATAAGGATGCACAATCCCGTCGTGATCCCGGAACTTCGCACCTTCCCAATCCGTGTCCAAATAGAGCGATCGCAACGCATCCCCACGGAATTCGTGATCCGCGACACGAAGATAATAGTAATCCGTATCGCGCGATTCAAGGAGTCCGCGACCCTGAATCTGCTGAACCTGCCAACCCACGAACAGAAGGCTAAGAAGCACGAGAACCATCACAAATTTGAATGGAGCTTCTCCCGGAAGGAAAAACGCCAACGCCGTATAACCCGTCGCGCAAACAAAAACGGTTTCCATGGAACCTAGTGACCCGATCAAAAAAAACCCCGCAAGAAAGGTTCCTAAAATGCTTCCGGCGACGTTGGCGGCATATAAACGCCCCGCCGATGTCCCGATGGTGGATAAATTCCGAACCTCGGCTTTCACGGCTAGCGGCAAAATCATCCCGCTCACAAACGCGACAGGAAAAAACAAAAAAAACGCCGCAAGCAAAATTTTCATCATGAGCGGCCAGGAAAACCCCGCAACCATCGGAATCAACAAATAAATCAACGGAATGAGCGCCACAGCCAATCCCGTGGACAACAAGACTCGAATGAGACGAGGAATGGGATTCCCCTGATCCGCCAGAATACCTCCCAAAACATTGCCAAGACTCATTCCGGCTAAGATCACTCCGATCACCGACGTCCATGTATAGAGAGAAGAGCCCAAAATCGGCGCAATGATTCGCGCGGCAACAAGCTCGATAATCATAATGAGCATTCCTGTACAGAATACAAGCAAGGGCAAATTCCGAGGATGATCGTTTGATCGTGATAATGATGACATAGGGACATTCTATCAAATTTTCCATTGCTTCTCAATATCAAAAGGACTATAATGAATATGAGAATTGTTTCACTCCTATGACAAACATCTTTGTTGGGTTCACAACCATGATCAGCGGCGGAGCAATCGGCACGGCACTTCTTTTTACGCTCTTCAATATCTCCGGGGATCATGTCCGCATCGTCTACGGAACCTACACCGTCCCCCACGGAACTGTTCATTACCGCGCGTGTATTCCCAAAAAACTCGAAGAGGGAAAAGCCTATCCTTCGCTGTTTCTCGCTCCCGGTCTAACGATCCAATTTCAAAACTGGATGCCTCACTGTACTCTCCTTGCGGAACGCAACTATGTCGCCATGATGATTGACCGCCCAGGATCAAAATACGACGAATGGCTCACGGAAGTTGAGGAGGGCATTGAACTCTTAAAAAGCATGCCGTTTACAGACGATGACCGCGTGGACGCGATGGGCTCCAGTTTTGGCTTTCAGTCCATTTCCTACTATGCCCTTCGTCATCCAAACGAGATTCAGGGATATATCAACGATTCCGGGTATAACAACCCGTGGGTCATGCAAGACTCGCTCGCGAATGTGGACACGCCAGCCCTCGTTCTTTCCGGCGGCGGGGAATATCAAGAAAACGTGAAAGACTGCGATCGGGACGGATTTTCCTGGACGACGGCGTTTACCGAAAAACTTAGGACGGAAAACCCCGACGCGCTCTGGAAACGCATGGCCTATGATGAAACAACGTGGGGGTGCACCCGCCATGGATTCTTGTGGTCTCCCGATCTTCCCGCAACAAAAAACGCAATCCATCAGATCTTAGACTTCCTGGAGGCGACTGTCGGCCACGGCCCCGCGTGATCAATCATTGCTGGCATTAAGACAAATGATGCTCTATGACCTCACTCCATTTCATCCAGAGGAGTTTGTTATTCATACTGCCGCGAGGGTCGAGCAAAAACTGCGTCATGAGACTTACTAACTCCGTCGGAAGCTGACCCAAACGATCCGCCGCCCGAATTAAATCTGTAAAACTAAACAAGGATGCGGAAAACATTCGATATTTTTTTAGCCATCGCGAACGGTGGAAGTAGGCCTCGGATCCTTCTTCTTCATCGTCGAGTAGGGTGATGAGCGCGGCGGGCGTTAAGTGAACAGAAACCACTGCATCCACAAGCGGCTCCAGCAGTTTTGACTGCCCCATCCGCCGCTCAATCAGCACAACCGGATCGTATTTTTGAAACGCCCCATGAACGCCAAGGTCGTCCACAATGATCAGGGGAAGTTTTAACTCCTGCGCAACCAGTGCAGCCCACGGAAGAGCCGCCCCAAGAGCTCCAACAATATGCTTTGGCCGAGCTTTCCGCGCCGCGACCGCCAGCCGCTCTGAAAGCGTCTGCACGGTTTTCGGCATACTCCACACCCGATCCAACTGAACGTCAAACGGCGCCTCAATACCATTTGGCAACACAAAAAGCTTCCGGCGGGAACGGGAAAACTCCCAAAGGGAACAGTGTTTTAAGCTTTCCAGCGCTTTGGCATCCATCATAGAGGTTATTGAAGCTCGCGAAGCTGATCCAGCGTTTTTGCAAACTCCTCGATCAACGCGGCCTTTCCACGATCCGCGCCCGGAATCCGACCCGCGCGAACCTCTTCCTCATGGGCTCGAATGCCAGCAACAAGATGTGGATTAACCATCTTTTTCTGAAGATCCGTATTCATTTGCGCCAGGCTCTTCAAGTCTTCAATTTGCAGGGCATTCAAAAATTCCAACCCAAATTCATTGAGTCGCCCGCCTTTCCCTTTCTCCGAGCTGGTCACCATCACCGACGGCAACATCCGCGACCATTTATCCTCGTACGGCAACTCATTTGCTTTTTGGACGCAGGCAACGCGCTGAACGTGGCTGACAATGAGGTGTCCTTGCGGATCGAGCGCGAGCTTATGCCAGACAAATGTCTGCGTCGCCGAATCCCCATAGCTCATCCCATAATAATGGTACCCTCCGGCTTGAAACGCCATCTCGCCCAACTGAATCGCGTAAATCGCGGACTCGCTTTCGGAGAGTCCCAACTTCGCACGCAAGATGACATGAAGCAAGGCCACAATAAACGCCGGGGCAACCGGCTCTTCGTCAAAATCCCGCAAAACCCGTTCATCATAGTTCTTTTCCAGATACGGCCGCAAGAGCTGAATCAATCGTTTCTCCTTACCCATGAGCAATAAATCCACTGCCCCACTCTTCGCGAGGATAAACAGGGCGGCAAGGACGGTGTCCGACCGCGATTCAGCCAGCCCCTTCCACAGCTCGTCAATGACCAATGGCGCCCTTCCGCGAGTTTGATCAAAAATCTCTTTTTGGCGATCAAGAATCGGATCCATCCGATCCAAGGTCTCCAGATACTGCTTTTGAAGTTTTGAAAACGCGGGATCTGCCGACGTAGACTCTTCTGCGGCCGGACGGGTTGGAAACTCCGAGGAAGACGGAACGCCAGAACCCGTCAAGGTTTCAAACTGACCCTCGCTGAACAGCACCAGTCGGCCATTAACATCTTGGATGATGAGGTCTTCGATGCCTTCCGGCGTCAACGATGACCGCTTCATCTTTTCATAGAAATGAGTCAATTTTTGCAGACGATCCCGCTCTGTCCCGGAAAGCCTCCGCGCATTGTTCGAGCGATAGAGGTAATCCGTTTGCTTCACCGCATCCACTGGTTCGCTGGTTCCAACAAAGACATGATAGTCCCGAATCCATGTGGCGACTGTTGGCTCCTGCGGCTGGCTCTGATACAGCGGCCGGACGGTTGTCAGAACCTGCGAACATCTTTCCAAAGCCTGCAGGATCTGTTTTTTGAAAATGTCGCGCTCCTGGTGGAGAATAATTCCCAACATGCGGCCATGGATTTTTTTTTCAAAATCCATCCCCTCAATATCAAACTGATCGGCGTAGTGATGCTGGAGAAGATCCGCAATCATCTCTTGCGGAAGAAGCGGAAGGGCGATAAATTTCGCAACGACAAGAAGATTTTGATAGTCGTGATAAACATCCGGATATTTTTTGGAAAAATCCGGGTACCGTGAAAAAAGCGCGATCATATTCCGCACAAAATGTTCGGCCTCGGAAAACTGATCTTC
>CAYHVQ010000037.1:0-8433 GCA_964360435.1 uncultured Gammaproteobacteria bacterium
AGCGTCATTGTTGAAGAATGCGAAGATATCTTTTTCTTTTCCGCCTTTGGCGGGAAATTTTTTTGCAAAATTTGCCCACTCCTTTAATTCCTTATCCGAATAATTGGAACTATAATGTGATCCACCGCCGTGAAATTCCCATACTGTTTTGTCAGCTCCTGAACCTCAATGATACTGGGCATAGGTTTGAAAAGTATACCGAAAGCGAACGTCGGCGTCAACGCGAGTCTTTCTGGATTCCGGTGGTGAAAACTTGCAAAATCTGTAGAATGTGCTATGCTACTAGTGCCTTGTTTGCGTTAGATGATTTTTGGCCAATACTGGCCAAAGGATCAAATGCCGCTCTCAAAAAGCGGCACCCTAAGCGGAGTGAAGGGGGAACCCTGAATCTGTCAAAGGGTTGAATAACGTCGTAAGTCGAAACAGGGAAACCCAATCTCTGCGATGCGTTCCGGTGGTGAAGAACACCACGCGCACCGCGACAAGCAATCTATGGCAAAGAAACTTTTTGTCGGCAATCTCCCTTACCGGGTGGCTGACGACGAGCTGCGAGAAATGTTCAGCCCGTGCGGAACAGTGGAGTCAGCACAGGTAATTTCGGACAAATTCTCCGGCCGAAGCAAAGGGTTCGGATTTGTTGAGATGTCAACCGATGAAGAAGCCCAAGCGGCAGTTGACAAGCTCAATGGAATGGATATGGATGGACGCGCCCTCGTGGTGAATCCAGCCCGTCCGAAAACCGACCGACCCCGAGGCGGATTTGGCGGACGACGCGATTCCGACTCGAACGAAGGATACTAATCTTCGAACACGAAGAGCCCCGCAGATGCGGGGCTTTTTGGTTTTCTAAAAACTTGTCGGAGTGATCCGGGTGCGCTAGAATGAGAATCATGCGCCTCCACACCCTCTCCATCACCCAGCCTCTTCATTGGATTGCGGTTGTTTTTGTCGCCGTAGCGCTTCTGGGTTACCAGACCTTCCTTTACTTCGCGTCGCATCCTTCAGTTACAATCCGCCGAGGCGCACTGACGCAGGATGAAACGTGGTCAGGTGTTGTCCGTGTGGAAAGCCCGATCCAAATTCCCAAAACCATCACTCTTACTATCCAACCCGGCACCATGATCACATTTGTCCCAACGTCTGGATTGGAAATTCATGGAAAACTCGTTGCGGTGGGAACTCCGGACGAGCAAATTCAATTCACCTCCGATGCCACTGCACCTCAAGATGGCGACTGGTCTGGCATTTCACTCATCGGAACATCGAATAGTGAAATCCAATACAGCATTGTTGAGTTTGGACAGAGTGGCATCCGCCTACAAGAATCTAACGCTCGAATTGGACATTCTATTCTCCGGTGGAATCGCGGGGACGGCTTATTTGCAACATCCTCCTCGACACCGACAATCGAATACAATCGCATTTACCAAAACGGCGGAAACGGCATCAACATCGAGGGATCAGACCGAGCGATGGCGCGATACAACTATATTGAAAATTCCGGCGAGCACGGACTTCGCAACAGTCACTCCACGACGACGGTCGAGCTCAATATCTTCCGCCGAAACCAGGGATCGGGTATTTTTCTGGAAAGCGAATCTGCGGTGACTGCGCGCGGGAATACGCTAGCCGAAAATCGAAAAAATCAAATCCTCTGCGGAGGTGGTCAAAATCATTTGACAGCCACAACCAACGCCGTGGTCGGTGTCCAGCCGCGGGTAAACTGCCCTAAAGACGCGGTTGTAAAAAATACCTATGGAAAGGGCATTACCGGAATTGGATTCGACTACCCCAACGTCAAGCGATTTGACTTCGGAAAAACGCCGGGCGTTGAAACCCATCCGCCCGCCAGCACAACCCGCTAACTCGTTTCTCATGCCGCATCCCCCAGCCCCGCTTGCCGACCGCATGCGCCCGAGGTCGCTCGAGCAATTTTTAGGTCAGGAAGAGGTTGTGGGGGAAGAGACGCTGTTACGAAAGGCGATTGCATCGGATCAGATTCCATCCATGATCTTTTGGGGGCCGCCGGGAAGCGGAAAAACCACGCTCGCGCACATCATCGCGAAAAAAACTGATTCAGCATTTCTCCCGCTAAGCGCAGTCTCAAGCGGGGTGAAGGACTTGCGCACGGTTTTTGCAACCGCACAAACGAATCAGGACGCGGAAAAACGGACAATCCTTTTTGTCGATGAAATCCATCGGTGGAATAAAGCCCAACAGGACGCCCTACTGCCATTCGTGGAACGCGGGGTCGTCACCCTTATTGGCGCCACCACCGAGAATCCCAGCTTTGAGGTTCGCGGTGCGCTCCTTTCCCGCTGTCGTGTTTTTGTCCTGCACGCGCTCGCGCCCGAGCATCTCAAGACACTCATTGAACGCGCGCTTACCGACTCCGAACGCGGACTTGGTCAAGTAAAAATCGAAATCGAGCCGGATGTTATCTCCCTCCTTGCGCAAATGAGTAACGGCGACGCTCGAACGGCGCTCAACGTCTTGGAATACGCCAGCTCGGTGAGTTCCAAAATCACGAAAGATCTGTTGCAGGAGGCATTCCAGAAATCCCACCTCCTGTACGATAAAGACGGCGAAGAACATTACAACATCATTTCCGCGCTCCATAAATCCCTTCGCGGCTCCGACGCAAATGCCGCGCTCTATTGGCTTGCGCGGATGCTGGAGGGCGGGGAGGATCCGCTGTACATTGCGCGGCGACTGGTGAGATTTGCCTCCGAGGATATTGGACTTGCCAACTCCCGCGCGCTCGAACAGGCCGTTGCGGCGTATCAGGCTTGCCATTTTATGGGAATGCCGGAATGCAACGTCATCCTTGCGCAACTGGTGGTGTATCTGGCAAAATGCAAAAAATCGAATGCACTTTATACGGCGATCAAGCAGGCTGAACACGACGTTAAAACATTCGGCAATCTTCCGGTCCCGCTCCATCTGCGCAACGCCCCCACGGAGTTGATGAAAGATCTGGGTTATGGGAAGGACTACAAGTACAGTCCAGATTTTGGTTATCAAGAACAGCAGGAATATTTTCCAGACGAGCTTAGGGGGAGGGATTATCTCAGCCTGTCATCTTGAGTTCCCGAATGGAGCGAAGGATCCTCCTGTACAAGGGATTCTTCATTCGACTTGCGACCTCAGAATGACATACCGCCCCACCCCTCCATCAGATTGACAAAACCGCCCGGGTTCTTTATGGTATCCACACCTTTCGCCCTTTCCACCTCTACGACGGAGTTGCTCATGCATTGTCAACCAATCGAAAAGATTGGCGTCCGTTACGCCGTCACGCAACTGCTTCCCATTCTCTGGATCGCCGGAGACATCGCCAAACGCCTCCAGCCAGCGGTCATCGCCGCCCATCGGTGCGGCGGCGGCGTTCCGCAGAAAGACGGAGGCCGATTCACGGCCGCGCTCACGGACGCTGATGTGATCATCGGAACGATGGTCGGCGCGCACATCCTGACGATGTTCAACGACGCAACCTTCGAGGACGAAGAGTGGGAACGGGATCGGATCTCTGCCTACTTCCCGGAAAAAGCGCGCTATCGGATCACGCTCGATCCGATTGACGGCACGCTCTACTACCTCAACAACCTCCCGCTCTTCGCGGTCGTCGTGACGATCCTGGATGAAAAAACCATTGTTGCGGCAGTCGTTCACCTGCCGATCCCTGGCATGTTCTACATCGGGATCGCCGGAGATGGAGCCTTCACGACGACCAGCCAGTATGTGAGGAGCGGACTCAATCTCTGGGAGCCGTTCAAGCTCTGCTCCGATCCTCCTTCGGCCGTTCTCTGCTTCCGTCACGATGAAACGATCCGCAGGGCGCTCGCGACCGCGGAGTTTCAGCCGATCAGTAGTCAGGAGTACCAAGAAGGAGAGCCGTGGAACTACAGCGCGCATAGCGTACTCACCGGGGACGCGTGCGGTGTCGTTCAGCCGAATGCACCGCTTCGAGACTGGGGCGCATCCGGATTCATCGCAGGTCTCGCCGGAGGGAAAACGAACGACCCGTTCTATGACCCCATGACCCTGCGAACCCCGCTAATGATCGTCGGCGCGAGTCCGAAAGTGTACGATCAGATCAACAAGGCGCTCGGCATCGTCTAATCACAACCGTCCGGAGGAACGGTTTTTTATTTCTTCGTCATTACGAGCTGACCACAAGCGGCATCAATATCTAACCCCTTGGAATAGCGAATCGTTGTGGTGATCCCCGCGCCCTCGGCGATCTTCTTAAACGCATCAAGGCGTTCTTGCGAAGAAGTCTGAAGCGGTGCGCCGGCC
The DNA here is from genome assembly GCA_964360435.1 of uncultured Gammaproteobacteria bacterium. Lineage (GTDB taxonomy): Bacteria > Patescibacteriota > Patescibacteriia > CAYHVQ01 > CAYHVQ01 > CAYHVQ01. Next base: position 4,300 of record CAYHVQ010000037.1, read on the forward strand.
ATGGGGTTCCACGGAATAAGATTCAATTTTACCTGGCGACTAAGGGAACCAAATAATTTTACAAGCGCCCGAGCTTCTTCCGGCTGATCATTAACGCCCCACAGCATCACATACTCCAGTGTAATGTAGTGCCGCCGGTTTCCATGCTTTGCAAGGTACGCCATAACCCACTGCTTCAATTGCTTCATGCTCGTTGCGCGGTGCGTAGGAACAATCCGCGAGCGCGTCGGATCTGTTCCGGCATGAATGGAAAGCGCGAGACGAACCGGAGGAAAGGTTTCATCATTTAATAAACGTTCCAGCGCTCGCATCACTCCGACCGTCGAGATCGTCATTCGTGTTGGACCAATCTTCATGTCGTGAATAAAAATCTCAAGCGCATGTTTCACCGCGCTGTAATTCGCTAATGGCTCGCCCATGCCCATAAAAACAAGATTGGAAATTGGCAACCTCGGTTCATGAATCCGCCAAAACCGGACTTGATCTACAATTTCATCCACCGACAAATGCCGCATAAATCCCATTGTGCCCGTCGCGCAAAATGTACACGCCATGCCGCAACCAACCTGCGTGGACAAACAAACCGTCCACTGATCTCGCGCATTCGGCATGAGAACCGTTTCGATCATCTGCCCATCCGCGAACGTGAGTAACGCTTTCAGGGTTCCATCAGCCCGGGAACGCAAAACTTTTGTCGGAGTCACCGACATCCACACAAATTCCCGCTTCAACGCCAGCCGAAGGGGCTTGGAAAGGGTTGTCGCCGTATCCCACGATGACCGCGTAAAGTACGCCTCGCGAATCTGTTTGAGACGGTACGGAGGCTCCCCTTGCTGAATGAGCCACTGTTCGATTTGTTGGAGTTGTTCTGACATGGTGTACTTTTTATCACATTTTTTTCAATTTGTCGAATTAAAAAACGCCATTGACAGATCCCCGCGTCTCTATTACGATTCCACTGCCCAAATCACGGGTTCACCTTGGAGGGTTCCATGAACCGACGGCGGATGAATCACCAGGCTGGCGCAAGCGTTCGCCAGAAACTCCACCAGCATCCCTTAGAAAACGGCGCAGGATCTCGATCCGCGACGCGCCACCGGAGGCTCGTATTGCAGAATCTCCGGCTCGCGGATGGACACCGGAATCTCGGCACCGCCGCCCGACGGTGGCTCGATCGCCATCCAAAGCTTGCATTCTTGCAGCAGCCAGCCGTCTTTGCCCCGAAACCACTGCGCGAAAATCACGCCACTGAAGCCGTGGCGGCAATGTCTGTGCGCACGGTCGAGAGAGAACGTGCGCTCAACCAGCACTACTGGGATCTCCATCGGCGGCTGGGTACTGGAGAATCCTACCGCCCCGGCGAGTTTACAGAGTACATGGAACTCCGGGAAAACCGCCGCAGATCATGCCTCCCAACCGGTTGACGTCGAAGACCTAGCCCACGGTTCACCGATGGGCATCTTTTTATTACATGCCCGTAATACCCCGCGACTTGTCGCGGGGTCGGGTTCATTCAAATTTTTCCACACGTTCCAAAAACCATCGCTGATCAAATCCGCCGCGCTCAACTTTTTTGTTCTGCTTTTTTGATTCAACTTCAGCTATTGTCACGTCTTCTACTTGCGCAACGGATTCCACAAGCTGTAAGATATCGGCGAGCTCATTCAGAATCTCCTCTCGTGTTTTTGCGTTCGCCAACTCCCCTGCTTCTTCGACCATTTTATCTCGCAGAGCCGCCTTGAACGCGCCCTCATCGAGAACCCTCACCTCTGGCACTCCGCCATCCGCGGTGATGATCTCCGGAATCCGATCTCGAACCAGTTTGTGATAAATCATCTTCTTCATAAAATCATTCCTTACGCCGGAAAAAATTTTCACGTGGCCATCCGAGGATTCTAAACGCGGGAATAAATCTATTTCCCATTCTCCACCTTCTTCATTGGTAGCTCCATGGTTTCGCCATCCGGTGTTTCAAAATACGGCCGATCTGTTGGCGAATCCCGAATAATTCTCGTTCCGGGTTGAAAATATATCCGATTATAGATCTCCACCGGTTTTCCAATAAAGCCCATGTCAACCCGACCCAACGCACCAACCGTTGGACTAAAATCCCACCGATCATAGTACGAAAGATAATGTCCGCACTCGTCCTCTCCCTCCTCCAACGTATAATTCCCCATGACCGCTTCATCATATAATCCCATTTTATGCTGGCCATAATAGGTCTTAGGGCCATCCTCATCGCTTGAATTTCCCGGCGTCCAACCTGGGTCGTCTTTATGCCTCCGATGAAGATCTTGCCCATCCAAAAATTCAAAAAGCATGCGTAATTCTTGGGAGGGCAGAGAAAAATAATATACCGATTCCGAAGAACGCTTCGATGGACGATGATCAGAAATTCCAAACGTATCGCTTTCCTGTGGAAGTCCTAAATACAACCTCCATGTGTCTTCCCGCTCTGGTGAGAAATCTCGATGCCGATTCCCCACCCGATACTTTTCATCAAACTCCAATCCCCACAGGAAATCTTTTTCCTGCCGATCGTCTGTCAGAAAAGGAACGACAAATCGCCGAAAAAGATCCTTCAGACCCTGGGGATATTCCCGCGGCGCAATGTTCCGAAAAATGCGCTCACTGATTGGTGAATATGCCTCTCGCTGTTCCGAAGTGATTCCGCCGCGTTCGAGTTCTTCACGAGCACGAGCGGCAATCTCTTGAAAAGCGACGTCTGAAATTGGTTCCTCTTGGACGGGTGCTGGCTTCGGTAGACTTGCCTCGTGGGAAGGCGTAGTCATGCCCGCAACCAAAAACACCGTTTTCATAAAGCGGCTTACAGATCGGCGCAAAGCACTTTGGCACTGCCGCACTTTTGAACCGAGCGCGTTCGTTTGCTTTTTTTCCTCCGGCAACAACGCAGGATCTTCTGTCATTGTCTTTACAGATTCCTCGATCGCGGAAAGTTTTCCAGCTTCTGCATCCAACTCTTCAAATTTCTTTTCGACTTGTTGTAAAACCTCCTTGGAATCGGGGGGAGATTCCGGGGAAGAGAACGCGGGATTGAACGGTTCGTGGGTATTCATCCGTCCATCTCCTTTCTTTTTACCACTTTCCGCTGTTGGATACGATCCTGCAGTTGAGCCGCTTCGCGCCCAAGATCCCGAACGATCGGAGTCACATCTCGCAGACGATCCTCTAGACCTATGAGAGCATTTTCGATGATTTGGTCGTCAGTCATGATTTTTCTTTATTCGCTTTTGGACATGGATAATCATAGCATAAATTCCCAGCGCCACCAAAAAAAACAACTCTGTTAACGCATACAGGCTACCAGTGTTGATAAGCTGATAAAGAGGATTCCATGCGAACGGAAAAAACGGCTTGAGATCCGCGTGCATGAACGCATCCACAAAAACATGGAACCAAAAACCAAGAACGCCGGAAAGCAACATTGTTTTGAGTTTCGGCGCGTACTCCAATTTGAAAAATCGCATGATGATGGAAAAGAAGCCCCGTAACTGGAACGCAAGCCAACCCCATAAGAGCCCGCCAAGCACTCCGCCGATCAGTGTATGAAAAAATGGATGAAGGGATCCAGGGATACCAAACGTCATCATGATCAACGGCTCCAGGTCAATGAGAACATTCGCCAACACAAACACCGGAACATCGAGGTGCTTTCGGAGTGGCAGTGCAACTGCCGCGCTCGGCCCGAAATGATATGGAGTGAATGGCATATACGAAAATGCGAATTATTCAAACTCAACGTTATGGACGGATCGGATATGGCGTGCGGTTTCTTGCGCTAACTTCCTCATGCGAGGACTTTTCAAAACCGAATACCGGACACGGCGACGAATTGAAAACAGTGAAAATAAAAATTTCTTGCATTCGCGCTCGTAGTGCCGATGGATCTGATCCAGACTGGGAATTTCTCGAATAAGTTTTCCTTTTCGCATCCACGGCACAAGCAGTGGCGTTCCGCCGGCGTGCTCACCCTCAAGGGCAATAAAATCATCACCGTAAGCCTTCTGCTATTAGCCCCTCTCTAAGAGACATTATAGGCTACCCATCGGTCTTTTTCAAAAATTGTACTGTTGCAGAGTTCCAGTTACCTTCTGTGGATAAATGAATGAA
>CAYHVQ010000038.1:0-7187 GCA_964360435.1 uncultured Gammaproteobacteria bacterium
CCCCGGGATCTTTAAAAATTTTTTTTACTTGGTAGCTCCCCCCAACTTTCGCTACGCGAAGGTGCGGGGGGGATGCTTAGCGTCGCAAGGAACTTTGACATCATAGAATCCGCACGCCGAAGATGCTCGACGCTTCGTTAAAGATCGAGCAACGACATAAGTGCAAACTTTGTCCAGAGCGTTAAGGAAAAGGTGCGCGCATTTGCGTCTGCATTTTCTCTTCAAGCTCTACCCGTTGTTGCTTAAATCCCAACAACCATCCGCCTCCTGACGTCTTCTGGGGAGAATCGGGTGCCATTCTGAAGACTCGCGAATATCCTGCGCCTGCAGGGGACATTTGCTAAACTTGCTGGAGGATCTCGAGACGGCTTTTGCTCTCTTTCGATCGTCTCCCGTACAATCAAGTGAGCTACGCGTGTAGACGAAACTGTGATGCGTTTCTTCACGTGGGTGCGAGTCCCACCATCTCCACATCCATTCATTCTTCATATCACCCCCATTAGCAGACGTTTTCATCGTCATCACCGACCAAAACAAGAAACCATTAAACACCTTCGGCGCAATGACAGCATCACGGTTCCGGAAATTTTTTTAATTGGTGAAAATAATGAAGCATTGGGCGTCATGCCCACACAGGAAGCTCTTGCACGCGCAGTACAAGCGGAATCCGACCTCGTCGAAGTTTCGCCCAAAGCACAGCCGCCGGTCTGCCGCATTATGGATTACGGAAAATTCATTTACAAACAAGAGAAAGCCGACCGAAAGCAAAAAGCAAAACAGAAAAAAATTGAGTTAAAGGGGATTCGACTCACCCTCAAGATGGGCGACCATGACCGCCAGATCCGCCAAAACCAAGCCTTGAAATTTCTGGAGAAAGGTGATAAGGTCAAGATCGAATTGATTTTACGCGGACGGGAAAAAGCCCACTCCGACCTCGCGCAAACGCAAATCCGCGACTTCATGGCGACGCTACGGGATCAGGTCGTTGTTGAACAAGATATTAAACGGGAAGTCGGCCGATACACCGCTATTATCGCACCACTTTCGAAATCACAACTATGCCAAAGCAAAAAACTCATAAAGCAACCGCAAAACGCATTAAGCGAACAAAGAAAGGGAATCTTCTCCGCCAAACTCCGGGACAAGATCATTTCAACGCACGCGAGACGGGCAAGGCGCGAATGAATAAACGCCGCGACCAATCGCTTGCAAAATCGGATCTGCACAGCATTCACAAACTCATTGGTTATTAATACCTTCATTTTTTATGCCTCGGGTAAAACGTGGAATTCAGCATAGCAAACGCCGCCGTTCCCTTTTGAAACGCGCGAAAGGATTTGGAGGCCGGCGTGGAAGCGGGATGAAGGCGATGCAAGAGTCCATTATTAAGGCGGGTGTTCACGCGTATCGCGGACGGAAACTCAAAAAACGCGAGAACCGCGGCATCTGGCAAATTAAAATTGGCGCGGCGTCACGCGCCAACGGAATGAGCTATTCTCGCTTTATTGACGCACTTCACAAGGCGAATATTACATTAGATCGAAAGGTATTGGCGGACTTCGCAAGCAATCATCCCTCCATTTTTAAGGCGATTGTCGAGACTGTGAAGAAGTAGATAACTCTTCGACCCCTCCCAGACTTCCGTCGAAGTCGCTCAGAGAGTATTCTCGAGCTTGTGAGGGGCGATTTTAACGTCTCCTTGTCACCCCGAAAACGCCAGCAAACGCGCCAATACTGTCAATCGCCACATCCACGAAAGTGCCGTACCGCCCGGAGACAAACACCTGATGTAACTCATCGCTCGCGGCATAGAACACCGTAAAACCAAAAATCCAAATCCCCTGCTTCCACGGAAGGACGCGCCGAGAAGACGCCTTCCATGATTTTGATATCAAAACCGCCAACACCCCGAACAGCACGGCGTGGGCGATTTTGCGCAATAAAAAATCCCACGAACCCAGCGCCTCAACTTTCGCATCCGGAATCGAAGAAAGGAGAAAAATAAAAATCATCCACAAAACCGTAGCAACTCGCCAAATCCTAACGCCGCCGCGGCTGAATTTTGTCGAACCAATGATCCTGTTTTTCGATGGTGCGCGAACCCACGCGTTTGCCTTCATGGTCATAAACTTGAACGGCCATCTGACCGCCTTTCATATAAGTAAGATGTCGCGTCTGCGTGTGTCCGCCCTCGTCATAGGCAAACTCAAACCGATCGCTCGCTTGGTCAACGCCGCGGCCGTAGACTGCCATGTTCTCGACGCGCCCGTCATCATCCACCGTGTACACCTGCCGACCGCCGTCCGCATGCGGGATCTCCCGAACACGGCCGCGATCATCAATCTTCGGCCACATTCGGCCTGCGGCGGCTTCATGCTCTATCACCTCGCGGATCTGATCTTCTTTCTCCAACGTGGTGCTGTCCGGCAAGGTGATGGTTTTGATATTTCCGTCTCCATCCACGGTCCAATTGCGACCCCCTTCACCTTTTTCAATGATTTCTTTCACCTTCAAATCCTGCGGGTCATTTCCCTCAAACTCAATCCCTGCGGAAAACTCGCCGCCAGCATACGTTCCACGGTACATGCCATCCTCCGCGAGTTCGATCTGAACCGCCGGAGAGACAAGATCTTGAGCTTTAACTTCCGCGCGGTTTGGAATTTTCGGAATTTCGACTGTGCGCTCGTAGCTCGTAATATGCAGTTTCCCGTCGTCCGGTGAAACCACCTGCTGCATCTCAAGGAGCGCCTGCCCCGCACGATTTTGTTTGACATCGCCCACCGACAAAATCTTATCAGTGTTTTCCGGATCATAGGACACGCTCTGCCGATTCAAACACTGCAACTCCTTTCCCTCCTGAACCCAAAGGGAGGTTTCCTCTTTTATTCTCTCGCGCGCATGATCCATGCGCTCCACCGCCTCCGGCGCGTTTGTGTCTACCGGAAGACCCTCCCGCGAACGAAACACGGTGGCCGTCCGATGATCCTGCGGCCGATCCTCGTCATACGTATGCGTTGTAACGACCTTTCCATAAAACTCTTCGCCATCCACCTCCGGCGTCGGTCCGAAAAAAATCACCTTTTCTTCTTGCACAACACGCCCGATCTCGTCATAGGAAAAATCCTCGACAACCCGCCGAGCAGAAACGAGATACTCTTCTTTTCGCGTGACGCGACCACTCTTTGGATCTCGAAAAGTGGCTTGGTCTGGATGCGGGGAACGGTCATTATCGTAATGATATTCGATCGTGACTTTCAGCTCATCGGATTTCGCATCAAAGATCCGCTCCTGCGTTTTGCGATCACCGGAATCCCAGTGCGTTTCCGTTTTAACCGGATGCTCAGCCGGCGCTTCTTCAAATTGATCCCACGCTGAAAGTTGAATTCCCGCCTCCTCGTCTGAAAGCCAAACACGCCCATCCGCGTTCTTGATCGGCTTCATCGGCGAGGCGGTTTCCGTCATGATTCGATCCGCGCCCTTCTGGACAATTCCTCGATCAACAACCTTCTGCAAGTTCCCCGACGCATCATATTCATAACACCGATGTCCGCCAGGCATGGACTCGTAAACTTTGACTTGACTCACGCCCAAGCTATCTCCCATGCCGTCCCGTTTAATTTCCACAGTCCACTCCTTCCCTTGCGCATCGGGGATAAGCACAACCTCACGATGCTCTGTTGGTCCGCGCTCCTCTGTAGGTTCCGGTAGGTCATGAAGCATGACCTCCTCGACATTTTCTTTTTTTTCGGGCTTCTTTTCTGCCCGAGCGTCCGATTTTTTCTCCTCAATGACAACGCCGTGCTTCGATAGCATTTCCCTCAAGCCCGAAACTCGCCGCCGGTGCTGTTGTTCCACAGCAGGCGGCGCGTCATCATGCTTTGGGTCCCGAGGCGATGCATGCACCTCTCCTGTCCGCGCCGTCAAAAGTAAACCGGAGATCAAAAGCTTGTATGCTTTCTGTCCCGCCTGCCGCCGAATGCGATCCAAGACGGTTCCCAATGACGTCGCCAACTCCTTTTCCGCCGCCCGCGCGGCTTCCCGAAGTTCATGAGTTTCGGCACGATCCATGTCTTCTGCATCCGAATGCGAAACGACGGCATCCAACGTCTGTTCAACATCAACAACATCTTGATCTGCATCAGCTAATTCCCCACCGATCTTTTCCGCCATTGCCTCTAATTCCTCTGTTTCTCCGTGCGATTCTGATCGCTCGTGTACTGAACCCGCCTCCATCTTCCGTTCTTGACGCATCATAAAGAAATTAAGAATGGATTTTTTTCCGAGCCGCCTGCAATCGCGCCCGGTCAGATCGTTTCTGGATATTCGACAACAATCGGCGAGACTTTTGCTGAACCGCACCGACCGTTTTTTGAAACTGTTGTAGAAGCCGCACCATGTCCTGCAGATCTCGGCGAAGCACGGCTTGCTCTTTGAGAGTAAAGGTCATCTCGAAAAAATTAACGATCTTTTGGATCTATTTTTATATGATCTGTTTGACTCGTTCCTTCTTTGTCCCCATCGTACTTATAAACCCTCGCGTCAGAACCAGAAGATTTATTCACATCTTTCTCATACAGCTGACCGCTGCCGCCTTTTCCGCTAAATTCAATACGCTCGGTGCTGAAAAACTCCGACGCACCTTCCATAGCATTCGGAGACATCGTCACTTGAAGATAATATGACCAATCCTCATGCGGCAAATAACGTGTCACGGTTACCTCATCGGGCGTGCCATCATCCGCTGTACGGTCAACGCGCTTTGCGAACGCGAGCGTTTGACCGGCGTCATAATACACCTCGTCATAATTTGTTTCCCCAAGTGTGATTCCGCCATCCAGCTTCATCCCAACAAATCGCCCGTCTTCAGATCGGAGATAAAATATCGCCGGGACTTGCGTGCCATCCAGATCGAATATTGCACGCTCTCGAATGATGTTTTGAGGTTTCATCTGTAAGGACTCCAAAAATCCGGCTTCAGAATACCAATCCATGAGCGTGGTCGCGGTTTCATCCTCCAGCCGCTGGAATGTGAACCGCGGAGCGTCGGGATTAAACTTCACGTCCAGCCGAGCTTTTGTAGCGCCATGCTCGGCAACGTATTGTTCGAGGTCCGGCAAGGTGACGACGCTATCCTCTTCCGCTGCCGCGATTGAAGGCACGGCCTCGGACTCTTCCGCTTCGGATTCCTTCTCAACGGCGGGTTGAGAGAGCGAGGATTCCGGCGGCATCGGTGGTTCTTCGGACATACTCCGAGTTCCCGGTCCTGTGGCCAGCGCCATGAGCGTGGCGGAAAGCAAATTCAACCCCGCACGCTTTCTTCGCAATGTTCGCAACCGTTCGTGGTGAATAGCTTGAGCATCCAAATCACTTCCAATCGCGTGCGTCAAATGTTCGACTCCCATCCCGGCCGCTTTTTGATAGAGATAGGCGAGATAGAGATCCCGACATTGATGCGCAGCTTGTCGCATTTCACGAACTTCCGATGGAATCCGATTCTGGGAAACCCCGTGGTAGCGGGAAAAAACCTGCTCTGCGGCCGCGTTAAGTTCAAAAAATTCACTTTTCAGAAGCGGGAATTTGTTATCTTCACCCCCTTCTTCACCGAAAACTCGGAGATCCTCGATGCGACGGCTTAAGTCACGAAAATCATTTTGAAGCGCCCCGAGATCTCTCTCAACTATGGTGTTGTCAAACGCTTCCGACATCCGATTTTGAAACGCAACACCCACGCGTTTGACCACGCCAGCGACTGGAGGGGAATCCGACGTGTCCCCTCGCAATTTTGCGCGCCGCGCATCTCGCTTTGATCGTGTTTCCACTTGCACGCCTTTTTTTGCTTCATAATGCCCTGCAATTCTGCGGCCAAGCTTCACGCCCGCCACCGCGCCACCCACGACCGCGGCGCCCAGCCCCCAGGTTCCGGCTGTCGCGACAAACGCGCCTCCCACCGCGAGCGCGGCCACGGTTCGCATCCGGCGATCCTTTTGTTGTCTATCCGGAACATCTCTCGAAAGAAACAACGATGGAAACCGCACTTCGCGCTCCGTGAACGGAATACGAAACGTCTCGGTGTCTGACTGATGAGCCTGCAGACGCAACCGCTCCGGTAACTGGGTCATGCGTTCCAGTCGGCCGGGCGTCCGCTGATGTTGTTGGGCAATCACGCCGCTCATGACCGCTCCGCTTTCTTGAACTTGAAACAACCGAGTCATGGAACCCACAAGTTCAGCGCTAAAATCCGAAACTGCGCTATCATTCGAACGGTCAGTCCTCTGATCCTCTGGCCGAGAACGATTCCATTCCTCAAGCACAGCATCCCCATTATCCGACAGATACCCACTAACACTTTTCTGAATTCGCCTGCTTTCGGCATTGAGCGCATCTTGAAATTGATCTGCGGCAGCTGGGTCGATATTTTCGGTATTTTGACCAAGCGACGCAATATACTGATCGCGAGCGATCGCCAAACTCGCCGGATTCCTGTTTCGCATCTGCTCGACTTCGGTATGCCGCTCACGAGCAATCGCCTCCTCCACCTGAACCCGAAACTGCGCCTTCCGATCCTTGCCTCCTTTATAATCTTGAATTGTTTTTTTGCGCTGGTCTTCAAAATTCTTCCGATCTCGCCGACGAGAAAGCATGTATCCGATTCCGCGCGCGCCCGCAAGACCCACGCCGATCCCGGCCGCAGTTGCGCCAACGGGTGTAAGGAGCATCGCCGCTCCCAATCCCATTGCGCCATAGGTTCCAAATTGACGAACTCCTTTAAAAAACCGCGATGTGTCGCTCGTGTACTTCTGCATTTCACGATCCACAGCCGTTAGGTGTGAAGATGTCTGCTCCCAAATCTGGGCTTGCGTCAGACGATAGACATCCTGCAAGGTCCGAAAAAGCTCTTGTTGCTCTGGGGTCGTCAGATTTTTTTGATCCAATGTATCGAGATTCATTCTGATCAAATCGTCCGACGCAGACGTCGCTTCCAACGTCCAACGAATAAACAGCGCTTCAGCATCTCCACGACTGCCGACCGGTAGGGGCTTTCCATCGCGCGAAAAGACTAAATCAATCGCCTTCTGAATCGTCGTTCCATAATTTTTCTCCATCCGCTCCGGACGCAAATACAAGCCCATCTCAGAACGACTCTGATCCGCAAGCGTCACGTCATCCAAAAAAACGCTGTAAAGATC
>CAYHVQ010000039.1:0-692 GCA_964360435.1 uncultured Gammaproteobacteria bacterium
GCCGAGGTAGCTCAGTGGTAGAGCAGAGGACTGAAAATCCTTGTGTCGCCAGTTCGATCCTGGCCCTCGGCACACAACAACCCCCCATTCGGAGGGTTGTTGATTTTTATGATCAATGAATGTTCAAAAAAACACCGCGGCTTTGATCATGAAGTCGCGGGGAGAGGTGGACAGTGGGAATCGGATGCCAGCGCATCGTAGGCGGCACGTGCAATACGGACGCGCTGTTGGGACTCCTGCCAGAGTGTGAAGTCCGCACGCCGAACCGCGGTGTCCACCGAATGTTCGACAACGCGCAAGCCGAGCACCCACTCGAAGCGAACGGCGGCATCGAGCGCTTCGCAGACCTCGCAGACCGCGAGGTGGTCGCCGATGACCGGATAGCTTTGGCGGTAGTCGAATATCGTGAATCCCAACCACCAACGCACCAAGTGTCCATCTGCCCGAACAATGTGGGCGAGATGGCCGTTGCTGTTGGATTTAGGATGATCATCCACGCGACACCTCCCTTCGATTCCTCCCGACTTTCCACGAGCGTATCGCGCCGGCAGTTTTCCGTCAAGAGGTAACAAAGCCGTTGACCGCCCAGTCAACCATGTTATGATACTTACTATGACGCTTATCAAACGCGCCGCAGCGATTCTGCACACGCTAAAACGCGCGTATCCCGACGCACCATGCGCCCTCCACCA
>CAYHVQ010000039.1:702-7179 GCA_964360435.1 uncultured Gammaproteobacteria bacterium
TTAGTCGCGACGATTCTTTCAGCTCAATGCACCGACAAGCGGGTCAATCTCGTTACTCCCGCGCTGTTCGAGGCCTACCCGACGCCACACGCAATGGCAAAGGCGAAACTCTCTGATCTCGAACGCCTCATCCACTCAACCGGCTTCTATCACAACAAAGCAAACTCCATTCAGGGCGCGGCAAAGAAGGTTGTACAAGATTTTGGCGGTATTGTTCCGCAGACCATGGATGAACTCCTCACACTCCCTGGCGTCGCGCGGAAAACCGCAAACGTCGTCCTCGGAACCGGATTTCACAAAAACGAAGGCATCGTCGTAGACACGCACGTCAAACGCATTACCGGACGGTTAGGCCTCACCACACAGATCGCCCCAAAAAAAATCGAACAAGATCTTATTAAACTCTTTCCTCGACCCGCGTGGACGCAATTGAGCCACATGCTGATTCAGCACGGCCGAACCGTTTGCAAGGCTCAAAAACCCTTATGCCTCGAGTGCCCCCTCTCCGCCCTCTGTCCTTCATTAAAAACCTTTTACCCCCAATCCCATGAATATTGAAGTTGAAATCAAAGCCATTCTTCGCGATCCCAAGACCATCCGTAAGACCCTCCTTGAGCGCGGCGGTCATTCTGTTTCCACACGACGCATGATTGACACTTACTACAACAAACTTGACGAAACAACTTATCGCCAAGACTGGCACCTTCGCATTCGTGTGATCCAAGGCCATGCCGACGGACGCCTCGAGTTTCATTTGCCTCAAGGGGACATCCATGCACAGGAATATGAACTCAACATCAGCGATGTGGAGACAATGGATGACATCCTTCAACACCTTGGATATAAGCCCGCCGTGATCGTGGATAAAACACGGGAAACATGGAAGCTCGACGATTTTACGATCGCCCTCGACCATATTGACCATCTCGGAGATTTTATTGAGGTGGAACTCATGAATGTGGAGGTGGAACTCGGCCGTGCGCGCATCACGACATTTCTGGGCGACATCGGAATCCCACCGGAAGACCATCGAGTTGATCTTCATTACTACACAATGGTTCCACCGGTGACGACTTGATCATCCTCGAATTTTCCGATACACTGGACAAGATCATTTCGGGCCATAGCGCAGTTGGTAGCGCGTCTGCTTTGGGAGCAGAAGGTCGCCAGTTCAAATCTGGCTGGCCCGACACATTAGACCACTTTCGCACTAGAACGTAAACCCCTTCCTGAGAGACTAAGTCTTCAACAATGCTTAGCGATTTCAAAAAACGCTCCCTGCAGGAGCGCGTAGACCGATTTTCTCTTCAAGCCACTGCTCTCTTGAGGCAGTATTCGCTGAAGCATCGTCAGCGGATCGCATCCTCGGAAAAGGAAGAGATTGTCCGCCTGCGCAAACAGATTTCAAACTCCAACCCCTAAACCCTTGCCATGCCAAAAACCGAAGCCATGCCGCGAGGATCAGAACTCGGTCAGGAGCACAGCGAGCCGGCTACTGGCATTGAGAAATCTTTTTTTCAGGATCTCCGCGACCGCGTGGATGAAATCGCCGCAACCGTTCGAGAACAGTTGCGTTCACTCGGCGCACCCAACCATGCGGAGGCGGAAGCTGATGCACTAATCAACGAAGTTGTCCGAGACCTGGAAGAGATTGAACATCAGCCGGATGCCAGCAGTTTGCTCCGAGAGGACGCCAAGGGATACTCCGAGGCGTCGGGGTTTTCATTTTCGGTTTTGGCAAAACACGGTGTCGAGCCAACCTATATGCAAAGAGATATTCGGAGATCTATTTACACGCACCCCACGGAATCCTACACTGATAAAAGGGCATTCTTAATGAAGAACGCCGTTGACCGAGCAACAACGATTTTGACCGTGGTGGGCGCGAACTGGCCCGCGTTTTATGCAGACCTCTGCCCGGACCGCCCCCGCGTGATTGGCGTGGATCAAAACCTCGATCAAATCCGGTACCTCGACACCTTCATCACGGACGATCAACAATTTGCAAAAACACTCGTTCGTGAACGCGCTCCATTCGTTCACATGAAGCCTCTGCCGTACGATCCTGTACTCACCAAAACTCCAAAGAGGCGAGGCACTCTTCAGCAGCCGTTTGTTGACCGCAAAGATCCTCGAAACCAAGAATTCTATCGGGTCCGAACCCTTACCGCGCAAATGGCCCGTGAGGGGAGACTTAGCGCACTCAACTGCAACCTCGAGGATCTTGCAGAGGATGCGAATCTCGAAGGCGTGGAATATTTTGATCTGTCCAATGTTCCAGAAATTGTTGGCCCGGAGGCAATCCAAGCGGTGATTGACAGAGTCCCATCTGGCGCAAAGATTTACATGGGATTTGTTGCAAAGGAAATGGAACCGTTTTTAGAGCAACTCCGCGACGTCCGCGTTCTGGATCAACAGAACGAAACAAAAAATGCACGAATGGTTCTTGTAGAAAAAATAGAGACGTGATCTGGCTAGAGAAACCCGTCACGTCATAAATCCTCCTAACGAGAGACGCGGTCAACCAGCATCGTTTTTTTGTTAGACATTGATATTTTTAGGCTTGACAGCGTGGCGGAAACCTGCTTTACTCTCCACGATCCATGGTACCTTGATCGCACCTTGTCAACTCATACCGGAGGATCAAACCTCATGAACCCGACGGTTTTCATCCATGTCGGAAGCTCGGACCCGGCAAACCCCATCGACACCGCGCTTCGAGCCATCGTGGGCGCGGGCTTTGGCGCGGAGACGGTGGAACAACTGGTGAATGGAGAAGTGGAGGCCGATATCGCTGTCACGAACCGGATCGCAGCCGCGCTCAAGATGCTCAAGGAAACGGAGCAGACCTCCATTCTTCTGGGATATTTCGGTCGCGAGGAGAAGGTAGAGGCTATAGCGTTTGCCAGCCGCTATCCGAACCGCGTCACCGCCGTCCCCTTCGTGGATCACGACGAAGAGACCTCGCTCGCAATCCTCCTTCTGCAACGCATCACCGAAAAGAGAATGGAGATGGAACATGCGCGTCCTGCTGGTGGATGACAACCCACGGCATCGTCGTGCGGGAGTTCGGCAACTCGAAGCCTTCGGCCACGAAGTCGTTGCACTCTGTGACTACGGCGAGGCCAGAGAGCGGGCTCGCGCGGAATCCTTTGATGCCGCCCTCCTCGACCTTCTCATGCCCGCCGAACCCACCACGCTCGGGCCCGCGGCACGCGCGGAGTTCGTCGGGCGCGAAATCGGGATCGGCTTTCCCCTCGTGCTCGAGCTCACCCGATTGGGAATCCCGAGGGTTGCGGTAGCGACCGACACAGGCCACCACGATCATCCGATGTCCGCCATCGTGGACTGGTTTCGGGACACGAATCTGATGGTCAACGGAGCTCGCGTGCTCATCCTGCACGCTCCAATGTGCGAGGATGGTACGAAGGACTGGGAGGGGATCCTCGCCCGCCTCCTTCGCTAGCCACCCGCCAAGATTCCTCCCACGCCCCAAAAACTACAACACGTCTTGGGGCTTCTTTTTTTCCAGACCGCTTCGCCTTGCGCAAACCCTTCCCTCTGCTATCATGATTGCGACTGTATTTGAAACCTCCTATTCAGATTGAAAGGAGCAAGCCCGTGAACCAAGACATCATGCTCGGATTTCTGAAAGGCGTCGGGGCGATTCTCACGAACGGACATTTTGTGTACACGTCCGGAAAGCACGGCGACACGTACATCAACAAGGATGCACTCTACCCGCATCCGAACGTGACCTCGATTTTGTGCCGCGGCATGGCTGCGGCCTTTGCCCACGACAATATCGAGGTCGTCGTCGCTCCGGCAATCGGCGCCGTGATCCTCTCCCAGTGGGTCGCCTATCATCTGACCGAACTCACGGGTCGCGAGGTCCTAGCGATCTACGCCGAGAAAGAAGAGTATGGTGGAGAGCCTGCCTTCGTCATCAAACGCGGGTACGAGCAGATTGTGCCCGGCAAGCGCGTGCTCGTCGTTGAAGACGTTCTCACCACCGGCGGATCGGCGCGAAAGGTTGTCATTATCACCCGCGGTCTCGGCGGCGACGTCATCGGCGTCGGCGCTCTGTGCAATCGCGGCGGAATCATGGTGCAGGACATCGCCAGCGTTCCGAAGCTCAACGCGCTCGTGAACCTCCCTCTACAGGCATGGGATCCGCACCTCTGCCCCCTGTGCGGAGGAAACGTGCCGATCAACACCCAAGTCGGCAAAGGGCGCGAGTTTCTTGCGCTCCATCCCGCGTGATCGCATTGATCGCGCGTTTTTTTTCGCGAACAAAAAAAGCGGAAGACCTCGCGTCAACCGCTATCGCACGCTCTTGCTCCTGCCGGGCATTCCTTCTCGGTAGGCCGCGTTGTTCTGGGGGAGATTGGAGTACGTGATCTGCGCCACCGCATCGCGGAACTCGGGATGATTCGCCGCGATTCCTTCCCCCTGTGCGATGCCCTCGAGGATCTTCAACCCGCCGCCATCACCGTGGATGTAGTAGAAGTCGCCACGGTTAATGTCTTGAACCACGACCACTCCAAACGGCGGATTTCCGTTTTCCACGATCCGAACGCGAAGAAACGACAGGGTTGACGACACGCTGACCTCCCTCCAAAACATCGTCACGAAACCCCGGAACCCCGAACCCGTCTATTGAATCCTAGACTCACAAAAAAAACAAGAAGGGCGATGACGACAATCGTCCCTCCGCTCACAAGATCGGCATAATACGAAACCGTGATCCCGGCCAGCACTGCAGCCAACGAAAATCCGACCGCCAGCATCATCGTCACTTGGAAACTTCGGCGATAAAGCATCGCGGTCATAACCGGAATGACCATGAGCGCACCGATGAGCAAGATACCCACAATCCGCATGGCGATTGCCACAGTCACGGCCGCAAACATCACCAGGAGCATATTCAACCCTCGCACATTCAGCCCACTGGCTTCCGCAAGCTCCTCATTAAAGGAAATCAGAAAAAATTCTTTATAAAATAAAATAATAGATCCCAGAACGGCGAACCCCAACACCCCCATGACCCACAGATCTGCTGTTTGAACCGTCGAAATGCTGCCGAATAGAAGACTTAATAGATTCATATTCCACCCGTGCGCAAAACTCAACAACACCGAAGCGATCGCCAGACTTCCGGAGAGAAAGAGCGCGAGGATGGACTCTCCAAACAGCTCGTGATCACGGCGCAATCGCTCCATCGCCAACGCCGCAAGAACCGTGACTCCCGCGGCGGTCAACACCGGATGAAGACCCAGAAGGACGCCGATTGCAACTCCAACAAGCGAAACATGCGCGAGCGTGTCCGACATCAGCGAATACCGACGGACGACTAAAAATGTTCCAATCGTCGGCGCGATAAGTGCAATGAGAATACCGGCCAAGAAGGCGCGGATCATGAAATCGTATTGAAAAATTTCGGGCATGGGCTCGGACGTTAACGTGCGTGATGATGATGAATAAATTTGACGTGATTGCCGTAGAGCTTAGCGAGGAGCTCGGGCGTCAACACGTCCCGAGGCGCCCCGTGACAGACAAGCGTCCGATTCAAACACAATATAGAATTCACCTCGCGCGCGACCACATCCAAGTCATGCGAAACGATGACAACGGTCATACGGTTTTTCTCGTTGAGTTCGCGCAGGAACGTGTAAAACTTTTCCGTGGAGGCCGGATCCACGCCGACCGTAGGCTCATCGAGAATGAGCATCTTCAGTTCGCTCGCAAGAGCGCGGGCAATAAACACCCGCTGCCTCTGGCCACCAGACAACTGTCCAATTTGCCTATGGCGAAGATTCGTGATCTCGAGCTGATCCATCGCCGCCAGCATGGCATGGCGGTCTTCTTTCGTCCATCCGTGAAACAACCCGCGCAAGCTCGTTCGTCCGCTCAAGACAACTTCCTCCACCGTTGCAGGAAAGTGCATATCCGTTTGTGCAATCCGTTGAGGGACATACCCCACACGAGATCGCATCGCACGCGACATCGCGGATTGTCCAAACATTTGAATCGTCCCGCCCGAAGGCGCAAGAAGACCTAGAAGTAATTTTAAGAGCGTTGTTTTTCCACTTCCATTCGGTCCGAAAATCCCAAGGTATTCTCCTTCGTCAACGGAAAAACTCACGTGCTCCAACACACGCTCATCGTGATAGTGAAAGGTGAGATCCTGCGCTTCAATGATTGGAGAAGGATGCGGAGAGGGCATGAGGTTATTTAAGCAATTCGCGAGGGTTTGGTCAACTTGTTTCGGAAAAAATAAACGCCTCGGAGGATTCAGTGAATCGCGAGGCGAGCCCAAAGAGGGCGAAGGAAGATGTGGTCGACGCATCCCGCGTCAGCAGGGACCGCGCGTCGGGAACCCCCAACGCCGGAGCTTCCGGCTGAACACGCGATCCGTGCGCATTCGGTGGGGGTCGAAGAGCGCCTCGGCGCGCAGATGGGCGCGGTACGCGATAC
>CAYHVQ010000040.1:0-6089 GCA_964360435.1 uncultured Gammaproteobacteria bacterium
ACGCTTTCGTTCCCCCTAAAAAATGCTTGGATTCTCGCGGGTAAATACCATGCCGTGGCGCGAAGCGCCTAGGCAACCTCTTTCAATTTCGCTGAATGTAAAACTTGGCGGAGGAGGTGAGATTCGAACTCACGAGGGCATTACTGCCCTACAGCTTTTCGAGAGCTGCGCCTTCAACCACTCGAGCCACTCCTCCGTACCTCGCCATACTACCGGGCGAGAGCACTTCGGTCAATATCTTCCGAGATCGGAAAGTCGCATACAGCATTCACCATAATCCTTGTTGCTTCAGTTGGAATCTCGAGATTTCGTCGGATTTGAAGATGCGAACAGTTCCATACACACCGTCGTACCCGGGTTCAATCTGAAGTTCGCCCGCACGAATCCGGCGAATACCTTCCCCAGCGATCGGTGCTATGCGCACGATCTCGTCAATCGGAACATTGAGAAGCAAATCAAATTCACTGCCCAAGATTTTGATCAACCGAAAATACTCCTCCTGCACGCGTTTACTTTTTACTCCCACGCCAAACCCTTCGGCCAGAACCTGCATCAAGGGAACCGCGTAACGATGGCCAGGTCGCTGTTTCGACACATCCCCCTCCGACCGATCCGCAAGCGTATGAACCCGATGAAGAACGCCAATCGTCAGCGGGCGAAAACATTTCGGACAAATCCCTTTATGGCGAAGCGTTTCCGGTGGCAGAAAGCGAACCTCACACTCGCGGTGACCGTCCACATGATATTTCCCTTCCTCGGGATAAAACTCGATGGTTTCGGGAAACCACCGCGGGTCGTTTGCTTTGATCGCATCCATGATCGCGTTGTACGAGACGCGCTCAAGCTCAAACACATTCGCTTCGCGGCCAAGATTTTGTGCGGAGTGCGCGTCGGAGTTGGAGATGCAAGCAACTTTATCCAGCGCGGAGAGACGTCGGTTCATCAGTGGATCGCTAGACAATCCAGTTTCAATGGCAAAAATATTTGGCGTCAGCTCTTCAAAACATTCCTCTAGGGAATCAAACCCAGACTTCGAACCGAACACCGCAAACCACGGAGTCCACGCATGCGCGGGCACAATAAAACATGCTGGGTTGGCGTCGAGCGCGATCTTCACAATTTCTTTGACGTCTATCCCAAGAATCGGCCGGCCGTCCGAAGCAAGCTTACCGATCGCCCCGAGCCGCGCATTGATTTTTTTGACGGTGGGAATGTCGGGAGCAAAAATCAGAACATGAATCCGTCGCGTTTTTTCGGTTTTGCGATAGATACAGCTCAACTCGACCGTCAACATAAAATGCATCGGCGCAGCAGCAGGAAACGCTGGCGATGCGTTACGGAACGAATACAACCCCTCGGGACCCGGCACGAGGTCGCGCTCGATTTCTTCCAACCACTTCGGATGCGTAAAATCTCCAGTTCCGAGAACGGTGATACCTTTGAACTGCCCCCACTCCTGCAGATGACGCAACGAAAGAGATTTCGAGCACGCTCGAGAATACCGCGAATGGATATGGAGGTCGGCAATAACGCGCATAAGAGAAGTGAAGAATCAGTCCCCCTTCATCGTATCAGGATTGGAACATAGGATCAAACCCGTCCAACATCCTTCAGGACAAAAAAAGGATGTCTATGTGGCAATGACATCCGAGAAGATGGCGAGGAGTCGCTGGGCGATGACGGGCCAGCTGTGCTCCCGAGCCCGAACCATGAGCCCCTGACGGATATGCGCGCGATCCGATGGCACGGCCAATAGATCGAACACCGAGATCACCTTTCCAGCCAGATCCGGAATGACCTCCCGCATGCTGGCGCTAACCATGATCAATTCCGCCAAGTCGTACCCGCGAACAGAGATGTCGGCATAGGCACCGAGTTCCTGACGAACGCCCGAATGACGAATGCCAATCGGAACCACTCCGCAGATTGCCGCCTCATGGATGACTGTTGGAGCAGCCTCGGCGGCAATCGAAGTAACCAAGGCGACGTCATGCTTCACGAGTATCCCCGCAAGAGATGCCTGCGGGAAGTACCCCAGGTACCGAACGTGCTTGGCGATCATGCGCGCGACCGCGAAGTAGGCTTCGCGATCCGATCCCTGTAGGCCGTGGTAGAACGCCCGAAGTTCGTCGAGCCTTTTCTCTTCGCAGAACCGCACAACGCGATCAGGATCCGCAGTCGTCAGCACCTCGATGAACGCCGTAAGATCCTGGCTGAATGCGCCGCGCCCGACGATAGTCAGATCAGCCTGCGGGTGTCGCTGGAACACCAACGGCCATGCTGCCACCGCAAGATCTGGCCCCTTCGAACGGAGAATCTGCCCGAACCAGATCGCCTTTGGCACCGTTCTATTCAGCCACGGTGCGTCCAACGGAAGGACGGCGTCAGCGCTGAAGATGTGCGAGTCCACTCCTTGCGGCAGTGGAACGAACCGCTGACTCAAGCGGTCCACGATGCCATCCGGGCTATGCGTACGAATTTGCGTCCGAAGACGCTCGGTGACATCGTCGTTGAGACAGAGAACCTTTCGCGCACCTTCGAGACCCTGCATCATCAGCCCATGGAACCGCCGCGGCGCTCGAGCCGCCACAGTCATCATCGTCCCATGCGGAATAACGACATAGGGGATACCCGATCGGCTTGCCACAGCTGGCAACGGAAGGACGTGGTTGACGATCAACACCTCCAGTCTCATTAGGTTACTGACATCTCGCACCCATCGCGACATCGTCTCGATGTAGGATGCAATGACGGTATCCCCTGCCGCCTCAATCTCCACCCCGTCCGGCATGTCGGCTCTGGCGTAGGCCACCAAACGAGGACACTGGAACGAGTTCGGGCTCGGGTGGAAGAGCACTCGGCCGGGCTCGCCTTGATCTCCTCTAGCGAGAGGAAACTGCGTTCCGAACTCCAGCTCGGCTTCCTGACGGGTGGAGGGCGAGAGAAAATGCACCTCTACGCCGCACCGCGCCAATTCCGCCATGAGCGAACAGTTGTACGTTCCACTTCCCGAACCCTTCGGGTAATAGAGCGAAAGAATTCCGACCTTCAGCGGTCGTTGCAAAGAGCACCTCCGGGATCAGAACGCGGATGAGAAGCGGCTCACCGCTCAAGAGCGAACAACACGCGTCGCAACGCGCGACCGTTGTTTTTCTCTTGACCGATGAGCATCATTCAATTGCTCTGGCGGAAGGAGCGACCATAGATGGGCAAAAATCCTCTGTTGCATCTGGGCAATATCCCGATGTTCAATAAGAATACTGAAGGGCTCCTCCGTACTGTTGAGCGCAATACTTGCCACTTTATGCTGATACAGTAATTGGTACGTTGGGGCATTCGTCTGTTGGGGCAACCACTTACGCTCATCCAATCCTACGAGCTGTCCGCCCTCCCCGAGCGCAATCACCTTCACCTGAATCCCGCGCCGAATCCGCTCTTGAGAAAAAGTGGGATACGCTTCGAGCATCACATGGCGAATATTTGCAACCGAATAGGCAAAATAAGTGAGATCTTCCGTCAGCCCAACCGTCTCCAGCACATCTTCGAGAATGGACCGGATACCGTTCAACCCCTCAAAGTATTTAACCACCGGCGCTTCCTGCTCCGCCGCCATCATCGCGTGTAGCTCGGGAAGAATTTTTTCCACATCCTCCCTTGCCTGCTCAAGATCGGAAATCCGCTGACGAATAACGGCACCAAGTTTTTGAGGATGCTCCGCTAGGTAGTAATTTCGCCCGGCGCGAGATGTTGTGCTGATCAACCCCTGCACCATGAGCGACTTCAAAATATCGTGCGTCGTGCCGCGATTAACTTTGGTCTCTTGAGCAAGCATCCGAATCGAAGCCTGACCACGGGCAAGCAACGCCAAATAGACACGAGCCTCCTTATCACTCAATCCCAGTTGTTTAAGGGTGGGAATCACCATGAAAAGCATTCATCGGATTACGCTGGCGGTTTGAGTGTCAATGCCAACCGTCGAGCACGCTCAAGCTGCTGGGGCGTATTCACTCCAAGCGCCTCAATCGTATTGGTGGATGAATACGATGCAATCGGCTCTCCTTGCTGAACCGCCGCCGCCACAAGATCGGTGAGATAATACTCTTTTTGGGAATTTTGATTTGAGATCCGGTTCACATTTTCCCACAGCCACGCCGCCCGGAAAATAAAAAAGGAAGGATTTACTTCCGTGATTTTCTTTTCCTCCTCTGTACAATCCTTGAGTTCACGAATACCGATGATATTCCCTTCCGGGTCTCGCAAGATGCGTCCAAAATCATAGAGCGCTTGATTGTCGCTTTCAAAGGATGGACAATAGTAGGTGACAAGCGTCAACGTGGCGTTTTTTGCTTCATGGGTTTGAATAAGCTTCTGAAGGGTCTCTGATGAGATGAAGGGCTCGTCGCCATAAAGAACGAGAATATGATCTGCGCGGTTTTTGATGGCAGATTGCGTGACGGCAACCGCATGCCCTGTTCCTAATTGCGGCTGTTGAATGACGTAGCGATAATCCCGTCCTAATGCCTCCTGAATATCTCGCCCATTTTTATTGATAACAATGATCGGATGCATGAGTCCGCTCCGGTGAATAACATCCACCACGCGCTGAATAATGGACCTCCCCCCGATGTCCAACAAAACCTTCGATTGAGGAGACTTCATCCGCGTGCTGTTCCCTGCGGCAAGAATGATTGGCTGAATAGTCATAGGCGTATTGTACGGGGCGAGCTTTTTCTTGTCAACCTTTTTCCGGCACATTTTATTTTAAATAAAATTTAATGCTAACATTAGCAAATATATTCACAAAATCCTGTCAAACACAGCAGATCAAAGACAACTTCCCTTTTTGCTTTTGTTGTGATATGCTCGTCGGAACATCCCCACTTAACCATTCATGGAGGGAGAAGCGCGTGGGAATGACGATCCTTCAATTACCGAAGAGCATCCAGGGGATCGTAGTCGACCTCGACCGGACGCTTTACCCCCGAAGCGAGGGCGACCCCTACCTCGCGGACAGTGCCGAACGATCCATGCCCTTTCTTGGGGAACGCCTTGGCATGAGCATCGAAGACGCCGAACTCCTTGCGGAGGTCAAGCGTCAAGAATGGATCGCGCAAGAAGGGCGACGGCCGGTATTCGCCGAGCTCCTCGACAGCCTCGGTATTGATCCCTTAAGCTGGTATCCGATCCGCGCGCGATGCTGTCACCCAGAGAAGTTCATTTCTCCCAACCCGAATCTTCGAAAGGTGTTGATTCGCACCCGAGCGATGGTTCGCGTGGCCATCCTCACGAATGCTCCGCAAGTGGTTGCTCATCGCGTCCTGCACTGCATTGGCGTTGCTGATCTCGGTTTTCCCGTCTGCAGCCCGGACGCCTTTCGAAGTTTCAAGCCACAGCAACAAGCCTTTCACGCTGCGGCCACAGCACTCGAGTTGGAAGGCGAACATCTCGTTGCCATTGGAGACCGCCTTGCCACGGATTGCGAAGCGGCGCTGGCGGCTGGCTATGGTGGCGCCGTGCATGTGAAGGGACCCGAGGATGTCATCGCTTTTATTCGGACGGTCCTCTTCACCCGCTGATCGTCGCTTTCTGCAGACGGTCTCTTTTTTTCAAAAATCAAAAAACCCGCGAAAATCGCGGATTTTTTGCTAAACTGGCAACGACCTACTTTCCCCCTTACGGAGTATCATCGGCGCTGGCGGGCTTAACTGCTGTGTTCGAAATGGGAACAGGTGTTTCCCCGTCGCTCGAGTCACCAGATGACAACGGAAAAAACTTTCCGCTCTCATCTGGCGGCTAAACCAGATCGGTCATCACCATGTAAATCTTCAACCAATCAATACATCGTTCTTCTTAGTGGCTACGACTAGCCTGGACCATTAGTACTCCTCGGCTACACCCTTTACAGGGCTTCGACCTAGAGCCTATCAACCTGATCGTCTATCAGGTGTCTCATCACGATCCCTCATCTTGAAGACGGCTTCACGCTTAGATGCTTTCAGCGTTTATCCAAACCGCACGCCGCTACCGAGCAATGCCCTTGGCAGGACAACTCGTCCACGGGAGGTGCGTTCTTCCCGGTCCTCTCGTAC
>CAYHVQ010000041.1:0-5845 GCA_964360435.1 uncultured Gammaproteobacteria bacterium
CAAGACGCCGTCATCCACGATGCGATAAAGCTCGGACAAAAAGTTTAAGTTCTGATCTCGAAGTTGGTACAGCGCAACATCCACGAGGTTCACATTGACCGCGGCCGAACGAGGTTTTCCCTGCGCGTCTTTTGTTTCAATGGCGAGTTTGACGTGATCGCCCGCGCCATAACTCTCCTGATCCGGCTTTGCCGTCACCGTCAGTTTGCGATCTGTGGATTTGAAGATGACCATGACGCTTTGGCTGACTTGATAGCTGCGGCCGTCGAACCACACCGCTTGAAGGCCGATATTCGGGATGTCGTTTTCGGAGAAGGTGAAGGCGTAGGAGGATTCTCCGGTCGTCGCATATTCTTGAATCCCGCTTTGCAGCTGTTGGAAGAGAAAAGGTTCACCATCAATCGCGTCCGGAACTTGCTTGTCGCCTTGCCATAATTCCGCTTCGACGCGGCTCCCGAGCGCGAATCCATCCTTCGGGACTTCCATCTGGATCGTGAGATTCTGATTTTCATTAAATCGGTAATAGGGTTCGTAGTGATAGATCGAAACCGTCTCCACGCGCTTGCGGCCATTGGAATCGGTTGACGAAATCTCGACGATGTAATTGAAGTCTTCATCCACAGAAAATTTTTGAGAGAAGTTTCCGTCTTTGTCCGTGGTTGTGGTCGCTGTGGTCACTGTCTCTTCGTGGGATTCATACCGATAAGTCGGCGTGACTTTCTTTTGGATGTAGTCGTAGCGTGTGCCCGTTTGAATGGTTTCATACCAGGTTTTGGTTAGTTTCATATCAACCGTTGCATTCGGAATCGGGGATCCGGTGGGTTCGGCGTAGAGCGGAAGTTCCTCGCGATTATATGGCCCGAGGTCAATGTTCAAGAGATTTCCTTGAATTTCTGCTGTTCCATTTTCCTCTTTTTGTGAGGTGATATTGATCTCGTGCTGGGACGGGAAAACGCGGATGGATTTGTCTGCCACGATTTCCCCCTCTTCTTCCCGCGCGGACTGAACCGTGACCGTGGGATAGCTGTCGTAGGATTTCGTGTTCGTGTAGGTTTCAGAGATGGTTGCAGTTCCAGCCTCGTCCGTCGTCAACGCTTTGTTGTCATTGAATTTGACGGGAAGATTTGGCAGCGGTGTTCCCTCAAAGAACTTCGATCGAATCGTGTAGTCCACGCGATCGCCGGAAAACAGCGCAATCATATTTGACGCGATTTCCAGTTGATAGGCGGGCTTGGTGTACGTTTCCACCGACACGCGCTCGGCATTCAAGAACTGGTCGCCCAGATACACTTCCAGGCCGTAGGATCCGGGGAATAGGCGGTCGAGCGGTAGTTCGCCTTGAAACATGCCAGCATCATCTGTGGTGACGGTTGTGCTCGCAAGGGGCACGCGGTCCGTACCGACACGATCATCGTAGATCCAACGCATCCCTTCGTACAAGCGAACCTCCAGCTTTTTTGACTCGGAATTTTTGCGGTGCCGCGCCACGCCCCAGAATTTGACCGTGTCTGTGGGTTGGTACATCGGCTGGTTGAGGTAGAGGTAGTTCCAATATTCCGAACGAATCGGGTTGACGGGCTGGCCGCTTCCCCAAAACGCTGATTCCATATAGTAATTCGGCTGCGGACGCACCGTCAGGTAAAGCGTTTCGGCACCGTTCTTGACCACAAAATTTGAGGCCGTTTCCGAGAGATCTTTGCGCATGGCATCCGGAGTGGGGAATGTCGCCAGGCCCTTCTCGTTGCTCGTGCCCAATGTCGTTCCATCAAAGAGCGTGACGCTGGCTGTTGCAATCGGTTTTTGGGACTGCGCATCGTGCAGCCAGATCAAGGTGTCCGTGTCTGAAACCGTGGTGTAGGCCGTAACATTGCTAATTTGAAGCAGTGTTTGGCGTTCCGGAACGTCATTGCCGTCTATAGATTTCATACTGACGAGGTAATATCCGCGGGACATCGCTTTTGGAAATTCCAAATAGAGCGGGCCGCGGTCGTCGCCCTTGAGCGTGGTGTTGAAGGATTGGTCACGCGTCAACCCGTCGGTAGGATAGGTCCATGTTTGATTGGATCGCCAGGACCAAATCGGGAGCGCTTGAGTTTGAGCAAAGGCGTCGCGAAAGGCATCCTCGGAGGGAAATGCGTAAATCACGACCGCGACACCCTCATCTTTTTCGTTTCCGAAAACAACGAGCGCGGGAGCATCCTTGGTGGAAGATTCGTTTGAGAGTTTTTGGAAGTAGGGATCGAATCCGCGCCATTCATCCGGCCCCTTTTCCGTTTCAAATTGAAAGATAATATCGCGGCTGAGGGTTTCGCCGGTTGCAGGGAGCTTCAAGTCTTTCCCGATCGTAACGGTGTAGAGCGTTTTAAATTCCAGCGGCTTTTCCGGAATGAATGCCAGAGTTTTTTCGTGGATCTCAAAACGTCCGGGGGTTTTCGGAAGGATGTCGAAATTTTCCTCGTACCCCGTAAATCCCGCGTGGGAAAATTCCACTTCAATGCCCGTGTCCTTCGGGACGCTGGTGGCCTGATGCCGCGGGAGTGTGGAGACGGCTTGAAACGTTTCCTGCACTTGGAATGCCCAAGAAAATGCATAGGTTGCCGATTCCCCAGTGAGCGTTGTGTACGTCACTGGCATATCCGCGCGAACCAGCGTGCCCTCGGACAGGGCGCGTTGGGGCTTAATGAGGTAGCCATTTGCCGAATTTTTGGAAATGGAGTAGGGGATGTCTCCAGAAAAGGCAAGACTCTTTCGAATTTGCTCCTCCGAGAATGCCTGCTTGGTTTCTAGAACAAATGCGCTGGTTGCCGCAATTCCGATGGCAGTGTTTTCCGTGGGCTTCAGCGTCAAAATTCCCGGAACGTCCGCCGGATTGAGCTTAATGTCTGTTATTTGGACGGGCTGTTCAACGATCGGCGTTGCCGTCTTTCGAGTTAAATAAAGTCCCCCTCCGGCAACGAAGATGGTGAGGATGGCGAGCGTCGCGGGCAAGTACGCGAGACGAAATAGGCGAGTCATAAGTGTTTCTTTCGGGGCTCGGCGAGTGGCTTTGAGTGAGGCGAGGAGTTCCTGCTGAAAGTCAGCCCGCGGAGCTGAAGATTGAAATGACGAACGTTTCAAAAGCTCCTCAAGAGGTTGATACGAAGTTTCTTCGGTTTTCTTACGATATTGGGGTTTCAGATTCATACGAAATTTGCTTGGATAGGGTTTTGAGAGCGCGATGGAGGAGAACGCCGACATTGTTGGAGGAAATCTTCATCACATCGGCTATCTCTTCATACGAAAGCTCGGAAAAATACTTAAGGGTGACGACCTTCTGCTGTTTTTCGGGTAAGACGGTCAAAAGTGATTGGATTCGGCGTTTTTCTTCCTCGTTTATGATGTCACGCGCGGGATTGTCGTTTTCATTGACGATTTGGAGTTCTTCGATGTCTTCCGTCTTCTTTTTGCCTTCTATTCGCCAATAATCAATGATCCGATTGCTGGCGATCTGGTAGATCCATGTTCGGAACGACGCCTTGTGAGGATCGAAGCTCTTCAGGTGAAGAAAAACTTTGTGAAAGATGTCAGAGGTGAGGTCTTCGGCGGTTTGTACGTGTCCAGTGCGCTTCAAAATAAACCGATAGATCGGGTCAAGGTAAAGCCCGTACAGTTCGGAAAACGCCTGTTCATCCGTGCGGGCGCGAGCGGCCAAGGCATTGTGCGCGGCGTGGTCAACCACAAAGGTTTTTAATAAGGTATACGAAAACACCCTTCAAGTATTACAAGGGGAGGGATGGTGTGGATTTGGGATTTTTCATGTGTTTAGGATTTGATGAAATTATAAAACGAAACACGGTTGTCGTCAACATTAGGAAGCCTCATCTTAAGAGACGAAGTCTCCTATCGGATCGAGGCATATCCTCCAAGGACGCCGTGCTTGGAAAACACGATTTGCCAGAGTTGATTGCGTCGGGCGCGGAAGGATCCGGCGCAGGAAAGGAGATAATACGTCCACATTCGGAAAAACCGATCATCGTAGCGGGATCGGAGCGTTTCCCAGTGAGAGACGATATTTTGGTGCCATGCGATGAGCGTCTTGTCATAGTCCGCGCTGAAGTTGTGCCAGTCCTCCATGACAAAGACTCCTTCCGTGGCGCGGGCGATTTGTTGGACAGAGGGAAGCATGCTGTTCGGAAAAATATATTTTTCGATCCACGGTTCGTTTGTGATGGCAGAACGTTCACCGCCAATCGTATGCAGTAAGAATAATCCATCGTCCTTCAGGTTGCGATTTACCACATCCATGAATGTCTTGTAGTTTTTAACGCCGACATGTTCAAACATCCCAAGAGAAACAATGTGATCGAATTTTCCTTTGATCGTGCGGTAGTCTTGATAGCGAAGATCCACGGGGAGTCCATGGCAGAGTTCCTTGCCAAGGTGGATTTGTTCCTGTGAGACGGAAATCCCCACAACGGAGACGTGATATTTTTCCGCTGCATATTTTGCAAAACTTCCCCATCCGCAACCAATATCGAGCACAGTTTGTTCGGGTTGGAGATGGAGTTTTTTGCACACGAGTTCCAGTTTATTCTCTTGTGCCGGATCCAAGCTGGATGCCTCTTTCCAATATCCGCAAGTATAGGTGAGGCGGGAGTCGAGCATTGCGGAGTATAAATCATTGCCAATATCATAATGGCGTTTGCCGATCTCGAAGGCGTGGTGTCGCGATTGCCGGTTGAATAGGCGGCTGGATAGTCCAAGGAGAAGAAGAGGCCAGTTTCGACGGACGCGTTCATCTAATCGTGCGCCCAGGACGTGGAAGAAAAAGTTATCAAGCGCTGGGCTTTCCCACCAGCCATCCATATAGGATTCCCCAAGCCCAACAGATCCCAGTGACAAGACACGGCGATAAAACCGATCGTCGTGGACCACAACATCCCACGGTCGTGATCCGTTGATCTGGACATCTGCAAGATCAAGAAGGGTTTGAATGTGAACTTTAGGAGTGGGCATAAGACTACGTTTATTTTAGCAGTTTTTTTGAGTTTAACAAAGTGAAAGTCTTTTCGATTTGACAGAAATACGGCATTCTGGTATACAAGATGGTCTTTTAAGAAGAACCATCAGAACCTTGAAAAATCAGCCCATTTCTCCCTTTTCTTCAGTTCCCCGCGCATCCACGTTTGTGGTGCTTGGGATCCCTGAAGGAAAGGTGGGCTTTTAGGGGTCTGTCTGCTGACTGCCACCGCTGTCTGAATGGAGTAGTTTCGTGCAACAGCAACTGCTGCGCTACATCGGCCGGATCGCCAGCGTGCCTGGCGACGATGGCTTCGCGTTCATCGGGATCGCAACCGTCACCAAGGAAGACGGATCACTGCACGGCCTGGACACCACGGCGGACATTTTCCTGCACCGTGACGACTGTGCGAGCGAGTTCGTGGTCGGAATGGACGTCATCTTCGACGTCACCGCCGACCGGAAGCGCGAGAGGGCCTACCGTGCGACGGGTGCCAGCGAATACCGTACGCCCGATCTGCTGCCGGCGAACGAATCGGCGATTCCGGGCTTCGGAATCACGGTGACATCGGGACACTCCGTTGGGCTACCCGCGAAGCGACTGGCCGTTCACGCGGCCATGAAGGAAGTGTCAGCGGAAACGGTCGCGCAAGTCGTGGCCAACAATCCGCTACCAGACACTCCGCGGGCGGACGACGTCAAGCTCGCGCATGGCGATCCCCGCTTGCAGGAGATTCTGCGCCAGTGGTTGGCCGTGCTCTTCCCGCACATGTCCGGATTCGGAACGGACTACAACGTTCTCGACCCGGATGACACCGCCCTGGACCGCGAGGCCGACGAGACTGCC
>CAYHVQ010000042.1:0-5429 GCA_964360435.1 uncultured Gammaproteobacteria bacterium
TCCCTGTGAGTCGCAGTTTTGGTTTGAGAATTCAAGCGCTGTGAGTTGACCGTCACGTCATTTTATGATAGCCTAGTTTTGATATTCGATTGACCAATATTCATGCTTCGAACGCAAACGTGCGGAGAATTGACGGTAAAGCAGATCGGCCAAGAGACGACTCTTGCAGGCTGGGTTCAATCACGCCGAGATCACGGCGGTATTATTTTTATTGACCTTCGAGATCGTTATGGCATCACGCAGGTCGTGTTTGATCCGAAGCGCGCTCAGGATGCGTGGAAAATTGCGGATACCGTTCGTTCCGAGTTTGTGATTCAGGTTGTCGGCAAGGTTGTTGCACGGCCGGCAGAAATGGTGAATCCGAAACTCGGTACCGGTGAGATTGAATTGGACTGTTCAACGATCCAGGTTTTGAGCAAGGCAAAAGTCACGCCATTTGAAATTGGAGCGCCGGAAGGGTCTGGCGGTCTTGTGAATGAAGAGCTGCGATTAAAATATCGTTTTTTGGATCTTCGCAATCCGCGATTACAAAAATTCATGGAAGATCGTGATCGTCTCATCACCGCCGTTCGAGCGTACATGCATAAATATCAGTTTATCGAAGTCCAGACGCCGATTCTCGCCAATTCTTCCCCTGAAGGCGCGCGGGATTTTCTTGTGCCATCGCGATTGCATCCCGGAAAGTTTTTTGCGCTCCCGCAGGCGCCCCAGCAGTTTAAACAGCTACTCATGGTTGCGGGAATGGATCGGTATTTCCAAATTGCGCCGTGTTTTCGTGATGAGGATCCGCGAGCAGACCGCCATGCCGGAGATTTTTACCAGATTGACCTTGAGATGAGTTTTGTGGAGCAGGAGGACGTTTGGAGTCTAGTGGAACCCTTAATGATTGAGCTTACAGAAACCTTTAGCGACAAAACCATTCTTCAAAAACCTTTTCCGCGACTGTCGTATCACGATTGCGTAGAGACGTACGGGACGGACAAACCGGATCTTCGGTTTGGATTTGAGATCCGGAATGTATCTGACCTTTTTCAGGAAACCGCGTTTACCATTTTCCAAGAAACCATCACGAAGAAAGGTGTGATTCATGCGATGAATATCGAGGGCGGGAGCACGTTTTCTCGAAAGGAGATTGATGAGTTGACGGCGTTGGCAAAGCAGCGCGGTCTTCAAGGATTAGCATATATCGTTGTTGAAAATGAGGGGCTTCGCTCGCCTATTTTAAAATTTTTCTCGGAAACCGAAAAAGAGAGTCTGTTGAAAAAAATGAACGCAAAGCTCGGAGACATTATTTTTTTTGGCGCAGGGATTTGGCGGGATGTGTGCAAGGCGCTCGGCGCGGTTCGGGATGAGTGCGGCCAGCGATTGAATAAGAAGGATCCGGCGAAAGCCGCGTGGTTGTGGGTGTCTGATTTTCCGATGTATGAGGAAGTGGATGGTAGAATTGATTTTTCGCATAATCCATTTTCTATGCCGCACGGAGGCATGGAGGCACTGGAGAAAAAAACTCCGCTGGAGATTCTTGCGCATCAGTATGATCTTGTGTGTAATGGGTTTGAAATTTCGAGCGGCGCGATTCGCAACCACCGTCCAGACATCATGTACAAGGCCTTTGAGATCGCTGGATATTCAAAGGAACAAGTGGATGCGAAATTCGGTCACATGATTCGCGCGTTTGAATATGGCGCGCCTCCCCACGGCGGCATTGCGCCAGGGCTGGATCGGATCCTGATGGTGCTGTGGGAATGTCCGTCCATTCGGGATATTTATGCGTTTCCAAAAAATAGCAACGGGCAGGATGTGATGCTGGATGCGCCGAGCGCGGTGGATGAAAAACAACTTCGGGATCTTCATATCAAATTGCGGTAAAAAAAGAGGCCGATTCTCGTTTGGATGGGAGAGTCGGCGTTTCAGATCCGCGCGATGATTCGGGCGAGGTAGTCGGCGAGATGGGGAGCGGCCACTCTGACGCGTGCGACGTTCGTTTCGTGGTCATGCGCTTCGTCCGGGCCGTTCGTCACGAATCCGAGGGCGAGCATCCGCATGTTGTAGAGCGCGGCGATGCACGCCTCCGGAAGGATGCTCATGCCCACAACGTCCGCACCCATCCCGTGCAGGATATTCTTGTCGTGTTTGCGGCTCTCGAATTGCGGTCCGCGGACCATGGCATACGCACCGCGCCGGACGATAAGACTCTCCCCGCACTCTTCTTCGGCAAGTTGAACCAGTCCGCTGTCGAGGCTGTCTTCCGGCGAGCAGAATTCCCCGCCCCACAGCGGCATGTCCGGCGCGAAGAGCGTGACGAGTCCGTCGATTGCAGCGATGTCACCGACATGGAAGGGTTGGGCGAGACTGTCGTCATTGAAGTCATTGGAGAGACTCCCGACCGCACAGGTCGCGATCAGGACGTTCACTCCGAGACAGTCGAGCATCTCGATCTGCAGCCGCGCCATTCGCGCGACGTCGGGGTTATTCGGCGCTTCGTTGAGATGGATGCGCCCGCGCAGGACAATGACGTCGTGATCGGCGATGGATGCAATCTGAATCCTTTGAGGGTGACCCTTAATGCGGGTCAGTTGCGCCAAGTCCTCGAAGCCTGGGATCTTCTCCAGTGGTTGGTCATGGAGTGGTTCGAGGGCGATCGCATCGCCCCAGCCGGAGCCGAGGATGAGTCCGATTCTCGGCTTGTCTGGATGCCTGATGAAGAGTTTGAGCGGCGTGTTTCCGAGGATGTCGGGAGCGTTGAATTCCTGTGCGGCCGCGAATGCGGCTGTCCAGCGATCATCACCAGCGGACATGATTTCTTCTCCGTGTGAGGGTGAAACCGAACCGATGCTTCAAACGTACGGCCATTCTATGGTATTAATACTGATCTGTCAAAAAATCAGCATTGGTAAAGCCTCTTGACCCTGTCGAACTTTTTGTGCTACTGTTTTTCAAGTAGAGTTCCTGTATTTGAGAATCATTTGTCGAAAAAATGAGGAGCGCAGGGCGCCTGCGGCGATCGAGCACGCATTTTTTCGAAAAAGAAGAGTCGCGCGGAGACCAAAGTGCAGAGTCTTGTGTAACAGATGACTTTTAAGACTCTACACGGAGGTCATAGTGCGACTCTGACGCGGGGCCCCATCGTCTAGTGGTTCGGACACCAGGTTTTCATCCTGGTAACGGGGGTTCGATTCCCCCTGGGGCTACCAATACAAAACTCATTAGCCTACGAAAAGCCATACAGGTTTACACGTATGCCAATAGGTTCTCGGTCTCTTTTTTTATCGTACGAAAAAAAGACTGGTTGTTCAACCAGTCGCGAGACGAAGACGGACCTATTCGCAGTTGTTGCGGAGCTCGACATCCACCGAGGCGCGCAGTGTCGCGAAATCTGGATCCCCGGAGAAGCAGGTGTTGGTGACGACACCCTCGCTATCGATCGCCCACAACGGATACCATCCCTTGCTCTTGCAGGTGATCGTGCAGTTCCGGATCTCGAAGATCGTGTTGTCGAACATCACGGCGTGGTTCCATGGTGCAGTGATCGTGAAACCGGCAATCGTGATGGGCAGCTCGATATCCACGCCCTCCATCGTGATGAGGCCAGATCCTTCGGGGCGAAGCATTGCCCCATTCGGAGCGACGAGTGTGATTCCCCATGGAAAGGAGATATTCTCCTTGTATTCTCCGCTTGCGACGAGGATCGTATCACCGGGCGAGGAAGCGGAGAGTGCCATATTGATCGTCCGGTATCGAGGCGTTGGCACGCGGAACACGGTCGCCTCGGCCGGATTTGTGAACATGGAATCCGCGAGCACGCAAGCGATGATCCCGAGAAGGCGATGCATGGGTGGTTCCTCGAGTCATTCCCTGTCACATGTTCTGATTTATTAGTCGTTCGAGGGTTACGGGTTGCAGAGCAGTACGCAGTTTTGACATCTGGCGAGAATGGGTGTATTCTCGATTTAGTTCTTTGGATGGTCAGACGGGGAAGCAGGTGAGATTCCTGCGCTGTGCCGCAACGGTGATCCAGCATCAAGCTGGTCAGTCCGAGGACCGTATTTTCGTTCCCTCCCGAGCAGGAGGTGAAGGCCTTGTGTTTGCTGCAGCAAACTATGGCGTCGTCATTGCTCGGGATTTCCCGAGTTTTTCAATTTCGGGACACTTAATCTTAAGATCTTTTTTATGTCTGAAGTCTCTTCAACTGCGTCCGGTTCAGCTATGCCGCCGGATGCGCGGAAACGTATGCATGGAATGATGGCTGTGCTTGTGTTACTGGTTGTGGTGGTCGCAGTCGGTGGATGGATGCGAGTTTCGAAAAATAACAACGAGGATGCTGGAGTAACGAACACCGTCATCTCCGCGAACGCTAACGAGCAGGTCGGGGATGCGGTAAGTCTGACCATTAACAACGGAAGTGCAACTTTGACGTACGGCGTTAAGGTCGAGGGCGAGGTCGTGGCCATCAACCTCCTGAAGCAGGCGGGAACCGATCAGGGTTTTGCTGTTGGCGTGAAGTCGTATGATTTTGGTGATATGGTCGAAGAGATTGGCGGCGTGAAGAATGACCAGGCCACGAAAACGTACTGGTCGTTCAAAGTGAATGGCGTCTTTTCGAATGAGGGCGCATCCACTGCCAAGGTGAAGGCAGGCGATTCTGTGGAATGGATCTATACGAACGCGGCTTACTAGCTTGAACGGAGGGGTGGCTGCATCGCAAAAATTATGGTAGTGTGAAGGGAAATCATGCGACCCATTATGCGCATCCTAGGGATTGAAACATCGTGCGATGAAACGGCTGCCGCGGTTGTCGAAGCCGATGGCGGCCGTTTTTCCGTTCGGACAAATATCATTGCGTCCCAGGCCGCGTTGCACGCAAAAACCCAGGGTGTTGTTCCTGAAGTGGCTGCGCGAGAGCATGTGTCCGTGATCACCTCTGTTATTGATCGGGCGCTGGAAGGCACACCCCGAACGCCCGAAGGAATTCCCGAGATTGATCGGATTGCCGTGACCGCCGGTCCGGGTCTGATGACGTCGTTGACCATCGGAGTGGAAACCGCAAAAACTCTGGCGAGCGTTTGGCGCAAACCTCTCGTTTCCGTCAATCACATTGAGGGACATTTAGTGAGCAGTCAGTTGACGACCGAGATGTTCTCATCGCTTCCAGCGCTCGCCCTTATTGTTTCGGGCGGACATACCGAACTTGTGCGGATACGCGCATGGGGACAATATGAAAAGTTGGGCGCAACGCGGGATGATGCGGCTGGAGAAGCATTCGACAAAGTTGCAAAGCTACTCGGTTTGGAGTATCCTGGCGGCCCGATCATTTCCCAGCATGCGACGCGCGGAAATGCGTCGGCGATTTCGTTTCCTCGGAGCATGATCACGTCCGATGATTTTGATTTCAGCTTTTCCGGACTGAAAACCGCGGTCTTGTATCATAC
>CAYHVQ010000043.1:0-5260 GCA_964360435.1 uncultured Gammaproteobacteria bacterium
CATGATACTGGTGCTGTATTTTTCGTGTTGCGGGAGGGGGATTCGCACCCCCGACCTCCAGGTTATGAGCCTGGCGAGCTGCTACTGCTCCATCCCGCGCGTCATAGAGCGAAGATATCTTAACGTAAAGCCCCGTTTCTGTCAAACTTCCGGTTGGAGATTTAGTCTCTCAGGGAGGGGTTTACTTCTCAAAGCAAAAATGTTGGAATAAAAAAGAGAGGGATTGCGCGGGGGAGAGGCGCGCAAGACCCTCAAGGGAAATCATCGCATCATACCGCGGCGGGCGTGACCGGGGCCATGCCCGACAGCATTTGGCTCACAACATGCTGGGTGATGGGATGATACCGGTCGCTCATCTTCACATACAGCCCCCGACTGCGATCCATCCCGAAGTGGGCGCTGATGGATCGGTAGAGGGGCTTGAGAAGCCCGGTCTGCCCAACGCTTCCAACGAACGTCTCGATTTCCGGCCAGAAGCGCCCGTCCTGCGAGTCCGACGCCAGAAGAAGGAATGCCCAGCGCAGTTTCAGGTTCCGGCTTTCGCTAAGCGCATAGCCGTACCCAAGGCATTCGAGCTCATCGATCGTAGCTGGCCGCGGGAAGTTGCGAAGGAAGAAGATCCACTGCTGGACCGTCCATTTTTCTCCTTCGCTTCTCGTTGGAATCCGGCGCTGGGTGATGCACCCAATGACTTCGTCGAGCAGGGTGGACGTGATCTTCGCGTGCGTCTCCGGCAGGAACGGGCCATACACCCATCGCCAGG
Source organism: uncultured Gammaproteobacteria bacterium (assembly GCA_964360435.1). GTDB lineage: Bacteria > Patescibacteriota > Patescibacteriia > CAYHVQ01 > CAYHVQ01 > CAYHVQ01. Next base: position 764 of record CAYHVQ010000043.1, read on the forward strand.
CCTGTGTCCGTTCGATCGCGCCAGGGAGGTTCGCGTGGACGAAGTCGAGAAACGTTGCCGTGTCCAGCGACTTGAACGCGAACGTCTCGATGTACTTCTGGATGAAGGCATCGAATCGCTCGCGTCCGACCACGCACTCCAGCGCGAGGAGGAACATGGCGCCTTTGAAGTACGGCACGCGCGAGTAGACATCGTCGAGATTCCGTCCGCGCAGGTTGGGGCACAGCGCAGTGAGCTCCGGCGTATCCGAGAACAGCATGCAGTCTTCGTGGAATTCTCGCTCGAGCAGCGCCATCCGTATGAGCGCGGCCTCGCTGCCGTAGCAGGCTTCGAGGATTCGCCACTCCGCGTAGGTCGTCCAGCCTTCGTTGATCCACAGATCTCCCCACGTGGCGTTCGTGACGAGGTTGCCGGTCCACGCGTGGGCGAGCTCGTGCGCGAGCGTGCCCACCATGGAACGGTCGCCGGCCAAGAGTGTCGGCGTCACGAACACGAGCGTCGGATTCTCCATGCCACCGTACGGAAAGTTCGGCGGCGGGACAAGAAGGTCGAATCGGCCCCACGGGTCCTTCCCGAAGAGCTCCTCTGCTGCCGTGATCATCTTTTCGACATCGGCGAATTCGTACGCCGCGGCATCCGAGAGGCACGGCTCCGTCCATGCCGTCACGCGGTCGCTCAACGGTCGACTTGCGAGGTCGCCGACTGCGAAGGCAAGGAGGTATGCCGGAATCGGGTGGCTCATGGTCCAGCGGTCAACGCGGTCGCCGTCCCGGAAGAATGAGGCCTGCGCCTGCGCAGCCATGAGACTCTTGAGATGACCCGGGACCTGCAGTTCCGCCGTGAAGGTGAACCGCACGCCCGGAGTGTCCTGACAGGGGATGAACGAGCGCGCGTGGTCGAACGCCGCCTGGCTGTAGAGAAACGGATGCGTGCCGCCGGCGGTATGCTGCGCTTGTGTCCACTGCAGTCCGGAGGCCGTCGGCTGTGTCCTGTACCGAATGATCACCATCGGGTGCTGAACGGGAACGGCGACGTAGAGTCGGGAGCCGACCGGCGTTTGAACCGAATCCTGATCATGGGGAATCGCATCGCCATCGGCATTCCGAACGGAGATCGCCCGGAGATTCCGCGTGTCGAGATCCACGACTCCACCGCGGTTGAAGGTGATCTTCGCCTCGCAGTGGAGGGTGTGGCGATTGAAGTTGATCCGAGCGGTCCAGTCGAGATGCGTCATCTGCGGCTGATCCGAACGGAAATATGAGTGGGGATCCGGATGGGGGGTGTAAAAGGGCTTCATACAATCCTCCGGTGTTTGAGGATGGAAGGACGCCTCGACAGACGCCGAGGAGTTGTTATTGGCTACGGTATAAGAGTTCACTGGCGTTGTCAAGCAAATGTATAAGTCAAGTACATATTGCACTCTTCGGGTAAATACGATCGAAAGGAAGAATGAGCGAAAAGATAGTCTTGAACAACCTGGGTAGGAGTCTTCAGGTTCAGGGAATGATGCGGCCGTTCGATATTGTGCCAAAGGAGGTGTTTGACGAGTCCGACATTGAATCGAACGGGGGTGAGGAGTTCCGGTGTGTGAAAATCCATATACTCCTCTTGAATAGTCCGATTGAATCGTTCGGCATGGGCATTCATCTTCGGGGTCTTCGGATATGTATGCCAGTGCGTGGTATGGAGTCGTCGCACTTCCGCATCGAAGGCTTTCATGAATTCACTTCCATTGTCGGTGAGGACACAGGCCAAGGGGAAGGGAAAGAGAAACGTCACAAGGTCAAAAAACTCTTTGGCAGCAAGACTCGCATGACTTGTCGTTGCCCATGCAAAAGACCAGCGAGAATAGAGGTCGGTAAAGGTGATGACGTAGCGACGGGATCCATAAATGATCGTCTCAATGGTATCGAACGCTCCACAGTGGCCAGGATACGTTGCGGTGAAATGCTTTGGTTTTCTGACTCTTTTTACTCGTTTCCGTTGAATGATCTGTCCATTGTGACGAACCTTCACCGGGAACATCCGAAGGCCTCCGAGGTCTCGAATGAGATTGCCGATGGTGGAGACGGATGGGCAAGGAAGATGACGCGCGGCACAGAACGACCGGAGGGCTTCGTGGACTTTCTCCTTTCCGAGGTTAGGGTGCTCTGCTCGCTGGCGTTTGATCTCTGCGATGATGTCCTCTGACCAGACACGGGTTCGGAGAGTCTGTGGACGGGTTGATCTCTCGTTCAAGGCGTTGAGCTTCCCTTCTCCCTTCTTGAGCTTCGCCTTCCAGAGGAAGAGGGTGCGACGTTTAACTCCAAAGGCTTCGATCGTTGCCTCAAAGCCGTGTTTCTCCCAGAAGGCAAGGATTCGGGCTTTGTGTTTGGCGTTGGTGGTGATCATAGACCTCCATCGTAGCCCATAGTCGTACAGTCGCCAAAAGCCCTTTACTCCTTTGCTGATGTTGGCAATGTGCATACTCCTTGAGTTTTCAAGGAGTGCAATATGTATCTTAACTTATGCAGCAAAAAAATCATCCACGATGGCTTCGGGATGATAGGTTCGGGTCAGGAGTGCTCGCCAACCGGTCTGCCGCACGGGACTTCGCCATGCAGACGCTGATCTGGCCACAGCCCGCGGACAGCGATCGCAAGGGCGATGATGGCGTATCCGATTCCTACCTGGGAGTTGTAGTCATTCCCGCCAGGGGTCAGTCGCCGGTCGGCTGCCTTCTGGTAACCGTCGAACAGAGCCTCGAGGCTTGGGGTGGGTCGCGGATCGTTCATGGGTTCTCCATTCCGTGAGTGCTTATCGCAACATTCGGACGAATGTTACAGATTAAGCCACCCAACCTATCACATCGTCTTTTTCCTGTCAACGAGTAATGACGGGATCTGAATGCATCAAAAGATCCGAGGGATTCGGATCTTGTTCGGGTACCTCAAATGCAGAAAAATGCTTTTATCCGTTGGGTTTCGCCGTTATTTTAGTTTTTTTGCTAGTTCAGACGGGGAGGAGATGATTTCTCGAAAAAGGACGCGCCGACACAGTTCTTGATCGTCCTTACTGAACGCATAAATCGGTTTGCCGAGCGCAACCGCGTATCCAATTTCTAGCGTCGTGCTATTACCTGCGTAACCGTCTTGATTGAACACAAACACGACGTCGGCCATGTGGATTTTGTAAAAATGATCGTGCGTCAATCCCAAGGCGATGAATTTTTTGTAATCGTCGGACAACTTCGCCCATTCTTCTTGCCCCGAGTGCAGATAGGGTTCATAAACAACCACGCCAAGTTTTCTTAAGCGCTTGGCAAATGCTCTGATTTTAGATTTAAAGCGGCGACTGCCGCAAATGACCACAGATTTCATATGTTCATCGTCAATCACAGCGAAAGCATAGCCTCTAATACGACAGGCAATTCCTTCACTCCATCGCTTCCGCTAAAATGTCTTTTCCCGTGCTCCATCACGGTTTTTGCGCCAAGCTGTTCACCAAAGAGTTTCTTGTTTTCTTGCGGCACGACTGCGTCATCATCGGAGAATATCGCAAAAAACTTTTTGGTGTGCCGTTTTACTTTAGCAAAATCAATCGGGGTTTCCAACCACGGTTTGGCGATTTCTTTTTCTTCATCGGTTTTCAAGTTCATGAGAATCAACCAACCAGCCACAAATACTGCGCCGCCAACTTTTTTTTCGGCGGGAAGAGTTTCCATATATCGGAGAATGGTTTGGCAACCGATACTATGCCCGACAAAATAGGTCAGCTCATCAACATTGCCGACCATTTCAGAAAGATGAGAAACCCATGTTTCAATTTTTGGTTCGGCAGATTCCGGCATCGTCGGAACATGAACTTGAAAACCGTTTTTCTCAAGCTCTGTTTTTAGCCACGGAAACCAACCCTCATCGGGGTAACCATCCCAGCCATGGATCATGAAAACTCGTTTACTCATATTTTTTTCTTACGATTTCAGGCGCTTTTCTGTTCTTTTCAGAAAATTGACCCGTTGATGGTTTTTTCAATTTCGTCGTGTAGCATAAACATTCATCTTTTCCAAATGTGATCATTGGGCGCGAAATCAACTTGATACGCAGGGATGCCAAGTGAAGTGCCATAATGCTTCGCTTCGTCGTATTGTTCTTTGCTTTTGCAGTCGATGAAAAAAACTTTGTTGCGAAAAACGATGTAATGATGTGTATTGTTTTTGAAATCTGCATACCACGAATGTTCGCGATCAAGAGAGCGGCTGATTTCTTCCGAAATCATCGCTGCTTTCATTTCCGGCAATTCGATGGTATGCAATGTCCATTGCGAAATCCATGGTGTTTTGTGTTTTTCCGTGACTTGCTCAACATTCGTTGAGAGAATTTTTACCTTTTGAAGAACATCTTTGCTTACCAAGGATTCCTCAATAATAATACCGTGATAGTTATTCATATATTTTTTGCAGTGTGCAGTATTCTTGAATTAGTCCGAACCGCTTTCGCCGCCTGCGGCGGCGAGGAA
>CAYHVQ010000044.1:0-3495 GCA_964360435.1 uncultured Gammaproteobacteria bacterium
ACCGACCTTCTCGGTGTAAGCGAGACGCTCTAACCAACTGAGCTAATCGTCCGCGGGTGGGCGAGAAAGGACTTGAACCTTCACGGGATATGCTCCCACAAGCCCCTCAAGCTTGCGCGTCTACCAGTTTCGCCACTCGCCCCCAACACCGCGCAGACGATGCGCCTTAATTATTTTTCCCTAAGTTCTCGCATTTTCTTGAGAGACCCGCGGAGAAAATAAAGCTTTGAGCGCCGCGCGCGGCCTTCATGCGTAATCCGGATTTCTTTCACGGTCGGCGCGCTGATTGGAAAAATTTTTTCAACACCAATTCCACCAGCCGCGATTTTTCGCACCGTGATCGTTTTTTCGACGGGATTCTTTCCGCGCTTCGCAATGACAATACCCTCAAAAACCTGAATCCGCTCCTTGTCGCCTTGTAGGATCGTTTGAGACACCGCAACCGTGTAACCTGGTCGAATTTTTTTAAACATCTCTACATTGGAAAACGCCTTCGACCCAACCGATTCCTCGCGAGGCGCCGCCGCGACTACTGACTCCGATACTTCCTCCACTTGCTCCTTTTTTTCCTCTACTTTTTCTTCTGCAATCATAGCTCAATATAAAGAGTGAGTTTCGATAACATATTTTAAAGAAAATAACACATTATGTCAAGCGCAGACGATTTACCCCCTTCAACGACGAAGATTCTCCAACATCGCGATGAGTTCAGCGGGAAGCGGGGCGGTATATCCATGACGATCCCCATCGAGATCTAAAAAACTCAAATGAATAGAATGGAGAAACAGCCGGTCAAGTGTTAGGCGGGTACGAAACCCTTGCGGAATGTAGAGAGTCTCACCGACAACAGGATGTCCAATCGCGTTCAAGTGAACACGGATCTGATTCGTGCGCCCCGTCGCAATCCGCAATCGAAGATAAGTCGCGTGAGGAAAAGCCTCCAGCACTTCATACGTCGTCCGTGCGGATTTTCCAGATCCATCTGGCCGTGCCGCCATTTTGTGTCCGGTCACGCTACGGGCAATGGATAATGTAATTTCGCCCGTGGGTTGCGTGAACGTCCCATGAACAAGCGCATGATATTCTTTTTCTACCTCCTGTTGAACAAATTGACGTTTCAGCCACAAGAACATTTCATTCGTTCGCACAACCACCATCACGCCGGAAACATCCTTATCCAGCCGATGCACAATCCCCGGACGCAGACGAGATGTTCCCACGGACGCGATCGCCGGATCATACGCCAAGAGGGCGTTAACGAGCGTTCCGGAGGGGTGACGATCGTCCGGATGAACCATCATTCCCGCAGGCTTATTCAACACGATGACCTGTTCGTCCTCATAAAGAACATCCAGTGGGATCGAAGCATTGGGAGTAAGATCCGCCCGAGGAGGCGGTGCAAAATCCACATCCACTCGATCATCCACAGCAACGCGCCAATGCGGCCGCAGAACCACAGTAGCATTCACCTGAACACACCCGCCGCGAATGAGCTTTTGAAGATAGGAACGAGAGACCTCGGGAAACATTTGAACTAAAAACGCATCCAAACGCTCCGGGTTGGCTGGGTTCGAGACGATAAATTGAAGGGGCTCTGATGTAAGGGAGGGCATAGATGTATTGTACCATATCCTGCGAGATCAAAAAGACCTCCACAACGGAGGCCTTTTGAATCGATTGAAAGAATGGACTACTCTGCCGTGTTGGTATTGGTCGTCTCTGTCGTTTCGTTCGTAATAACGGTATTCGTGTCGTTCGTCACGGTTTCTTCGTTCGTGGTTGTCTCATTCGTGTTCGAATTCGTGTCAGTAGACGGAGATGTGAAGTAAGCGATCAAAGCGACGACGATAACGACGACGATAACGATCGCAACCCACATTCCGGCGCTGGATTTCTCATCTGCCATTAAATTCACCTCCCTTCTTTAAAAAAAGCAAGATGCTTCATTAAGGCTTAAATAAACGCGTTCTTATTATACAACACCTTTTAAAAAGCGTCCAGTTTTGCCTGTGAACAACTCCCCTCGTTCCTTCGGAAGCTGATCGTGGCGGCCGGTAGGTGCAGAGGGATTCGAACCCCCGACCACCGAGATATAAGCTCGGCGCTCTAACCAACTGAGCTATGCACCCTCAGTGAAGATGTTCGTCATGTGCCTGATGACGAAAATCCCCCGACATCCGCGAGGGTAGCGTAGCGGAAATAGACGCTGAAATCAAGAGGAGGAAACTCGTGATGGTTGAGGATTCAGCCATCGGACGATTTTTGGCGTGACGCGACCTTCTCGGAGTTCAAAGAAGAGGGTGATCCAACAGGTGTAATTAAACGCCGAGAGAAGCGCATTCATAAACAGGAGTGTTGTAAAAATCGCGACCACCATGACAAGAAAAAAGAACCACGCAGTTCCAAAAGAGGCCACACCGGTTCCCAGGAAGGTGAGAATAATGAAGGGAAGTGCAACAAGGCCAACGACGACCGCGGAAATCAACGTGACCAACGTAAAGATGAAGGCGAGAATCATCGCCATCTCGACGCTCACCAGCCAGTGCCTGCAAAAAAGCGCCCAGCCTTCTAAAATACTTTCGTGAACGGATCGGCGTTCAATGATCAGGAACGCAGACGCATACTTACTCACAAAAGCAACGATGAACGAGAATGGAACAAAGAAAAGAACAAGAACCAGCGTCCAAAGCGACGCTGTCTCTTGATGACCAACCATCCAAACGACGACCGGACTTCCAATCCCTACCATCACCAACGCTTGGAACGCCTTCAGCCAGAGGTGAAGCCCAAATAATTTTGGCGCAATCGGCGTGACGCGGTCAATCGTTTCTTGCAGACGCGGCCGCTTGCGAGCATGGATCCGATCAATGGCGTCAATCATCGCAGTCTGCGAAAGGATCATCAACGCCACAACTAAGAGCACAATCAAGAGAAGAATGGCAATAAAAATGGTGCTATTGGCGGGATCCAGCGCATACCAATCCTTAAATGTCTCCCAAAACGTCGCCAAAAAATTTGTTTCCACGGCGGCGGAGAGGTTATCAAAAATCACCTGTTCGTTTTCCAGAACCGTCATGGTATTAAAAATAATTCCCATCTCACCCGCGTTCCCAAGAAGTCCCGCAAAAACACCAAAAGCCCACAAGACGCGATAGCGCCAGAGAACTAGCCATGCCTCCTTAAGAATCTTCCGATAGATCATGATTCCTCCTGACACGTGCTGAGTTTGTTTAAACGACGTCGCCATTCGCCGGGATTCCGACGAGCTGCTCAAATTCTTGCTGGTTGAGCGTCTCTTGCTTCACCAGCGTTGTGGCGATGCGGTCGAGAATCTCCCGCTTCTGCGTAATAATTTCTTTAGCTTTATTATACGCTTCTCGAATAAATCTGTCTACCTCCTCATCAATCCGCAACTGGGTGGCCTCGCTGTAATCCTTTTGTTCGCTGATGCTTCGACCAAAAAATACGAGTTCATCGCGCTCACCAAACGTCCGC
>CAYHVQ010000045.1:0-3446 GCA_964360435.1 uncultured Gammaproteobacteria bacterium
TCCACGCTCCGCCGCCCGACCCGCCGCCATCATTCCCGCCGGTCCTCCGCCAATCACCACAACGTCCCATTGCTTCTGTGCCCCATGCCAAACCAATGCCGACTGACGGTTTTTCGCTGACTGGTCTGTAATTTTTTTTATCATGATTTGGCAGTCTTAAAAACCTAACGCAATAGTGAATAAAATACTTCGTGAGCGTATCGGCGTTTATTTACCTTTGCGCGGTGGCCCCCACTGCCACCGCGGCTTTTCGCCTTTTTTCCAGCAGATGAGAAGAAGGATAACAATGGCGGCGACGGTTTTGACGAAGTACCATCTGAGTTCGGAATCGGTCGGCGCCTCTCCTAATACGATACCGTTCCACACGAGGAGCACAACGAACACGAGACTGATCAGCCACCCCTGCCACTTCGCCGGCGTCCATCCCCACCCGTAGAGCTTGGCCTTGAACCAGTATTCTTGCGGGTTACTTTTGATGTATTGGGTATATGATTTGAGCATCGATGTTCGATTCCCTATTAATGCAATTGTGTTACCAGTGCGGCCATCGTTTCCTTTTTCCAATCGCCACGAAACTCAATAGCGCCCGAAGACGATTGATGAATCACGATATGACTATTATCTTTTTTCTTTATCATGGGCCGTATGAAGGTTATCACTCATTTTGTGTACGGTATATATCTCTCATCATACCCAAACACAAGTGTATGGTCAACGCAAGCACGGTTACAAACATCTGCCAGTACAAATCAGCGTTCACGTCTTTCAGCGACGACGCGCTGATGGTAAGCGAGAACGAACTGGGTGTGAAGGCGATTTACACAGTCAAAAACAGTTGGCCGTTGTTGATCATCTTCTCTTTTATGGTATCATACACTCTATGATCGAACCTCTAACACCCGAGAGCGCACGCGTTCTCGATAAATCTCCTGACGAAAGGCCTGAAGATGAGAAAATTCTTCAAGTGCCGGAGACGCGTACTGTCGAATGGGAGCCGACGACGGAAGAAGAACAGATCGTACTCGAATTGATTCAAAAGCTGAGCGCTCATGGCATCCATGCATACATCACCGGCGGTTACACGCGAGATTTGCTCATGGCGAAAAACCCGGATCAGTACCCGGATGCTATTTTTGATCCCCACGATATAGATCTTTCCGTTGACCGCTCTTATGACGAGGTCAAACGCGCGTTACAGTCTGAAGGGTACACGAGCATGACCGAAGCGGGAAAAAACTATGCTGTTTTATTGGTGAATGTGCCTCGTCGTGACGGAGGCGGCACGGTGTCGTTTGAGATCGCGTCTTTTCGCACAGAGTCTGACTACAGCAGTGATCGCAAACCTCAATCCGTTGCGTTTACGTCGAGCATGCGGGAAGATGCCCAACGGCGCGACTTCACGATTGGCGCGATGTATTTTGACCCCTTGAACAAAGCGGTCATTGATCACGTTGGCGGGATGCGGGATATTGACCACCGAGAACTCCACATGGTCGGGAATCCGCAGGAACGGATTGATGAGGATCCATTGCGGATGCTTCGGTATGTCCGATTTCGGAACAAATTCGGTATGGAATTTAGCCGCGACATCCAGGACGTTTTTCAACAAAATGTGCAACGGCTTCACGACCTTCCCCCCGAGCGTTTCCATGGTCCGAGCGGCGAAATGGATAAAATTTTGGAACAACCTCGATCGGCGTTTGCGATTGGCGACATGGCGCGATTGGGAATGCTACAGGAAATTCTTCCGGAGGTCAGCGCGCTCATCGGCGTGCACCATACTCCCGCTGGCGAAAAAGCGGCGATGCACCGAGAGGGCGATGTCTTTCGTCATACACTAGAGGTACTTCGGACAACGTCGCGGCCTGAATTCACGGAGATTGTGGTTAAAACGCTTGGCCTGGATCCAGAAACCTCCAACCCGGATGCTGTCAAATCTTTTTTTGGGCGATTCGGTGTGGAATGCGCGTGGGCGGCGCTGCTCCACGATGTCGGAAAAGCGTCCACACAGGAACTCAACGAAAAAACCGGCGCCAAGCGTTATCAATTTTACGGACACGAATCTGTGTCCGCCGAACTCGCCGAGGCGATCGTGGAACGGTTCCGATTTTCAAATGACGCGAAGGCGAAAGTTGTGTATTTAATCCAGCATCACACGCAAGCACACTCGCTTGGGAATGCAACGCGCGAGGAGCGAAACTGGACGAAGATCGAGCGGGACTTGTATCTGGGACCGCATGCTGAAGAACTCGTCTTTCTGGCTTTCGCCGACGAGTTGGGAAATTATTTCGACGGCGCAACACCCGCCGACAAAATCGAAAAATTCTTTGCACGGATGGAGGCGCTCCACGCCCTCCGCAAGGATCAGGAGCTCAAAGAAAAAGTTTCGAAGGTGCGGGGATTGATTTCCGATTTGATTCTGAAAGAGTTTATGCCCAGCCTACAAGAGCAGCGCAAAGGCTACCGTTTTATCGGACGGATTCATACGAAGATCACCGATTGGATCAAATATGATACGATTTCGACAGAGCAACTTGGTGACGCTGTCCGCTATCTGCACGAGCAACTCCTTCCCCTCGGTTGGACGGAAGAACAACTCCTTACGCTGGCAGATGGAGATTTGACCGCACTTGGGACTGACGTGGATCATATCGGAGCGCCACCTTATGAACATCATGAATATGAAAATCCTAGCGATATCTGACCGACCTCCTCGGGAAAAAATCATATCCATCCTCAACAAAAATCCTGTTGAATTGATTTGTACACTTGGTGATTTAGACCAGTTTTCGCTCATGGAACTTCAAGATATCGCCAACATCCCCAAACTCGGCGTGTACGGCAATCACGATTCTGGAATGTATTTTGAGCCACTGGGCATAAAAAACATGCACCTCCAAACAGTTGAATACGGTGGACTGGTCTTTGGCGGGTTTGAGGGTTGCGTCCGATATAAAAGTAACGCATACGCCAAAATGTATACGCAAGAAGAAGCCGATGAACTCCTGAAAAATTTTCCGAGGGTTGATGTCATGCTCGTTCACTGTCCGCCGTATGGGGTCAATGACGAACCGGAAGAACTGGCTCATCAGGGCTACAAAGCGCTACGCGAGTATGTCGAGCGAGCAAAACCGAAATACCTTTTACATGGGCATACGTATCCCACGGCGGACAATATCGTTACAAAATTCATGGAAACCGAAATCATCTATGTCTATCAAGATAAGCTGATTGATCTGAACGCGTAAAGCTTCTGCAAAATGTCTCTACTCGTCGCAGCGGCCGAATTCGGGAAATCCGCGCGTTCGCATTGCGAAAAAACTAACCCGCGCCATACTCACTGCAGATGACTGCCTTCCGCTTAGAAGTCTATATCAGCATAGCTTTCATTCTTCGCGCGGTGCGTGGCGCGCCATCTTTTTTTGCGAATGTTCAACCTGGCTCCG
>CAYHVQ010000046.1:0-3134 GCA_964360435.1 uncultured Gammaproteobacteria bacterium
TGGAGGGCGCTACCGGAGGAGGGGTAAACTTCGAGATATTCTGGCGTTTTATGCGCATTGGGATTGATATCCGTCCTCTCTTGGAATCGGAACAGAGCGGAGTTGGTCGTTATCTTACAAAAATTCTGAATGCGTTCTTGCCGTTGGCGAGTCAGCATGATGTTTTTTTGTTTGCAAATCATTTTGGCCGTCCGCTAGCTGTGCCAGCATCCCTCCAGCATCCCCACGTCCATGTTCGAATGTTTCACTGGCCGAACAAGGGGTTGAATGCGGGCTTCACCTTTTTTCATCAGCCAAAACTCGATCACCTCCTCGGCGGTTTGGATCTCATCTGGATGCCAAATTTGAATTTTGTCGCCCTTTCCCCGGATGTTAAGCTCGTTGTGACCTGTCACGACTTGTCTTTTGAATTATATCCAGAATTTTTTTCCCTGAAGCATCGGCTGTGGCATCGGTTGATTCAGCCCCATCAGCTCTATCGCCGCGCGAACCATGTCATCGCCAATTCGCAAAACACGAAGCAGGATTTACTTCGGCATTACCAAATTCCACCAGAAAAAATTTCTGTCATTTACCCGGGTGCTGATGTTCAAACCTTGCCCAATCCTCGGGAGCGTGAGCGCGTCCGCACGCGGTATGCTCTGCCGTCTTCCTATCTTTTTCACGTTGGAACCATGGAGCCGCGAAAGAATGTTGAGAGCATCATGCGTGCATTTCAAATCCTTGCCTGCAAGCATCCTCATCTTCATTTGGTGTTGGCGGGAAAGATGGGGTGGCAGTCGAAGACCATTCGTCTCGTTCAGCGCGTCCTTCCCGATGCTCGCCGTGTGCATGTTTTGGGCTATGTGCCGGATCAAGACCTCGCGCCACTTACGGCCGGAGCGCAAGCAACGGTTTTCCCCACCTATTACGAAGGGTTTGGGTTTCCCCCTCTGGAGAGTATGGCCGCAGGAACCCCCGTTGTGACAAGTCCGCATTCATCTCTTTTGGAAGTTGGCGGGGATGCAGTGTTGTATGCCGATCCGTACAATGTTGCGGAGATCGCGGCGGTTGTGGACGAACTCTTGATGCATCCTGAGCTTTCCGAAGCGCTTCGAACCCGCGGGCGCAAGCAGCTCACGCGATTTTCTTGGGAATCCACGGCTCGCAAGACGTTGAAATGCTTGGAGGATGTGGTACAATCAGCTCATTATTCATAAAATCTGTATTCATGAAACTTCCTTATATCATGAATCGTTTTTACCGATTCATGCGTCTGGCGACTCCAGAAACAGTGAAGCCCACGATCCGGGGGATTTATAATATGATGAATAAGTTTTCAACCTACGGCCGCGCGGATATTTTCTGCGCCCTAGACATTGAAACCAATTCCCGATGTAATCTCCGATGTTCGTATTGTCCGGTTTCGATTGTGGATCGCGGCGATCACTTCATGCCCGAATCGTTGTTTCAAAAAATCATTGATGATCTTTCCATTTTCCCATATCGCGGTCGTATTTCGCCGCATTTCTATGGCGATCCCATGATTGACGAACGAATGCCGCAACTCATGGCGTATGCGCGCAAAAAGCTCCCGATGGCAAAGTTGATTATTCATACCAATGGCATCAGGCTCACGCGGGAAGCCTACCGCGAGCTTATCCGTGTCGGTGTGGACGGATTTATTATTACGAAGCATATGCGCCATTTGCCGAAAACCGTTCTCGACATCCTTGAACAGGAGCCGGACGCAAAACAATATCTTCGGATACAGGATCTGCAAGCCGTGGGATTATTCAACCGTGCCGGAACTGTGAAGTTAAAAAAAGAACGCGTGCTCAAACGATGTTTTTATCTTTCTGATGAGATCGCGATTGACTGGCGCGGCGAGGTTGCGTGCACGAATGATTTTTTTGTCCGCGAATCCTTTGGAAATGTTGCCAATCAACATCTTTTGAAGGATATCTGGTGGGGGCCGCGGTTTTCCATGATTCGGAAGCGTCTGCGTCATGGGCATTTTGATCTTCAGGTATGCCGCGAATGCTCGGGTCGCGAACCCGCCAAATACCTTGCCAGTCAAGGCGCACTTCCGCAAAAAGATCGCCTAACCGAGGAAGCCGGCATCGCGCTTCAAGAGCATTCCTCATAATATGGAGTCGCAGTTTTTTTCCCGCCGCGTCGCCGCGTTCGCGTTGTGTGGTTTTGTGTTTTATGAAATCCTCACCATGTTCGCGGTCTTTTTGCCGCAAATCGAGCCGTGGATTTTTACCGCGCTCATTTTCGGTATGCTGGTTGTCGCGTGGGAAGATCGCGCCCTTGCCTATTTTGTGCTTGTGGCGGAGTCGCTGATTGGATCCGTGGGCGCGGGAATCACTCTCGATGTCCTGGGAAGAGGTTTGAATCTACGGCAGGGGTTCTCGCTTGTGATCTTGATCGCTTTTTTGCCAGCCATGTGGAAAGAGAGGTGTCGGCTTTTCGATGTTGGGCGAAGCATGATCCCATTCCTGCTTGTTATGGGCGCGGGAATCCTCCTTGGGTGGTTTCGGGGAAACGCGATTCCCGCGGTCATCAATGATGCCGATGGATTCAGTTACCTATTGCTTTTGCTTCCGGCGCTTATTGCCACAAAAGATGTTCGCGCTCCGCGTTGGTTGTTTTCCGTTTTGTCTGCCGCGGTACTCGTCATTGTCATTAAAACCCTGCTGGTGTTTGTACTCATGCTCCAAGTGCCTGCATGGGGAGATGTTCTCTATTTTTGGATGCGGAATGCCACGCGCGGATTTTTCACATATTATAATGGACTGGACATGTTTCGCGTAGGTATCGCGGCGCATATCCATCTTCTATTTCCGTTATTTTGGATCCTTCTCGCGTTGCGGAATCACATCATCTCGCGCGAAGCGGGATGGTGGAAATGGGCGGTGTTTGGAATCGCGAGTTCTATCCTCATTGATTTTTCACGGTCTCTTTGGGTCGGTGCCGCGATTGGGCTGGCAGCAGTGGTGGTGTTATGGCGGAAGTCCAAGCATTGCTCCACGCAGGTGTCGTTGATTGGGATGATAGCCGCCGTTCTCGCGTTCTCTTTTCTGTTTGTGGCGTTCGTTGCAAAAACAAACCGCTTCGAAGCATACCAAATCGGACACGGCCGAGGCGAA
>CAYHVQ010000047.1:0-3079 GCA_964360435.1 uncultured Gammaproteobacteria bacterium
TCAATTCACGTTCGATCTGTTGGAATTTATTGATCGTCTCGACCATGTGGACCGGAATACGGATCGTGCGCGACTGATCGGCGAGCGCGCGCGTGATAGCCTGGCGGATCCACCAAGTCGCGTAAGTTGAAAATTTGAACCCTTTACGGTATTCAAATTTTTTGACCGCGCGGAATAATCCGATATTCCCCTCTTGAATAAGATCGAGGAGCGACAATGACTTGCCTGTAAATTTTTTCGCGATGGAGACGACCAGGCGTAAGTTCGCTTCGATCAAACGGCGCTCCGCTTCTTTCTCGCCGCGTTCTTTGCGTTTTGCAAGAGCGACTTCTTCTTCTCCGGTCAGTAACGGGATCTTTCCAATTTCACGCAAATAAACTTGAATCGAATCCGCGGTCAATTCAAGCGGGTCGATCTTGAGCGTGATCTGGCGTTGATCGGTGCTATGAAGATTTTGTAAAATTTGTTGACGCTCCTGTGTACGTCCGAGTAATCCTTCTTTTTGATCGACGATATTGATCCCGGCCGCATCCAACCGATCGATAAAGGCTTCGTACGTATGGATATAATCTTCGATGTCTGGAAATGCGAATACGATCTCATTTTCTGTAATGAATCCGCGGGAACGCGCCTTATCGAATAATTTGTCCAATGTCGCAACCGAAGGAGGAGCGACTTTGACGTAGGGAGGGGCTTTTGCCGCCGGTTTATGCTTGGCACGTACAACCGGTTTAACGGTTTTCTTGGGAAAATACCTGACAACTTTTTTAGGTTGCGTCTTTGCCGCTTTCTTTTTTGCCGGCTGGGGCCGCGTGGGATGGAACTTTTTCTTCGCAAGCTTTACAGGCTTCTTTTTAAGCATAGACCAAAACGAGGAATGAAAATGGATTTACCGATTCAATAGGCGAAATTGCTCCATCAATTGAGCGATTTGTTCGTGATTTCCAGCACGCTCCGCTTCTCGCATGGCCTGCTCCAAAGCTTTCAATTGGATCATTTTTCGTTGAAAACGAAAGGCGCGGAGGAGGGTCTCGAGCTCGCGCATCACCTCGGGAAGAGGTTGGGAAAGAAAGTCACGCTCAGCTAAAAAAGCTACAGGTTCGAACATGATACGGGCTTCCCCTGACAAATGAGGAGGAGGCGTAAGAGAGAGACCGGAAGGGGTTCCGGGGGGAGAGTTTTTGAATTTGGATGGATCATAGCTGTTTTTTAGCTGTTCGTAAAGCTGGGCGTGAACCGCGTGGGAAAACTCGGCTGGATTCAAATGATAGTCCTCAATGGCCGATCGGAGGAGGTCTGGGTGGGTGGCACATAGGGCCAAAAGGCGCCGTTCCCGTTCTTCTTCTGGAGCTTGTTCCACTTTTTTTGATGGTTCTTTGGTTGGTGGCGGAGAAGGAGAATGCGTCGGACGTGAAGACGTGGGAGTTTTTGCGCGCTGGATTGAAATCGCATCGAGGAGCGCCCTCTCGCTCACCCCAAGATCTTGCGCGAGTCTTTTTAACCAACCCTCGCGTTCGATGGGATCGCTCATACGTCGAATTTCTGGGAGGAGATCACGGGCAATCATCTTTTTCCCTTCGGGCGTATGCTGCGGATATTGGGCAAACGCTTGTCGATACAGCCAATCCATAATTCCGACAGCGTCGCTGATCGCTCGTTTCCAGATCTCCGGATCCTTGTGTACGGCTTCATCCGGATCTTTTCCGGCATCCGGAGGCAGTGTGATGATTTTGATGGAAAATTCTTGTTGCCGCGCCAGATCCAACCCGCGAACCGTCGCTGCCTTTCCTGCCGAATCTTGATCAAAGGCGATCGCGAGATGATTGGTAAAGCGCTTTAAGAGAGCCAGCTGCTCCCCTGTCAATGCCGTCCCGCTACAGGCAACGACATTTGCAATGTTGAATTGATGGGAAGAAAGGACATCCATATTCCCTTCGACTAAGACGGCCAGATCTTTTTGCCGGATTTCTCCACGCGCCTTGTCGAGTCCGTAAAGAACCGCCGATTTTCGATATAATGCCGTTTCTGGCGTATTCACATATTTTGCCTGCGGCGAGCTTGTCGAACCATCCTCTAAAACCCTCCCCGTAAATCCAACCACGTTTCCATGCACGTCAGAAATCGGGAACATTAACCGATCGCGAAAACGATCATACACGCCGTCTCCCCGTTCGCGCTTCGATGAGAGGCCGGCTCTGAGCAACTCATCCGCTGTCACGCCTTTTTTTATCAACGCTTCTGACATCGTGCTCCAACCGTCCGGCGCATAACCGAGTTTGAACAAATCCGTCGTCAGATCATCGACCCCGCGTTTTTGAAGATAGGCACGTGCCGGCTCTGCCTGAGGAAAATTCGCCAAAGCGGACCGAAAAAAACGCACGGCAAAATCATTGACTTCAACGAGACGTTGTTTTTGATCCGCTTGTTTTTGATCGAACTTCGGAAGAACGACTCCGGTTTTTTGCGCTAAGAGCTGCAATGCTTCACGAAATTCCATGCCTTCAATTTTTTGCACGAACGTGAAATGATCCCCGCCTTCGTTGCACCCAAAGCAATGCCACGTTTGACGTGAACGAGAAACGTAAAAAGAAGGGGTCCGTTCGCCATGAAAAGGACAGATCGCCTTAAACGCCCCGCTTCCTGCTGGTTTCAATTGGAGATATTCACCGACCAGATCGACGATATCGAGGCGGGATTTGATGTCCTCTGTGGACTCCATAGGGACAGAATGACGAAAAGGGATGATTGCGTCAAAACTTGCCTGATTTGAATAAAATCAGCATAGTATCCGGCGTCGCGCATTTCTCATCACGCGCGACGGAGGAAGAAAGATGGAATGCCCGAGAGATTCGGTCTCTCTCGCTCTGGCGAGAGCAATCATCTGTGTCACGGAGGATCTTCGCGTGCCTCTGAAACGCGAAGAGACGCTGGAGGCAGCAAGCGCGAGATTCTTCTACACGGATGAAAAGGGGGTCAAGTGCTCTCTCCCAATCAAGGAATGCGATCATCATCGCTCTGGTCGCTCAGAGATGGTAATGTCGGGGAGCAGATGGCTGATCTTCCTCATGGAGGTGATCCT
>CAYHVQ010000048.1:0-3050 GCA_964360435.1 uncultured Gammaproteobacteria bacterium
GATGGGATGATGCGCGCGGGGAGACGATGATTCAACGGACAAAAGAAGAGGCGCATGACTACCGTTATTTTCCAGAACCGGATCTCCCGCCGCTCACATTTTCCGAGCAAAGGATCACCGAGATCCGCGACGAACTTCCAGAGCTTCCCGATGAAAAAATAGAACGGTTTGTTTCAGAATACGTATTGGCGGCTAAAGATGCATTGATGCTCACGGCATCAAAGGATGTTGCGGATTTTTTTGAGCGAACGATTACGGAGTTAAAAGGCTGGGTAGAATCACAGGAACAGCGGGAGGTGGATATCACAACGGAGCAGAAACTGATTAAGCTTGCGGTCAACTGGATGACTACGGTGCTTTTTCGTCATCTAAAAACCACAGATTCTCGCCTTTCGGAGCTCTCGGTTACGCCAGAAAATTTTTCAGAACTGATTGCGCTCCTCCATCAAGGACGAATTAGTTCCAGCGCAGGACAGACCGTTGTGGAGCTGATGCTAAAAAATGGTGGGGATCCTTCACAAATAATTGAATCAAAGGGGCTGTGGCAGGTTTCGGATCATGGCACGCTTGAGCCAGTGGTTCAGCGTGTGCTTGCGAGTCACCCGGAGGTTGTTGCTTCCGTGCGGGAGGGAAAGATCGCCGCGCTTCAGTTTCTTGTCGGGCAGGTGATGAAGGAAACACAGGGGAGGGCGGATCCCAGTCAAGTAATGAAACTTTTGAAGTCAATGATTGGCTAAAAAAATTTGACGCGGACTCGTGAACCTGCTATTCTATCGTGAGATTGGAGTTTTTGTGTGCGAGTATATGGCCAGCAATCCTCATCAATCGAAAAACATTGTCGGACGAGGAGATCGGACCGTGGGAGCGGTCTTTTTTGAAACACTCTTGAAAACTTGGTTTTTGGAACAGGTTCGCAAACGTGGGGGTTGGACAAATCTCCACGCCCATCTCGATAAGGCCTACACGATTTCCCCTGATCGTTTTTCTCAAGCGCAGGAGGCGTTGCCGTCAAAGTGGGACTTGATGAATGAGATCAAGAAAAAGTATACAAAAGAAGATCTTGAAAAACGGATGCGGCGGGTTTTAGACGACATGGTTTTACAAGGCGTTCATGCGATCCGAACGCACATTGACGTTGATCGGATTGTTGAGCTACTTCCTATCACCGTCGCCCGTGAACTAAAAGAAGAATACCAAAATAGAATCAACATTCAAATTGTGGCGCATCCTTTACAGGGACTGCGGGACTCGGAGAATCGAAGACTGTTCGAAGCGTCGTTGGAATTTGCGGATCTCGTCGGTGGGCTTCCGTCCCGCGATCGGCCGAGGGATGATCTGCACTTGCAAACCATTTTTGAGCTTGCAAAGAAATATCAGAAAGATTTGGATGTCCATGTGGATCAGGAAAATAATCCCGATGAACATGAGACGCGCCGCCTGGCGGAATTGACGATGAAGTATAGGATGGAAGGGAGGGTTACGGCCGTGCATGCCATCTCGCTCTCCGCACAATCTCTGGAAGAGCAGCACGCGGTTGCCCAGTTACTAAAAACCGCGGGAATGAATGTCACGATCTGTCCATTTGCTGCGCTAAGCATGACCCAACTTCCCAAACAGGCGCTCCTGCACAATTCGATCGCGCCGCTTCGCATCCTGCTTGAAGAAGGTGTGAATGTTTCAATGGGCGTGGATAATATTGCAGATTTTTTTATGCCGTACGGGGATGGGGATTTGTGGGTCGAAACCCGTTGCTTAATGGAGGCGGCGCGAATGTATGATTCAGCGATCATTTTACCCCTTGTCACGACGAATGGACTTAAAACGATGAGTTTAATTTAGCATCCATGAAACTCGACCATCCGTATGTAAAAGTTGCTTCCTATGAGCCGCGCGCAGACGAAGTTAAGCGTGTTGTGCTTCTGTATTCCGGAGGGCTGGATACGTCGGTCATGCTTAAATGGATTCAAGATGTTTACCATGCGGAGGTGATCGCGCTGACGGTGGATATTGGACAACAGGCGGATGATATGGAAAAAATTCGCCAAAAAGCGCTGGATCTCGGGGCAAAGAAAGCGATTGTCGTAGATGCGAAAGATGAATTTGCAGAACGGTATATTTCGCGAGCGATCAAGGCTAATGCGTCGTATCAGGGGATGTATCATTTGAGTACGCCCGTCGGGCGGCCACTGCTTGCAAAAATCGCTGTTCAGATTGCTGGACAGGAAAACGCGGATACCATCGCTCATGGCGCGACGGGAAAGGGGAATGATCAGGTGCGTATTGAGGGAAGCGCGCTTGCGCTGAATCCGGATATCAAAATCATCGCGCCGGTTCGTGAATGGGCGATGGGTCGAGATGAGGAAATTGAGTACGCAAAAAAGAACCATATTCCCATTAGTCAAACATCCGAATCGCCGTATTCGTATGACGACAATATGTGGGGGGTCACCGGGGAGTCGGGGGAGATTGAAGATCCGGAAAAAATTCCTCCGCTTGAGAAAATTCTGCAAGTCTGCACGCTTCCGCAATTGGCACCAGATGAGGCCGAGCTTGTTCAATTGGAATTTGTTAAAGGATTACCTGTTGCGATTAACGGGAAGGTGATGAAGCTCGGCGATTTGATCATGGCCTTGAATAAGATGGCAGCTCGACACGGCGTTGGTATTTCTCACCATTTGGAGGATCGGATTGTGGGTTTGAAAGTGCGTGGGTTGTATGAAATGCCCGCGGGGCATACGATCATTACGGCGCATCGCGATCTCGAGAAATACGTTTGCACGAGGTATGAAAACGAATTCAAGGAGATGATAGACCAAAAGTGGGCGTATCTCTGCTATGGCGCGCTTTGGTACGAACCGCTCATGGAAAATTTGAATGCATATATCGATAAAGTCAATGAAAAAGTAAGCGGCGTTGTCACGATCCGATGGTATAAAGGAAACTGCGATGTTGTCGCGATCAAGGGGCCAAACATTGTTTTCGATGCCAAACTTGCGACATTTATGAAATCCGATCTCTTCAACCAAAACGCGTCGCCGGGATTCATCGAG
>CAYHVQ010000049.1:0-2453 GCA_964360435.1 uncultured Gammaproteobacteria bacterium
CGCAAATCCGTGCTCGCTCCGCTGTGCTCCTGATTTGCTCGGGGTCTTGATACACGTTGGTTGGCATGCCTGGATTCGAACCAGGGACCTCAGTCTTATCAGGACTGCGCTCTAACCAGCTGAGCTACATGCCCTCTCGTCGAAGCTGGGCTACTGCCTGCGTTTACCCGACAGGGTCGGGGCGACTCTGGCTTTCGCCACACCTTCTCCTCTCTCTCAAAAATCCTTCGGATTTTTTCAGGAATTTACTTCACAAGGCAGATGACCAGTCCCTATTAGCACAAATCCGTGCTCGCTAGCACTGCGCTCCTGATTTTCTCGGCCAGAGTTTACATAGCGTGAGCGATTCCTCTCTATTCTCAACCTCACAAATCCGTAGAATACAAGACTTTAAAAGCACATCCACTCTACCAGAATGGTTACGCTTTGACAAGTCTGATACGGGTGGGTAAAATTAGGATCTTGCATTCCTGTAACTCCTATGCGACAATATCTTTGTGATAAAATTCAACTCCAAAATATTCCTTCTCGCGTTTTTCACCCTCGGTGTTTTTACGGCTCCGGCGGCTCATGCGACTTTCCAGGAAATTAAGGTGAAAGTGAAGACCGAGGTGATCGAGGGAACAATGATCTATCCTTCGCAATTTGTATCCGTGAATCCGCATTGGTTTGAGCGTGTTCAATTTGATGCGATGACGGTGCCGGAAGCATGGGCGCAGGAGCAGTACACCTATGAATTATGGAATAAGGAGAATCGGCCGATTTGGGCGGCGGATCGTCTGCGGGCGTCCACGATTCCTCTTGAGGTGTTGAATCAAAAAGATATCACGAAATTTCGATTTGTCTTGTTTGTTCCAGAGGGATCGGAGGCTCCTCCGATCACGGACGCGCAACCCGGTGCCATCACTATTCGGTACAACCGATCCCAGGATCTTCGACTTTTGCTGTTGGCCGGAGGGATGTTTGTAGGTTTGGTTGCACTTCTCTTTACTTCCTGGCGTAGGCGTCAAGGGCTTCAGCTGTGGCAATCGTTCCGCGCCGTCCTTCGGTTCCCGTTAGATGGATCAGATCAAGGTGTGAGCGTGGTTGCCTTGCTGTGGACGATTATTCTGTTCTCCAGTATTTTTGGCGCGGTTGTCGGGACGTTCACCGGCGGGATTCAAATTTTTTATGTCTTAGTGAAGTTACCGCTCTTGCTTTTTGGGACGCTCGCCGTTTCATTTTTTGCGGTCAGTATCCTCTCCGCCGTGCTGGGGGTTGATCTTTCTTTCCGTCACCTCCTCCGGCTCTCCCTTCATCTTCTTGCAGTTATTTCGATGTTTTTGGCAAGTCTTTCGCCGATTCTTGCCTACTTTATTTGGCAAGATAGCACGCATGATCCGTTTCTCCTTTTGACCCTCTTTTGCGCCGCGATGGTGACGCTGTCAGGATGGTGGTTGTTCTTTAAATCTCTAGGGCGAACCGTTCCTTTGCAGAAAGCTTTTCTCATTAGTGTGATGTGGTTTGGGGTGTTTGCAGTTGTCGGCCTTCAGATTAGTTGGCTCCTGCGGCCGTGGGTCGGACTGATTGATGAAATCGGAGGAACGGTGTCGTTTGTTCGACTCTATGGCGGAAACGTGTTTGAAGGACTTTTTCACTTTGTCCGTGACATTAATATGTAAGTCTTAACAGCAACATTATGTCTGATCGTTTTACGCTCAATACGGTGCTCAAACGCCGACAGGACTTGTTTCGCGCAATCTTAGACGGTAGCGTTGGGGAATCCTTTCTGATGATGCTCGTGGTATTTTCCCTCGCGGTGATTGCCGTCTATGGATTTGTTATGGGGACATTCGTTTCGGATTTCAATGTTTGGTTGCGAGACAGCCAGTCGCTCATTGTGACGATTGTCGCGTCATTTATTCTCTGCATTCCGTCGCTCTATATTTTTTCTGCACTACGGGGCGCGGATATCACTGTCCGTCAGTTGCTTGGGGTCAGCGTTGTTGGATTGGCGACACTGGCATTGGTGCTTTTGGGATTCCTTCCGGTTGCCTGGTTTTTTACCTCGGTGAGTGACGGTGTGGAGTTTGTGCGCATCATGAATAGTGTCATGATCGCCATTGCGATGATCATGCATGTTGTCGTGATTGCTAAAGGATTGTCCGCAGCGTACGAACGCGCTAAAACGCAGGGTTCTGGTGCGCGCGAGGGGCTGGAAATTTTGGGGTTGTGGGCGGTGGTGTATGCGGTTGTGACCGTTCAGATGGCGTTGCAGATGGAGCCTTTTTTCTCAAAGTAATTTTTGGAGAACGTAAAGCACCCCGTTGCGGGGTGTTTTATGATTGACAACCTAATCGTGATCAAGCAACGCACTTTCACGTCTCCGACCCCTTGCGGGATCGCGACTAATGAGCAGACCGGAAACCGGCTGCTCAATACTCCCTAGAAAGGAGGTGATCCATCCCCAGCTT
>CAYHVQ010000050.1:0-2132 GCA_964360435.1 uncultured Gammaproteobacteria bacterium
CGTCTCAAATTTTGAGACGCGGTTATGCGTTTGTCGCGGATAAGCAGGGGAAGGCGATCTGTACGATAGATCGCGTCACGGCTGGACAAACGGTAGAGATTCACTTAAAAGATGGAACGGTCGATTCCATGGTAAAATCCATTCATCCTTCCTATGGCCAAGAAAAAACAGGACCTTGATTTCGCCCAAGCCTTTACGCAACTTGAGGAAACGGCACGATGGTTTGAACGTGGTGAGCCGAACGTAGACGAGGGGCTGAAAAAGTTCGAAACCGCGATGGAGATCGCCTCCATTTTACGTGAGCGATTAATACAAGCGGAGAATATAGTCAAAGAAATCCGTCAAAGGCACACGACGTAAATAACAACAAATATTTTATGTTTCTCCTTCTTCGTCTCGTCCTCAATGCCCTAGCTGTCATTCTCGTATCGCGTGTCGTTCCAGGCGTGTCCGTCACAGGGTTCGGAAGCGCGCTTATTGCGGCGGTCATGATCGGGCTCGTGAACGCGCTGATCCGTCCTATTTTTGCATTCTTCTCGTTTCCAATCACGGTGTTGACGCTTGGATTGTTCACATTGGTGATCAATGCGTTGATGTTTTGGCTGGCGTCGGCGTTTGTTCCAGGATTTCGAATCGAAGGATTTTGGGCGGCTTTTTTTGGCGCGATCGTGTTCTGGCTTGTGTCGTGGGTCACGAATGGGTTGATCAGGGATCCCCTATGAATCTTTCTCCCCCTATTGTCATTTCCCTTGGCGGTTCCCTTCTCGTCCCAGCGACAGGCATCGATACCCAGTTTTTAAAAGATTTTTATACGTTCATTCTTGATCAAGTGGCGCAAGGTCGACGCTTCATTTTGATTGGAGGCGGCGGAGGAACGGCGCGTGCCTATATGCATGCGGCAAAAGAAGTCGTGCCGCTCGACCCGGAGGATATGGATTGGTTGGGGATTCATTCCTGTCGTTTAAACGGGCATTTGTTGCGTACCATTTTTCGCGCCATTGCTCATCCGGTGATGGTGAAAGATCCGCGTCAAAAAAAGAAGTGGGACGAACCGATTCTGATCGGAACCGGTTGGAAACCTGGTTGGTCATCGGATTATTGTGCGGTGCGTTTCGCGAGGCGATATGGAGCGAGAGAGATTATCAATCTCTCAAATATCGAACGCGTGTATGATAAGGATCCTCATACGCATGCGGATGCGTTACCGTATGATCGAATGACGTGGAAGATGCTTCGGGAAATCGTGGGAGATGTATGGGTACCCGGCTCAAGCGCTCCCTTTGATCCGATTGCGACCAAATGGGCGGCACGATGGAAGATGCGCGTGATCGTCGCGCGCGGCGCGGATCTGGAAAACGTAAAGAATATTTTGCAAGGAAAGAAATTTATCGGGACGGTGATTGAATGAGTGAATTGGCATTACTCTACCCTATTGAGAAAATTACTCAAGCGTTGGGAGTATCAAGCGACGAGCTTTTGAAATAACTATGACAGACAATAATTTACAAAAGAAAGTGGTAGAGCTAGAAGCTCAAATCAGGAAACTCAAGAAAAACAATCTTGGGCTGGTTTTTGAGGATAAACAGGAAGATGTCGTTGAGCAATCAAAAACCCAAGTGCCGGTTCTGAAAGAAGTCATCAAAAACCGCCTTAATTTGGACGAAGCATATCCGAACAACTTGATGATCGAGGGCGATAACTATCTCGCGCTTTCGGTTCTTAACTACACGCACAAAGGTAAGGTTGACCTTATCTATATTGATCCGCCATATAACACTGGCGCAAAAAACTGGAAGTACAACAATGACTATGTAGACAAGGACGACGAATACCGACACAGCAAATGGCTCTCATTTATGCGCCACCGCCTCAATCTGGCAAAAAATCTTTTGAAAGACGATGGTGTCCTAATTTGTGCGATTGATGACAACGAACAGGCGCATTTGAGCGTTTTGCTTGAGCAGATTTTTGTAGCACATGACCAATACACGATAACGATTATTCATAACCCCGGAGGTACGCAGGGAAATAATTTTCATTACACACATGAATATGCAATTTTTCTGGTGCCGAAAAATAAAACATTGATTGGATTGCAAGACAGAACAGATAATCCTGATATCAGACACCTT